>CALIOL010000119.1 GCA_938044705.1 uncultured Ilumatobacter sp. | reverse complement strand
GTTCGACTGGTCCGACGTGTCGGGAGCGATGCCCAAGGTGATCGAAGAAACCGCGGAGTTGGTCGAAGCGATCGACCAGGGCGACGCTGTCGAGACCGATGCCGAGTTGGGTGATCTGCTCTTCGCCGTGGTCAACGTCGCCCGGCACGTCGGGGTCGACCCAGAACTCGCTCTGCGGCGTGCGTCGGACAAGTTTCGAACGCGATTCGAAGGAGTGGAAGCCCTCGCGAGAGGGCGAGCGCTTCAGTTGAAGGACGCCGATCTCGCGACGCTCGACGACCTGTGGGATGAGGTCAAGCGCTCGGAGCGCTAGGAGCGGTGTTCTGAATCGCGATCGCCGCCTGCTGAGCCGGTGTCAGACCACTCACCCCGCCGGCGGCGCCTCGGCGTTCTGACGCCGTCTTGACATGGCGACGAACGAGTGACTCCTCGAGGTCTGTCATCGCACGAAGCCCCACGATGATCCAGGCAATCGGTGGGAGCGCAAGCGCGACCACGGTCGCTGCGCTCCCGACGATCCCCGCCCCGTCCGACCCACTCGCACCGAGAGACAAACCGACGCCGATCAGCAGCGTAAAGCCGAGGATGCCGGCGAGGATCGGAGCGAAGAACCAGTTGAGAAAGAGCGTGTGATTCCCACCGACATAGCGGCTGATGGCGCGCAACACCCCGTAGGGGCAGTACACGGCAATGCACAGCGCAACGATGAAGAAGATCACGACGACGATGGTTGCGCCTTCGAGGTTCCGAGCGGATTCGAAGTCGCCCGGGCCGAGGTTCCTCGCGGTCTCGCCGAGAGCGAGCGAGACGCCCACGAAGAGGGCAAACACCAGCGGCAGCATCAGCCAGGCCAGCAGCACCTTGGCTGGGCCCGGTGCGTGGATGTGCACGCTCGACGGCCGCGCCCGCTCTGCATTGACCGCCGCAACGATCGACCACACGAACAAAATGACAAGGACACCCAGCGCTGAAAAGAACGAAAGCACCGAGTATTCGGTCGACCCTGCGAACAGGTTGATCGGAATCGTTGCGAACCACAACAGCACGAACGCAACGCGCCATAAACGCATGCCCAGGAGCGGGCGGAGTTCCTCCGCCGTTGCGTCGTCAGGGTCCGCAGCATCGAGCGGAGAGACTCCGGCCGGGTGATCAGCCTGCGGTTGCGGTTGCGGCGGTGCTGGCTTGGGCGCCGCTGCGGGAAGGGTCGGAACGATCGGCACAGACGCAGCAACTGGAGCGGCCGGCACGACGGGCGTGGAAGGCAACACGGGCGCATCCGGCACGACGGGCGCGGCGTCGCCGACAGGCGCGACCGGCACGACCGGTATCGCAGGCGGGGCGTGAGGAGCGGTGTGCGGTGCCACGATGGCAGCAGGCGCAGCAGCAACAGCGGGGTCTGTGGGCGGAGCCTGGACCACCGGTGACGGGTTGGCGTCGGCCACAGGCGCTGGTCGCGGCAACGACGGCAAGCTCGGCAGGGACGGCGGGCCAGAGCCGGCGGTCGGGTCAGGTGGGGGCGGAAGGTTCATGACCAAGCGGGCGTCGTCAGCGCATCATGGCAACGGCTGCGATGGCGGAGATGCCATCTGGGCGACCGTCGGGACGGGCGGGGGCTGCACCAGGGCGTTGACAACCGGAGCTGGGCGGCTCTCGCGCTCGGTTTCGTGGGAGCGCTGGGCTGCAAGAAAGTTGTGTTTGTCGGCGACCGCAGCTGCGGCATCGGCGACGATATGGCTTGCGTCGGTGATGGCAATGGTGGCGATCAGCTGCAGCAACGCCGCCAGCGCGAGATACCCGGCCAAACGACCGAAGCGATCGATCTCGGTGACTTCGACGATCGTTGGCAGCCCACCCAGACCCTGAATGTGGACGAGCAGGACCGCAGCAATTGCGAACGTCAGACGTAGCGGTCCGCGGCGGGCACCGACAGCGAGCGCTGCACGCTCGAGCAAGAAGAACGGGATGAAAAGCGCGACGACCTGGAGTGCGTACAGAACCAGCGCATCGACCACGGCGTCGGTGTCTTCCAGACGGATACCGAGTCGCCAGATCGCATAGGCCGCCGCAGGCCAGGCAGCCGCAGCGAGGATCGGGTTCCGACGACGACCGCTTGCGATGCGCGCGTTGAGGACGCTGATGAAGGACCAGATCGTGGCGACTGCAACCATCCCGATCGCCAGCATTCGCTCGAGTGTCTGAAGGCCACCGAGCGCGGTCCAGGCTCGGTCCCGCTGCGACGGCAACAACGTCCCATCGCCGGATTCTCGCCAGAAGAGAAACATGACCAGTGCACCCACGATGCTGACCAACGTCAGCGCCGACACGGCCGTCATGAGTGCGAGCCTCAAGATGTCGGCGCCGGGAACGATGCGCACGTGGCGTCGCGTGTCGAGCGGAATCGCAGGGCTGGCGTCACCACGAAGCACGCGAGCCAGGAGCGGTCGACGACCGACACCGGAGGTGTTGCGGCCTGAGCGGCGGTCGAAGGCAAAGCAGACCGCGTCTTCGACCGCACGTCCCCCACGCCAGGCGAGGGAGAGCAGGATGGCAACGGGCGGGAGTGCGACGATACCGAGGGCCCATGCGGGAGCGACACCCTCGTAGCCGTCGCCGTACGCACCGCCAGCGCGCAGCGCAACGAGCGTCGCTGCCCCGGCGATGACGAGCGAAATCGGCACCCAGATCCATCGGGCCAAGGCGCCTGACGCGGACCCCAGTCGACGCATCACGGACGACAGCATGAACAGTGGGCGATACGACACGAGCATCCCGGCGACGATGAATGACAACGCAACAGCGAGCGGAATCGCCGAGGTCGTGTCCGAGTCAGCGGTGTTGAGCCGACGTTCGAGGAACGCCACCGATGCCACTGCGGCAGCACCGACGAGCAGCGGCATCGCCCAGGCGGCCGCAACTTTGCTGGGCACCGGAGCTTCGGTCGTACGTCCCGCGGCGAGCAGCCGTCGAGCGTTTTCAACGACCATCCGGGTCCAGGCAACGATCCCGATCGCAGCGAGCAGCGCGCATCCGATCTGCGGGACGGTCAACGCATCGATGCGGTCCTGGCCGTTCATGGCGCGCCCCATCTGGAGCGCGGCGATGCCGCACGCCGCAGTCGCAGCAGCGACGGTCAGTGCGAGCAGCCATGTGGTGGGCATTCGTTTGGGACTACCCGGTGCCGACGTCGACGCCAATGGCGCGTCGATGTGGGGCGTCACAGGGGCGGGCAGCGTGAAACTAGGGGTACCGGGAACGTCGCTTGGTGCGGTCTCCATATCGAGTTCGGTCACGCGGTGTGTTTCGTCACATCTTGCCGGGGACTTGAATTTTCGTTCCAAGGAAGTGGTTCGCCGCCAGACTGTCCCGCATGCGTCTCCAGATCGCAACACCGGCGGAACACCCGGATATCGCCACGCTTCCGTTCTCGGAACGCCTCGAAGCATGGGATCTCCCTCACATGCACGGAGTGCTCGGCCTCCACCGCCACGTCGTGCGCCTCATCGAGTTGGATGGCACGAGCTACGTCATCAAAGAGCTCCCCGACGACCTCGTCGCACGCGAATACCGGCTGCTCCGCGAACTCGCCGATGCCGGACTTCCGACCGCTGAAGTCGTCGCGGCGGTCACCGACAAAGTGGATCGGGTCGACGGCATGTTGGTCACGCGCCACCTCGACTATTCGATTCCGTATCGGACGCTGCTCGCTGGTCGAGGGCTCACGATTCCGTACCTCGGTGAACGAGTGCTCGACGCGCTCGTGGGCTTGCTCGTGAGACTCCACCTCGCCGGGTTCTTTTGGGGTGACTGCTCGCTGTCGAACACCCTGTTTCGGCGCGACGCCGGTGCGCTTTCGGCGTACGTCATCGACATGGAGACGGGGGAATTGCATCGAGAGCTGTCGCCGGGCCAGCGATCGCTGGACCTGCACGTTGCGACCGAGAACGTTGCGGGAGGACTCCTCGACCTCCAGGCAGGAAAACGGTTGCACGCCGACATCGACCCGATGGAGATCTCACTGCAGATCGAGGATCGATATCACCGACTGTGGGACGAGCTGACCTCAGCCCAGGAGTTCGCGCCGGGCGAGACCTACAAGATCGCCCAACGACTCGAACGACTCCACGACCTCGGCTTCGACGTGGAAGAGATGGACATCGTCGATGACGCTGACGGAGGTCGCCTTCGCTACATCCCGCGCGTTGTGGAGCACGGATTCCACAGCGACAGGCTCAAGAACCTGACGGGTCTCGAAACCACCGAGAATCAGGCGCGGCGGCTGCTCGGCGACATCAGGGCGTTCGGCGGCGAGCTCCACCAAGAGCGTGCCGCAGCCTCTGCCTCGACTGGGATGCCGCTGCGACAGCTGGCGGAGAACGTCGTCGCCGTCCGCTGGCTCGATGATCGATTCGAGCCGCTCATCGCCCAGATTCCTCCGTCGCTGTTCGCGAAGCTCGAGGCAGCGGAGATCTACCACCAGCTGCTCGAGCACCGCTGGTTCTTGAGCGAGAGCACCGGCGAGGATGTGGGTCTCGAGGAGGCACTTCGGTCATACATCATCAACGTGCTCGCAGATGCGCCTGACGAGCTCAACATCACCATCGAGGCTCCCGATGAAGAGGCCGTCGAAGCGGCTACCTTCGACGTCCATGAGTGAGATCATCGCAATCGCCGGCCGGGAGATCCTGGACAGCCGAGGGAACCCAACGGTGGAAGTCGAGGTGCTCCTCGACTCCGGTGCCGAAGGGCGCGCCGCCGTGCCCTCAGGCGCTTCGACCGGCGAGCACGAAGCCGTCGAGCTGCGCGACGGAGGCGAGCGGTACGGGGGCAAGGGTGTGCTCTCGGCGGTCGGGTTCGTCAACGACGAGATCTCCGACGAATTGATCGGCTACGACGCCCTCGACCAGCGCCTGGTCGACCAGGTGATGATCGACTTGGACGGCACCGACAACAAGGCACGGCTCGGCGCGAACGCAATCCTCGGCACGAGCCTCGCCATTGCCAAGGCTGCGTCGATGGAGCTGGACATGCCGCTCTACCAGTACGTCGGCGGGCCGAATGCCCATGTGTTGCCCGTTCCGATGATGAACGTGATCAACGGCGGGTCCCACGCGGACAACTCGATCGACTTCCAAGAGTTCATGGTGATGCCGGTCGGCGCACCGTCGTTCTCCGAGGCGCTGCGCTGGGGCACCGAGACGTATCACGTGCTCAAGAAGGTGCTCGGCGACCGCGGCCTGTCCACGGCGGTGGGCGACGAAGGCGGGTTTGCCCCCAACCTCTCATCGAACGAGGAAGCGATCACCACGCTGCTCGAAGCAATCGAGAAGGCGGGCTTCACACCGGGCGAAGACATCTCGATCGCGCTCGACCCTGCGGTCTCGGAGATCTTCGAAGACGGTGCGTACCATCTCACACACGAGGGCAAGGTGCTCTCCCCCGACGAAATGGCGGGGTACTGGACCGAGATGGTGAACAAGTACCCGATCGTCTCGCTCGAGGACGCGATGGACGAGAACGACTGGGACGGCTGGGCGGCGCTCACGAAGTCCGTCGGCGACAAAACCCAACTGGTCGGCGACGATCTGTTCGTCACCAACTCCGTACGTCTCCAGCAGGGCATCGACACCGATGTCGCCAACTCGATTCTGATCAAGGTGAACCAGATCGGCTCGCTCACCGAGACGCTGAACACCGTGCAACTCGCGACTCGCCACGGGTACACCTCGGTGATGAGTCACCGCTCCGGCGAGACCGAAGATGCGACGATCGCCGATCTCGCAGTGGCCACCAACTGCGGCCAGATCAAGACCGGCGCACCATGCCGATCGGATCGTGTCGCCAAGTACAACCAACTCTTGCGGATCGAGTCGATGCTCGGCGACCAAGCGGCGTACCGCGGTTCGTCGGCGATCGCTCCGCTGCGATAGGCCGCTTTCCCCTGGGAGGCCGCTGCGTACTACTCCTGTTCGTCCCAGTGCGGCTGGACGATGATCAGCGGTCCGCGCGTGCGGCCGATCAGGCGCCGGATCGGTGAGGGGCTGACGCGATCGACCCAACGTCGGGTCGCAGACTGGGCAACGACGACGACAGTCGAGTCGCATGTGTATTCGTCGACCACGCGGTGGACGTACCCGCGTCGCACGACGTGTCTGACGCGCTCTCCGATTTCGTCAGCCCCGAACACGCGTCGAATCAGGGCCGCTCCGGCGTTGCGGACATCGGCCTCCGACGGCAGGTGTTCACCCGCGGCAAACGAGAACTCGGACCCGGCGGTTGGACAGACGTGAGACACGGTGGTCAACACGGTGATCCGGTCGCTCGATTCGGCATGACGTCTCGTCCACTCGAGAGCAGTCGGCAGCGTGTCGCCGCCGTCATCGATGATCAGGAGGTGACGAGCCTTCACCTGTCCCGACGTTTGGTCGACCAGTCGAGAGGCACCGCCCGACGCCACCGAGATGCGCGACATGGTCGTGCTCATCGCAATTCCTCAGCCGCACGCAACGTTGGGGGCGGTTGACCTGGACCTGACTTGGACGACATGGCGTCTTCTCCTGTCTGTATGGCTTGACCACAAATGACGAACCCAAACGTATGCGTTTGAATATAGACGTTGAGTATGGCGTATCCGCCCCGTCTGCACAAGTCGGGCCGGCAACGGTGCTCGACCGGACCGGATCAACCGAATTCACCATCTTGAGCGAGACCTGATCTTTTCTTGGTCAGCTCTGGAGCAGAGTTGCCGAAGCTCTATGTGCAGATCAGCCGACGGTTGGTCCCAACAACCACCAGGAGCAACCATGTCAATCTCTCGCTACATCACCCGCAGCATCGTCGCCGGCACCGCCATCTCGATGGCGCTGCTTCCCGTCTCACAGTCGGCTTCGGCCGCTGACGAGACCTTCGCATGCGACCCTGGCTTCTACCAGGTGATCGCCGGCCAGTTCGCCGAGTTCGATCCGGGCGCCGGCACGTACACCCGCATCGGCCCGGACACCGACAACTACAACGCCATGGGCTACCGCATCGCCGATGGCTACATCTACGCCGTCGGCAACGGCAACCTCTACCGCATCGACGCCACCGGCAACCGCACCGTCGT
>CALIOL010000118.1 GCA_938044705.1 uncultured Ilumatobacter sp. | reverse complement strand
TGCTGCCTTGGCGTAGTCCCGTGGCAGGTTGGACGCTGGTTCGAAGGTCAGCTCCGCGCCCGAAGCCGTATCGATTCGGGTCGAACCCCGTCGGATCGACGAGCTCACGAATCGAGCGAGGTCTCGTCCGGCGCTATCTCGAAGCATCCAGGTCGACGGAGACAGCCTGCCAGCACCGCTCAGTGTCCACGCTGGACTCCCGTCCTCGCGATGGAATGCGGCCGGGCTCCTGAGGCTGCGCCCACTCGACTCGCCTCGAACGGTCACCCCATCGGGTGCCGTGATCCGATGTTCCAGGTCGGGCCCGCGGGAACGGAGCTTCACCGTCCTCGACTCGAGTGTGAACGTGGTGATCGACGCTCCACCAGCAGCATGCTCAGTCTGTTCGTCCGGTTCCATGACCCTCGGGTCAACCGTAGACGGAGCTCGACCGTCGCAGCGGTCTACCGAAGCGCCGGCCGATCGCCGTGAGCTCAGCGCTTCCAGGTGACGAGGTCGCGGTCGATCTCGGCGAGCGAGCGGCAACCACTGAGTGCCATCGTCCGTTCGAGCCCTTCCCGCAAGAAGTCGAGCAGCCAATCCACGCCGGCCTCACCGCCTGCGCCGAGCGCGAGGAAGTACGGGCGACCGAGCGAGACCGCATCGGCTCCCAGCGCGATCGCTTTCACGATGTCGCTCCCTCGGCGAACACCCCCGTCACAGATGATGGTCGCCTGATCGGCGATCTCGTGTCGCACCGGCTCGATCAGCGACACCGGGCTCGGTGCGTCGTCGAGTTGCCGGCCTCCGTGGTTGGAGAGACCGATGCCGTCCACCCCCATCGAAACCGCCTGCTTGGCGTCCTCCACGGTCTGGATGCCCTTCAGCACGATCGGACCGTCCCAGATCGAACGCAGCCAATCGATGTCATCCCACGACAGCGCCTGGTCGAACTGACGGGCGACGTGGTCCGCGAGCGAGATCGCGGTCGAGCCGTCCTCGTCGTGCTGTCCGACGATGTTCGCGAACGTGATCGGGCCGCCCTGGAGGAAGTTCCACGTCCACGCCGGGTGGATGACGCCGTCGACCAAGGTCTTGGGACCCAGCTTGGGCGGCAACGTCATCCCGCGGCGAACATCTCGCTCTCGGCGACCGAGCACGGCGGTGTCCACCGTCAACCAGACCGCTCCGTAGCCAGCAGCTTTGGCGCGGCCGACGAGATCTTCGACCAGCGCCCGGTCTTTCCACGTGTAGATCTGGAACCACTTCTGCCCCGACGGATTCGCATCAGCGCACTCCTCGATCGAGCGCGTCCCCATCGTCGACAACGACCACGGGATCCCAGCACGACCCGCTGCTCGGGTGACCGCCAACTCGCCTTCCGAATGAGCGATCCGGGTGAAACCGGTCGGCGACAAGATGACCGGCATCGACGCAGGCTCACCGAAGATGCGGGTCGAGGTGTCGAGCTGGCTGACGTCGCGCATCACCCGCGGCCGGAACTCGAGCTGGGAAAAGTCAGCCGAACTCGAGGCGAGACTCCGTTCGTCTTCGGCTCCCCCATCGATGTAGTCGAACACACCGGCGGGGAGGCGCCGTTTCGCAAGACGCCGCAGGTCGTCGACCGACGCGACCTTGCCGAGCTTGCGCTTCGTCGCATCGAGCTCGATGGGAGCGAACTGAGCGACCGACCGGAAGCTGTCCCACATCTTCATGCGCCCAACCTACGCGTCGGCCACCACGCGGCGCCACGGAGCTTCGCGAAGTGGGTCCGCAGCGTCGCGGTCAGTCGACGAGGCGAAGCCCGCTCGGGGTCATGCTCGGTTCGGCCTGTGGCAGGTCGACCACGAACTCGGTGCGGTGCGCTGGGAACACGTGCTCGCTGAGCAGCACGGCGCGGCCGGTGTGGTCGGTCGTGACACGCTGACACCGCAGGACCGGAGCACCAGCGGGCACGTCGAGCAGGGCAGCGTCGGGAGCCGCGGCGAGATCCGCCCCGATGGTCTGGGTGGCACCGCGCAGCTCGATGTCCAGTAGCTCGTAGAACGGACGGCGCTCGACATCGTGCTTCGAGAACGTCCCCGCGAGATCGGCCGGACACCACACCGTCACCACGGCGAACGGCTCACCGTCGGCCAAGTTGACCCGCTTCACCCGCAGGACCTGGTCGACCTCGAGGACCTTTCGGACGCGAGCTGGAGCGTCTTCGAACGCGAACTCCGCGATCTTGCGCTCGCTCATCTTGCCGACGCCCTCGACCTGCGACTCAATGGTCCCGAGCGACTCCAACGACTGGCGCACCGGGTCGCCCGCCACGTACCAGCCGAAGCCCTGGCGAGCAGCGATCAAACCTTCGTCGCGAACGATCTCCAGCGCTCGACGAATGGTCACCCGCGACGCTTCGTACTCGGCGGACATCTCCGACTCCGACGGCAGCACAGACCCAACCGCAGCGTCTGCCAGCCGAGCGCGTAGCTGCTCTGCGATCTCCTGGTAGCGAATGCGCCTCACGCTTGCGTTCCGATCGTGTCGGCATCGACGAGCTCGATGCGGTTTCCGAACGGGTCGTACACGTGGCACCGAACCAGCCCAGCGAGCTCCGTGTTCCACGTTGCATCGAGATCGCTCGCCTCGACGAATGCTCTCAGGCCACGCATCGTCAACGCCGGGTGCGCCTTACGGGCGGCCGCGAAGTGCTCCTCGGAGCCCACGTGCACTCGGACAGCACCGGCCTCGAACCATGCGCCGCCTCGCTTGGCCATGTCGGCAGGCTTGGGCACCTCAGTGAGCCCGAGCACGCCGTCGTAGAACCTTCGGGCATCATCTTCCGCACCGACCGGAATCGCCACTTGCACGTGGTCGATGCCGACCCAATCGGGCGCCGTGCCGGGTGTCGGGTCGGAAGATCGGCTCGTCATGAACTTGTACTCTACTTGTATACCTGGCATGATGAAAGGCATGAAAGCGACCGCCACCACTCCCATCGAACTCGTCGATGCCGTCTACGCCGCACTTCCCGGAAACGTCCAGATCGCACGCGACCGCCTCGGCCGCCCGCTGACGCTGACCGAGAAGATCCTGATCAACCACCTCACCGACCCGCAGAATCAGGAGCTCGAGCGAGGCAGCAGCTACGCGGACTTCCACCCGGATCGCGTGGCGATGCAGGACGCCACGGCCCAGATGGCGCTGCTCCAGTTCATGACGGCCGGCCTCGAGGAAGCTGCCGTGCCGTCCACCGTGCACTGCGACCACCTCATCCAGGCCAAGGTCGGCGCCAAGATCGACCTCGGCGTCGCCGTCGACACCAACAAGGAGGTCTATGACTTCCTCCGCTCGGTGTCTGCTCGCTACGGCCTCGGGTTCTGGGGCCCAGGGTCGGGCATCATCCACCAGGTCGTCCTGGAGAACTACGCGTTCCCCGGCGGCATGATGATCGGCACCGACAGCCACACCCCCAACGCTGGCGGCCTCGGCATGGTCGCGATCGGCGTCGGTGGCGCAGACGCCGTCGACGTGATGACCGGGTTCCCCTGGAACGTCAAGTGGCCCAAGGTCATCGGTGTCAAGCTCACCGGGACGCTCAGCGATTGGTCGAGCCCGAAAGACGTCATCCTGGAAGTGGCCCGCCAGCTCACCGTCAAGGGCGGCACCGGTGCCATCGTCGAGTACCACGGCCCGGGCGCAGACTCGATCTCGGCAACCGGCAAGGGCACGATCTGCAACATGGGTGCCGAGATCGGCGCCACCACATCGCTGTTCGGCTACGACGAAAACATGAGCCACTACCTCAAGGCCACGTTCCGCGAGGGCATCGCCGATGCGGCCGACAAGGTCGCCGAGCACCTGCGTCCCGACGACGGCGCGCTCTACGACCAGCTGATCGAGATCAACCTCGACGAGCTGAAGCCGCTGATCAACGGGCCGCACACACCGGACCTCGCACACAAGGTCGGCGCCGACGGCGTCGGCGCCGCTGCTCGTGAGAACGAGTGGCCACTCGTGCCGTCCGCAGCCCTCATCGGCTCATGCACGAACTCGTCGTACGAGGACATCACCCGAGCAGCATCCATCGCTCGTCAGGCCGCTGCGAAGGGACTCACCTCGAAGATCGAGCTCATGATCACGCCAGGCTCGGAGCAGACCCGTGCCACCATCGAACGAGATGGACTCCTCGCGGACCTCGAGGCGGTCGGTGCAAGCGTGCTCGCAAACGCATGTGGCCCGTGCATCGGCCAGTGGAGCCGACCCGAATCGGTGACCGGCGAGATCAACACGATCGTCACGTCGTACAACCGCAACTTCCCGAAGCGCAACGACGGCTCGCCGAACACGCTCGCCTTCGTCACGTCTCCCGACACGGTGATGGCGATCGCGCTGTCCGGCAAGCTCGACTTCGACCCGACGGTCGACACCATCACCGCTCCCGACGGCACCGAGGTGACCCTCGAGGCACCGGTCGGCCAAGTGTTGCCGGACGCGGGGTACGACCGCGGCGAAGACACGTTCACCGCTCCCCCGGCCGACGGCGGCGACGACATCGTAGTCATCGTGTCGCCGACGAGCGACCGCCTGCAGTTGCTCACGCCGTTCGAACCGGTTCCGAACGAGACCTTCACGGATCTCCCCGTGCTCGTCAAGGCACAGGGAAAGTTCACCACCGATCACATCTCGATGGCCGGCCCATGGCTGAAGTACCGCGGCCACCTCGAGAACATCTCGGGCAACCTGTACCTCGGAGCCGTGAACGCCTACGAGGGCTACGAGGTGGGCTTCGGCAAGAACCAACTCACGGGTGAGACCCAACGTTTCCCTGCGATCGCCGAGGAGTACCACAAGGCAGGGCAGCCCTGGGTCGTGATCGGCGACGAGAACATGGGCGAGGGGTCGAGCCGCGAGCACGCTGCGATGGAGCCTCGCTTCCGCCTCGGCCTCGTGGCGATCGCACGCAGCTTTGCTCGTATCCACGAGACCAACCTGAAGAAGCAGGGCATGGTGCCGCTCACCTTTGCCGACCCGGCGGACTACGACCGGATCGACGAAGACGACCGCATCTCGGTGCTCACGCTCCCGCCTGTTCCCGGCGAGCAGGTCACCGTGCAGGTCACCAAGCCCGATGGTTCCACGATCGAGTTCGCGACGAACCATACGTTCAGCCCCGAGCAGGTCGAATGGTTCCAGGCCGGCTCTGCGCTGAACATCATCCGCCAGAAGTCCCAGCAGAGCTGACCGGACGTCACCGAGATGGCTCGTCGTCGACGTCCGGGGTCAAGAACCTCGGTCGTTGACGGCCGCGCCGAGATCATCATTCCGATCGACGCGATCGAGACCGCGGACCAGAACGAGCTGACGTTCTCGTCAGCATCGAAGTGGTTTCCGAAGTTGTCCGCATATCCGTCGACGACTTCACCGGCGCCGCGCGCTTCGCTCACGATCGACCGTTTCGTGTACGACCTGCATCTCGGTGACGTCGCTCACCAGAGCGACACCCATCCCGGTGACACCTTTCTCGAGGCCGCACGTGAACAGGGTGCAGTGACGGTGCTCGTCGTCGACGGGATCGATCCTCGCCGCTCGAAGCCCGATGAAATCGACAGCGCTGCCAAGGCCGGACGCGTGGTCGGCGGGATCGTCAACATGTGGGTTGTCGACGCCGTGGACCCATGACCACACCGGGACCGTTCCTGACGTTGTTCCTTCGAGCGATCAACACCGGCTCGAGGCGCATCACGAACGAGGAGTTGCTGGCGCCGCTGGTCGACGCCGGGTTCACCGATGTCGCTGCGTTCCAAGCTGCCGGGAACATCGTGTGTCGGCCAACGGACTCCGTGCGCGTGGAGCTCACAGAACCAGCATTCACCTCGCTCTTGAGCGAGGCGTACGGCTTCGACGCGCCGGTGTTCCTGCGCAGTGAACTTGCGCTTCGCCGCATCATCGAGCGTCAGCCGTTCACCGAGGATCAACTCGCAGCGACCACCGGCAAGACGCAGGTCACCTTTCTCGCCGAAGCGCCGACCGACGCCCAGATCGCCGACGTGGCTGCCCTCACCCCGAAGGAAGACCTCGTGACCTTCGACGGCCTCGAGTGGTTCTGGCTCCCGCTCGACGGAGTCAGCGGTTCGAAGCTTCCCGTCCCGAAGATCGAGCAGGTGCTGGGTCCGATGACGATGCGTACGGTCGGCACCATCGAACGTCTCGTCAGGAAATTCGCCTGACAGACTCCCCGCATGACCTCCCCGATCCCAGCTGCAGCCATCGACGCCGAGACGCCGACGTCGCGCGCTGTCTTCAGGCTCATCGCCGGCAGCTTCGGGGCCACCAACCGAGAGTGCGACACGCTGCG
>CALIOL010000117.1 GCA_938044705.1 uncultured Ilumatobacter sp. | reverse complement strand
TCGGCCGTCACGCTGCTGTCGAGTGGACCAGACACCGGCGCGACCTGCTCACTGTTCTGGCCGGCGGCGCCGCCAGGCGCCCGTCCCGTTGAATCGGTCGAGTCGCCGCATGCAGCCACCACGAGACCGACGAAGACGATGGGGAGAACACGCTGCATGCGCTCATCCTCGCGCAGCCGGTCTCGACGCTCGGCGAATATCTCGGCCCTCGCACGCAGGAACGACGCATCTCGCAAACGTTTCGACATCGATCAGTCGACCTCGGTCGTCGCGTTGAGGTGTGAAACGCATTGAGCAGTTATTGTGAGCGACGTGCTCGGAGCAGATCCTTCGGCCACGCCCAACATCCCACGCACCGGAGGAAGCCACGTGCCCGAAACGATCACCATCACCGACGACCGCACCGGAAAGACTGTGACGGTCCCCATCGAAGGTGGCGTGTTTCCGTCCTCGGCGTTGCGTGAGCTCGATCCGAGTCTCTACATGTACGACCCTGCGTACATGTCGACCGCCGCAACCCAGTCGGCGATCACCTACCTCGACGGCACCAACGGCGTGCTTCGCTATCGCGGCTACCCGATCGAGCAGCTGGCTGAGAAGTCGACGTACCTCGAGGTCGCCTACCTCCTCATGAACGGCGAACTGCCGAACGAGACCGAACTCGTCCAGTGGAAGCACGACGTCACGCACCACACGTTCATCCACGAGAACATGCGCAAGAAGTTCGCCGAAGGGTTCCACTACGACGCGCACCCGATGGGCATGTTCGTCTCGGCGGTCGCTGCGCTCGGCACGTTCTACGACGGCGCAAAAGAGATCGAAGATCCCGAGGAACGCAATCACCAGGTGCTGCGCCTCATCGCCAAGGCCCCGACCATCGCTGCGATGTGCTACCGATTCTCCGTTGGACTCCCGTTCAACATGCCAGACAACGACCTGTCGTACTCGGCGAACTTCCTCAACATGATGTGGAAGATCGGCGACTACGAAGTCGACCCGCGCCTCGAACGGGCGATGGACATCTTGTTCATTCTCCACGCAGACCACGAGCAGAACTGCGGGACGACGGCCATGCGCGTCATCGGCTCGAGCCATGCCGATCCGTACTCCGCAGCCGCGGGAGCCGCATCGGCGCTGTACGGCCCGCGCCACGGAGGAGCAAACGAAGCCGTCATTCGCATGCTGAACGACATCGGAACGGTCGACAACGTCCCGGCGTTCGTCGAGTCCGTGAAGAAGGGCGAAGGCCGCCTGATGGGCTTCGGGCACCGGGTCTACAAGAACTACGACCCACGGGCCACCATCATCAAGGAGGCTGCCTACGACGTCTTCGACGTGACCGGCAAGAGTCCGCTGCTCGATGTCGCTCTCAAGCTGGAAGAAGTCGCGCTGTCCGATGAGTACTTCATCGAGCGCAAGCTGTACCCGAACGTCGACTTCTACTCCGGCTTGATCTACCAGGCTCTGAAGTTCCCAACCGAGATGTTCACCGTGTTGTTCGCCATCCCGCGCATGTCGGGTTGGCTGGCTCACTGGGACGAGCTGCTCGTCGAAGGCCAGAAGATCAGCCGGCCTCGCCAGTGGTACACCGGCGCCGACGAGCGCAACTACGTCGACCTCGCCGACCGTTGACCGCGGCGGGGACCGAACCCCGCTTCCAACTCATCCCTTCGGCTGATGCGAAAGAGCCGGAGGGCCCATGACGGGTAGCGGTGTGGCCCGTACGGTCGAACCATGTCCACGAACGAGCTCTCCGCGTCTCCCGCCAGGTCCCCTTGGCTCCCGCCCCGATGGGTGATCCGTACCGCCTGGAAGATCCATCGCGGGCTCTACCGCTTCAGCGGACGCAGGCTCGGGCTGCGCGCCCCGACTCCCGATCGATACGGGTTGGCACAACTCACCGTGACGGGTCGCCGAAGCGGCCAGGCGCGAAGCGTGATGATCGGGTACTACCGCGACGGCGACGACTTCGTGACGATGGCAATGAACGGTTGGGGCGCCCCTGAGCCGGCTTGGTGGCTGAACCTGCAGGCGAATCCGCACGCTTCGATCACGCTCACCGACGTGTCGGTGAGCGTGATCGGACGAGGTGCAGAAGGCGCCGAACGCGAGCGCCTCTGGGACCGCTGGCGCCACTACGACAAGGGTCTCGATGGCTACGCTGCGCTCCGCCCCGATGACACCGCGGTCGTGGTGCTCACCCCACTCGATTCGGAGTGATCAGAGCGTGTCGAGCAGCGAGTTGAACGTTTCGCTGGGCCGCATGATCGCCGCCGCCTTCGCGTCGTCCGGCTGGTAGTACCCACCGATGTCAGCGGGCTGTCCCTGCACGGCGAGGAACTCGTCGCTGATCTTCGACTCGTTCTCGGTGAGTGCTGCTGCGAGCGGAGCAAAACGCCCTGCGACGTCGGCATTCTCGGTCTGATCGGCGAGCGCCTGCGCCCAGTAGAGCGCGATGTAGAAGTGGCTGCCGCGGTTGTCGATCGAACCGAGGCGACGGGCTGGGGACTTGCCGTTGTCCAACAGCTGTCCCGTCGCCGTGTCCAGCGTCTCGCCGAGCATGCGAGCAGCGTCGTTCCCGGTCACCTCCGCGAGGTGCTCGAAGGAGACACCGACGGCCAGGAACTCGCCGAGCGAGTCCCACCGCAGGTAGTTCTCCTTCACGAGCTGCTGGACGTGCTTCGGGGCCGATCCGCCAGCGCCGGTCTCGAAGAGCCCGCCACCGTTCAGCAACGGGACGACCGACAGCATCTTGGCGCTGGTGCCCAACTCGAGGATCGGGAAGAGGTCCGTGTTGTAGTCGCGCAACACATTGCCCGTCACCGAAATGGTGTCCTCGCCGCGACGGATGCGTTCGAGTGAGTACTTGGTCGCTTCGGTCGGCGTTCTGATCAAGATGCTCAGACCGTTGCAATCGTGGTCGAGGAGGTAGGCGTTGACCTTCTCGATGAGTTGCGCATCGTGAGCGCGGTCGGGGTCGAGCCAGAACACCGCGGGTGCGCCGGTCGCTCGGGCTCGACTGACGGCGAGGCGCACCCAGTCACGGATCGGCTCGTCCTTCACTTGACAGGCCCGGAAGATGTCGCCGGTGTCGACGTCGTGCGACATGAGCACGTCGCCACTCGCCGACACGACACGGATCGAGCCCGCAGACGGCGCTTCGAAGGTCTTGTCATGGCTGCCGTATTCTTCGGCCTTCTGCGCCATCAGACCGACATTGGGCACCGTGCCCATGGTCGACGGGTCGAACGCACCGTTCGCGATGCAGTCATCGATCGTGGCCTGATAAATCCCTGCGTAGGACGAGTCGGGGATGACTGCCTTGGCATCTTGACGTTCCCCGTCCTTGTTCCACATCTTCCCGGAGTCGCGGATCATTGCCGGCATCGACGCGTCGATGATGACGTCGGACGGAACGTGGAGGTTGGTGATGCCGTTGTCCGAGTCGACCATTGCGAGGTCGGGGCCGGCCGCGGATGCGGCGTCGAACGCTGCTTCGATCTCTGTCCGTTGGTCAGCTGGGAGCGACTCGAGCGCCGACAGCACTCCACCGAGCCCGTTGTTTGGGTTCGCGCCAGCAGCGGCCAGCACCTCGCCGTACTTCTCGAAGACGTCGGCGTAGAACACCTCGACGGCGTGACCGAAGATGATGGGGTCCGAGACCTTCATCATCGTGGCCTTCATGTGCAGCGAGAAGAGCACGCCACGCGCCTTGGCGTCGGCAACCTGCTCAGCGAGGAAGGTGCGCAGCGCAGCGACGCGCATGACGGTGGAGTCGACAACCTCACCGGCAAGCACCGGCACGGAGTCCTTCAAGACCGTGACCGTTCCGTCAGCATCGACGTGTTCGATGCGGATCGACCCGTCATCGGACATGGTCATCGACTGCTCGTTCGAGGCGAAGTCGTCTGCTCCCATGGTGGCGACGTGGGTCTGCGATTCGTTCGACCACGCTCCCATCGAATGCGGGTTCTTCTTGGCGTACTCTTTAACTGCCTTGGGGGCGCGGCGGTCCGAGTTCCCCTGACGCAACACCGGGTTGACAGCGGAGCCGAGCGCGACGCCGTACTTGGCTCGAATCGCCGCTTCTTCATCGGTTTGGGGATCGTCCGGAAACTCAGGAAGGTCGTAGCCCAGCGACTGCAGCTCGCTCACCGTCTCCTTCAGCTGCGGGATCGACGCGGAGATGTTGGGCAGCTTGATGATGTTCGCACCGGGCGTGAGCGCGATCTCACCGAGTTCGGTCAGCGCGTCGGGCACCTGCTGCTCCGGCGTCAGCCGCTCGGGGAACTGCGACAGCACCCGACCGGCGAGCGAGATGTCACGGGTGTCGACGTCGACACCAGCGGCGCTGGCAAAGGCCTTGACGATCGGCAAGAACGAGTAGGTCGCCAGCGCTGGCGCCTCGTCGGTGATGGTGTAGATGATGGTCGATTCGGTCATGGGAGCTCCGGTTGAGTCGGTGGTACAGGCGCTCGGTCACGTCGAGCACTTGTCTTGTACTTGTCTACCACCCGAGCGATGGGGACGCCAACCATCGACCGAGAGGCAACAGACGTTCACCGGCCTGGATCAGGACAGTCCCTCGACGACGACCTACGATCGAGAGCGATGGATTTCGCGTGGACCTCCGACCAGATCGAACTTCGAGCTCGAGCCCGCAAGGTCGCGACCGAGGCGGTGGAACGGTACGGGCGGCACAACGATTCCTGGATCAACGGCTACTCGAAGGACTTTGCCCACGAGTTGGGCGCCCTGGGTTGGGTCGGCATGTGCTGGCCCGAAGCGTTCGGCGGCGGTGGTCGCCCACCGATCGAACGCCTCATCATCGGCGAAGAGCTGATCGCCGCTGGCGCCCCGATCGCAGCGATGTGGTTCGCTGATCGCCAGATGGGTCCCACGCTGATTGCGTACGGCACGGAGGATCAACAGGCCGAGTTTCTGCCGCCGATGCTCGCCGGTGACACCACGTGGTGCATCGGCATGTCCGAGCCCGACTCGGGATCCGATCTCGCATCGTTGTCCACTTCGGCACAGCGCGACGGCGACGACTTCGTGATCAACGGACAGAAGATCTGGACGAGCTTCGGCAGTGACGCCGACTACTGCTACCTCATCTGTCGCACCGACTCCTCCGGACCTCCGCATCGAGGCATCAGCGAGATCATCGTTCCCATGGACACGCCGGGCATCGAAGTCCGTCCGATCACCGACATGACCACCAATCGTCACTTCTGTGAGGTCTATTTCACCGATGTGCGTGTCCCCGCGGTGAACCTCGTCGGCGTCGAAGGCAACGCGTTCAAGCAGACGATGGTGCAACTCGAGCACGAACGCGGTGGCATCGACCGACTGGTCTCCAACCGCGCGCTGTACGAACTCGCGCTCGAGCGAGCCGACCGGTCCGATCCGGTCGTCCGCCAGGAGATCGCCCGGCTCGAGACCGCCTACCGGCTCGGGCGCATCCTCGTCACCCGCGAAGTGTTGCGCCAGGCACCCGCAGGGTTCTCCGCTGCGACCAAGTGCTTCTGCACCGAGCACGAGATCGCCGTCGCCGAGTTCGTTGGTCGCGTCTTCGGAGCAGAGGCCACGCTGTGGAACGACGTGACCAAGGGACTGGCCTATGGACCGGGCTACACGATCATGGGCGGCACCTCGAACATCATGCGCAACATTCTCGGCGAGCGCGTTCTCGGTCTGCCACGCGAGCCGCGCTGACCCAGACGAGTCGTCCGGGCCGACTCAGGACTGCGGGACATCGAGCTTGAGGACGACGTCGACGACGTCACTCCCGAGCTCGCCGGTCACGACGAGAAACTGCTCGACGCGGTCGAGAGCGACGCCAGCGGACAGGATGACTCCGAACCCCTCGTTGAACGATCCAGCGGTCACCTCACTGCCGTCCTGAAGCACCAGCACGCCTTCGTAGTACTGGTCTCCGGCCCGTCGAGGCAGCGTTGGAGCGTCGAGGTCGAGGCGCAGCCCGTTGTCTCGTTCGGTGACCGTGAGTTCGCCTCCTTCCACATCGAGAATCGCCCCTGTCGG
>CALIOL010000116.1 GCA_938044705.1 uncultured Ilumatobacter sp. | reverse complement strand
AGCAAGCCTGCTCGTCGTACGATCGATGTCGTCGCCAGCGCGCACATCTCCGGCCCGAATCGTGACGACGCGGCACGCACCAAGCGCCGCGAGCGCATCAGCGACATCGTCATCGGATGCACCCCGCTTCGACGCCTGCTTTGCCACACGCTCTGCGGGCTCGACCACGTCGAGCAGCCACGCCTCCGCGGAGTCGCCGCACCGAACGAGTTCCGCGACATCGAGCAGGAAGCCAACGGGGTCGTCCTCAGCTGACACGGGGCCTTCGAGCAACAGGTCACATCTCGCGGCGACGAGCGCCTCGACGAGCCGTTCGTCCGGGAGCACCATGCGACTGGCCTGTTCGACGACCCTCGTCCAGCCACGGACCACCGCGAGGGCGGGCGGCACGTTGGCCAACGAGGACGGCCCGACTCCACCGGGGAAGGGCAGGGCGACTCGGACGATGGCTCGATGGCCCACGGGGAGCACGACTGCGCCGTCGGGAAGCTCGATGCCCTGGACGGGAACGTCCGCTGGCGGCCGGTCCGTGACGACCTTCGGCCCGGTGAGCGCGACGGCCACCGGCAACGGCGACTCGTTCTCGAACTCGATGATGACGTTGCCGTCGCCATCCGGCACCGCCCAGATTCTCTGGACGGCGTCGCCGTCAGGGATTCGGACCCGCGTTTCGATGACGGGTGTTCCCTCGATGCGGCTCTGGCGGACGGTTGCTTCGCTGATGGGCGAATGCCAGCGATCATCGGCAGCGACGTGCCAATCGAACACCACCGGCGAATCTTGGCCCCAGGCAGCAACGGCTCCCCACGGCGTCACCGTCCACCGGGCGTACTGACCGGTCGAGCCGATCGTGATGCCGGGAATCGCCTCGTCGCTTGCGGGAGTCGCCTGGGTCGCCACGTCGGTCACGGCGCCAGTCAATCAGCGCCCGCCGTCAGTCGTGTTCAGACTTGGCGTCGCGATCCATCAGGGCCGCCAGCGCATCTCTCGCCGAACGGCCCTCGTGGCACACGGCCACGACCTGTTCGGTGATCGGCATCTCGACGCCATGCTCCCTTGCGAGCTCGAGAACGCTCGGACACGACTTCACACCTTCCGCGACCATGTTCATCGACGACACGATGTCGTCAATCGACTCGCCCTCGCCGAGCCGCCGACCAACGGTGTTGTTGCGACTTTGCGTCGATGCGCAGGTCGCGATCAGATCGCCCATGCCAGCCAGGCCGGCAAACGTCGCAGAATCGCCTCCGAGCTCCTCGCCGAGTCGCGTCATCTCCGCAAGCCCGCGAGTGATCAGCGTGGCACGGGTGTTGTCACCGAAGCCCATCCCATGGGCCATTCCCGACGAAATGGCGATGACGTTCTTCACCACACCGGCCACTTCACAGCCGACCACGTCAGGGTTGCGGTACACCCGCAGCGACGGGCGAGAGAACAGCCGCTGGAGCTCCTCGGCGATGCGGTGGTCATCGATCGCCACGACGCTCGCGGCGGGTTGACCGCTGATGATCTCCTTGGCCAGGTTTGGTCCGGTCAAGACAGCAATCGGGTGACCGGGCATCTCCTCCGCTGTCACCTCGCTCATCCGTCGCCGTGTCTCGCGTTCGAGGCCTTTCGACAGCGTGACAACCGGAACCCAGGGGCGCAGGTGCTCGGCGACCTGGCGTGCGACATCTCGGTAGCCGTGCGACGGGACGGCCATCACGATGACGTCGGCATTGCTGACGATCCGCTCGAGATCGCTCGTGGCCCGGAGCGCATCGGGCAACGTGAAGTCGGGAAGGTAGTCACCGTTCGTGTGCGACTCGTTGATCTCGGTCGTCAAGGACTCACGACGCGCCCACAGCGTCGTCGACGCATTCGCGCAGGTCATCGCAGCAACCGTGGTTCCCCACGACCCTGCTCCGATCACGCCGACTTCGATTTCCTTGCGCCCCATGGAGGTCTCCATCTCGATGTCGTAGCCCTGCGAGTTCCGGGCTGGGTCACGACCGTAGCCCTTCGTTACGCCGCCGTGAGAACGCTGTCTCCGACAGGCGTGTCACACGGGACGAGTTCCTACACTCGGCTCGGTGAACGTCGCGCTGCTCGTCCCCGTCAAGGCGTTTGCAGAAGCGAAACAGCGCCTGGCGGCGGTCCTGTCCCCTCCCGAGCGCCAACGTCTCGCCCGAACGCTCGCCGAAGGCGTCCTCGCCGCAGCCGGTGACGTGACGTCGTTCGTCGTGTGCGATGACGAAGAAGTACGCGAGTGGGCCACGGGGCTCGGTTCCGTCGCTCTGTGGACCGCCGAGCTCGGACTGAACGGCGCGGTCGACGACGGAGTGCGCAGCATTGCGCGGCACGGCTTCGATCACGTCATCGTCAGCCACGCCGATCTCCCGCTTCCGGATTCGCTCACGACCGTGGCGCGCACCGGCACCGCGACCCTCGTTCCGGATGCGCACCGCGACGGGACAAACGTGTTGTCGTTCCCACTCGACCGCCCGATCGAAGCCGCCTACGGACCGGGTTCTTTTGCTCGCCACTGCGAAGCCGCTCGCCAGCGTGGGCTCGCCGTCGAGATTCGGGCCGATGTCCGACTCGCTCTGGACATCGACAACGCTTCAGATCTCACGCATCCCCTCCTGCGAAAGGTTCTTCCCACATGGCTGCCAACGATCCCGGCCAACCCATTCACCCGTCGCGCGACGTGAGCACCGTCGCATGGACCCACGATCTCGCGACGCCGAGTTCGGCACTCGCGATCGGGGCGCACCCCGATGACGTGGAATTCGGGTGCGGCGGCGTGCTTGCCAAATGGGCGGCAGACGGATGCACGATTCACCACCTCGTCTGTACCGACGGCTCCAAGGGAACATGGGATGCCGAGGCCGACGTGGTGGCCCTTGCCGCCCGTCGCCAGGTCGAGCAGCGCGAGGCTGCTGCACGTCTCGGCGGACCACACGCCGGCGAAGTTCGGTTTCTCGGCCACGTCGATGGCGAGCTGGAGAGCGGATTGGCCGAGCGCAGCCAAGTGGCACTCGCCATCAGGCAGTTGAAACCTGCCGTCGTCCTCGGCCACGACCCGTGGAAGCGCTACCGCCTGCATCCGGATCACCGCCACGCCGGTCTGCTCGCAGTCGAAGGAATCGTCGCAGCGCGCGACCCTCACTTCTTCAAAGAGCAGCCGGTGCCGCATCATCGACCAGAAGCGCTTTTGCTCTGGGAAGCCGATGAACCCGACCACGTGGAAGACGTCAGTGGCGTCGTCGACACGAAGCTCCACGCGCTCCTCGCTCACGAGAGCCAGTTCGAGTCGACGATGAAGGCCGTCGACGACGTCGAGATCGACCGATTCCGCGATCGAATCCGCACGCGGCTCGCCGACCTCGGCGCTCCACACGACCGGGCAGCAGCCGAAGTCTTCAAGCTGATCACCAGCTTGTAGATCCCGGCAGCGAAAACAGCAAACGGGCGGCGACCCGGAGGTCGCCGCCCGTTCAACACGGTGATTTGCTGACGCCGAAGCGATCAGCGCTTCTTGTTCGCCGTTGCCTTCTTCTTCGGCGCAGCCTTCTTCGCAGCAGCCTTCTTCTTCGCTGCGGCCTTCTTCTTCGGCGCAGCCTTCTTGGCGGCTGCCTTCTTGACGGCCGCCTTCTTCTTCGGCGCGGCCTTCTTCGCTGCTGCCTTCTTCTTCGCAGCAGCCTTCTTCTTGGCCGGAGCCTTCTTCTTCGGCGCAGCCTTCTTGGCAGCAGCCTTCTTCTTCGAGGCGGTCTTCTTTGCGGCAGCCATCAGGTCACTTCCGCTTGCCGTTGAGGGCTTCCTTGAGCGCTGAGCTCGAAGAGAACTTCATCGCCGTCGATGCCTTGATCTGGACCGGTGCGCCGGTCTGCGGGTTACGTCCGGTGCGAGCGCTGCGCTCGGTGGTGCTGAAGCTGCCGAAGCCCGGCCATGCGACCTTCTCGCCCTTCTTGGCTTCTGCGACCACGTGGTCGAAGAATGCGCCGAGCGTGCGCTCTGCGTCGGCCTTGGAGACGCCTGCGGACTCAGCGACTGCGTCGAGCATTTCTGCCTTGGTTGCCATGTTTGGAACCCTTTCGTGGATGGATCGGTTGCTGTTCAACCCGGCGCAAGCCGGGTCCGACTCGGCCCGTCGACGGGCCGAATGACATCCATGTGACTTGCAACCGACCCCCGAACGCAACCCTTCATCTCATTGCAAATGCAACGACCTCCTCGAACGAGCCTTGCGTGGTATGGCTCCGCCGCATCGTCGACCACCCGAAACCACTGGAAGACCGCACACCGCGACGATCGCTGCGCAAGCCGAAAGCGCAGGTCATCGACCCTTTCGCACCGCTTCGCGCCGATTTCGGTTTGGCATCCACCCACCGCGCGATCCGGCGCGTCACACTGACGGTGTTGCATATGAACATCGCTGTGAACAACCGGATCAATCCCCCTCAGGAGTGACTGTGGCCGACCTTCTCGCTTCCCGTTCATCGCACGCCCACCCGGCGAGCGACGAAAACCAGCCGGGAGGTGAGACCGCCACCGACGCAACGACCTCGGTGTTGACCGAGCAGCGAGCACGCTTGGTACTCGACACTTCCGTGCTAATCGCTGACCCGACCTGCGTGCTCGAGTTTCGCGACGTCGACGTGATCGTGCCACTGACGGTCGTCGAGGAACTCGACGGCCTCAAGACCCGCTCGGACGACGTCGGCCGTTCCGCCAGGACGGCACTTCGCACGCTCGAGGACCTCCGAGTGCGCCACGGCGGTTCGCTCGCCGACCCGGTAGCGACCGGCACCGGGTCGGCAACCCTGCAGATCGAGATCAACAACATTCGCAAACACCTCCTCATCGAGCACGGGCTCGACCCGAGCATTCCCGACAACCGGATCATCGGCGCCGCCATCGGTCAGTCGGACTTCGGCCCGACGACCATGGTCAGCAACGACGCAGCCCTTCGAATCAAGGCAGCACATCTGGGCGTGAGCGCCGAGGTGCACGCACCCGTCAGCTCAGGCGAACCGGTTGCGGCTATCGGGTGGACCACCATCGACGCCTCCTACCAGAGCATCGATTGTCTCTATGCAGCAGGCGCTGTCGCATGCGACGCCGTGACCGAACCGGGCGTCGAGCTCCGCGAGAACGAATTCGCCGTCTTGCGCTGCGGCTCACAGTCGGCACTCGCTCGAACCGTGAGCGACGAGTTCGTCCTCCTCCCCCACTCGCCGTCCGAGCCGTGGGGTCTGCGACCGCGCAACAAGGAACAGCGGTTTGCCCTCGAGCTCCTCCTCGACCCCGAGATCTCGGTGATCGCACTCGATGGCCGCGCTGGCACCGGCAAGACGCTCCTCGCCATCGCGGCGGGACTCGAGATGGTCGTCGAGCAACAGCAGTACGAGCGCCTGGCGATCTACCGCCCCCTCGTTCCCGTGGGCCGAGCCGATGTCGGCTTCCTCCCCGGAGGACTCGACGAAAAGCTCGACCCGTGGATGTCGGCGATCCACGATGCAATCGTCGCACTCGCCGACGAAGGCAACAGCCACGACGCCCGCCGCCTGATCGACGAACTCACCGAACGAGGACAACTGTCCCTCGAGTCGGTGACATTCCTCCGCGGTCGCTCGCTTCAGCGCCAGTTCGTCCTCATCGACGAGGCCCAGAACCTGGAGCCGACCACACTTCGAACGATCCTCACCCGCGTCGGCGAAGGCACGAAGGTGATCTTCACCGGGGACACGAGCCAAATCGACGCTCCCTACCTCGGCGAAGCGAACAACGCGCTCACCGTGCTGTCCTCGGCGTTTGCCGATCAACGCTGTTTCGGCCACATCACGTTGACGGCATGTGAGCGAAGCGATGTGGCCAGCCTCGCTGCCGAGCTCCTCTAACAGCCGAGTCATCGGTCCGACTGCGGACCTCGTCGTGACCCTCGTCGCCATGCTTGTTAAACGCGTTCAAAACCTTTAGTGTTAAATGCACCCGGCACCGCTTTCGGAGCAGCCAACCAGACGTTCAGGCAGGAGTTCACATGGACGCCAACAACAGCCAGACGCACCCGTCCGCCGACCAGAACAACGACCCCGACTGGCGCAGTCGAGCAAATTGCGCCGGCGACACCGTCCTGTTCTTCGCCAAGAAGGCGGAGCGTCCGCAGGCCCGTGCTCGACGCGAAGCCAAGGCGCGACGACTGTGCGAAGCGTGCGAGGTGAACGTCGAGTGCCGTGACTTCGCTCGCGCCAACCGCGAGTACGGCTTTTGGGCCGGCGAATCCGAAGAGGACCGACATCTGCTCGGCTACACCGTCTCGGCGCCGATCGGCATCCGCGCCCGCCACCACCAGAACGCCTCGTAGATTCGGTTGGGCGGAGCGCTCCGCCCACGTTCCGACTGAGGTACCCCCTGCGTATGGTGGGACTCATGGCTCTCCCCCGCTTCGCGGTCGTCGACCTCGAGACCTCCGGCCTCGACGCTCGCCGGCACCGGATGCTCCAAGTCGCCATGGTCACCGTTGACGAGTTCGGCGAGGTTCACGACGAGTGGGAGACGTTCGTGAAGCTGAGGTGGCCACTCGGCCGGGTCGGGCCAACCCACGTCCATGGCATCACCCGCTCGATGTTGCGTGGCGCACCTCGGTTGCAGAGTGTCCTCGATCAGTTCTCTCAACGGTTGGGCGATTCGATGTTCGTTGCCCACAACGCCCGGTTCGACGGCGAGTTCCTCTCACGAGCGTCTCGCCGTCACGCCTCAGCTGGTCTCGGTGATGCGCTCGAGCGGAGACTGTGCACCCTTCGGATGTCGCGACGTCTCGACCCGGAGCGCGAGCTCTCCCACCGGCTGGCCGATGTCTGCACTCGCTACGACGTTGCGCTGGACCGTCCTCACGAAGCGCTGGCGGACGCTCGAGCAACCGCTGCGATCCTGCCGCATCTGCTGCGAGCTCATCACGTCACGGCCGTCGCAGATCTCGAGCCATTCCTCGATCGGCCCCACGGGCCTCCCCGCGCTCAGTCGTAGTTCGCCAGGATGCGCTGGGCGAGCTCGACCCCACCGCGTGCCGCCCCGCTCGGCGCGAGCACCTCAGCATCGGGACCGAGCCGAACGAGCAAGCGGTCGAACCATCTGGTGCTTGCGATCGGAAGCGTGACGTCAACCGCACCGGATGACGCAGGCCGCCGCCGAACGAGGACCGGTTCCACCGAGTCGATCGGGTAGCGATCGATGATCCACTGCGCTCTCGGCAACAGTCGGATCGTCGCTCTCGGTAGATCGACGTCGGAGAAGAAGGCATCCGGCGCCTGGACGTTCGGGTCGAGTGGATGGGCGAGGCCAGTCGTCTCGACGCGCTCCATCCGGTCGATTCGAAACGTTCGACGCTGCCCCGAGCGCTCATCGTCGGCGAGCAGGTACCAGTTGCCTGCGTCGGTGAACACGTGCCGCGGCACCATGCGACGCTGGCTGACCTCGTCGCGAGACGGCGAGAAATAGTCGACCATCACTTCGCTTCCAGACGCCACCGCGTCGATGAGCGCATCGGTCCACTCCGGGCGGTGGAGATCGACCGCCACACCTGTCGTGCTGTCGTCGCCGGTTTCGATGCCTGCCTCCCCCAGGGCCGCTGTCAGCTTCGCAAGGCCGCGCGCCAACGGGCCGTCCGGGTCGGCGCCGGGAAGCTCCATCGCCAAACGAGCCGCCGCCAGGAGTGCAAAGCCCTCGGGAGCGGACAACGCGAGCGGGCGGGTGAACAAGCGAGGCACGCCGACGAACACCAGCCCATCATCGACGAACACGTCGATCATCTCGTCGACATAGGGAGGCAGTCCACACATCGCGACCAGCTCGAGATCCTTGGTCACCTGTGCCTCGGTCATACCGAAGCGCTCTGCGACATCGGCCAGCGGGACCTCACCGGCTTCCATCAGCCACGGCAGCATCACCAGCAACCGACGGAGTCGGTCCTGAGCATTGCGTGGCCCGGCGCTGGAGCGTCCGCTCATCGCGATGCCGCCGAGTCCGCACCGGCCACGCTTGGAGAACTCGCTCCACGCAGCCACTCGACGACGTACTCGCGCACCTCGGGCGGGCCGATGACCACCGCGTGATCGACGAGGCCGATCACCCAGGACCGGAACGCATCCAGATTGGTCGCCGGCACGGACACGTCGATCGAGCCGTCGCCATGACGTTCGATCACGCGCTCCGCTCCGAGCTCACGCTCGGCCGCCGCTGCTCGCAGCGCACTGATCTGAACGGTCGCTTCGACCGAATCGTCGGTCGCATGCCCGATCTGTTTCGGGTCCGCCGGGAACGCAGTTCGCGGGTCGAAGTCCGCTGGACGTTCGAACGAACGGCCGTCACCGACGGCCAGCTTTCCTTCGATCCGGTCGACCCGGAACGTCCGCTTGGCGTCGCGCAACCGATCATGGCCGACCAGGTACCAGAAACCGCCGCGGAGGAGCACGCCCCAAGGCTCCACCGTTCTCACATCGCCTCGATAGGTGAACGTCACAGGCGCCCGCGCCGCGACTGCAGAACGGATGATGGGAAGTTCGGGACGATCGGGGAGCACCGCTGACACCGCAGGGCGATCCGACACGCCGGCGACCCCACCGATCTTGAGCATTGCGTCGGTCCCGACCTGGGAATCGGTCCGCACCGTGGCGACGGCGATCTGCAGGGCTCGCATCTCGTCCGGCGCAAGGTCGAGCTCGGCGAGTTCGTACGCCGCCCGATCGATTCGATACATCGTCTGACCTGCGTATTCATCCCCGACACGCACTTCCATCTCGATCGGGACACCGATTTCGCGGAGGGCCAGCTTGTCTCGCTCGAAGGCTTGGCGACGAGGTCCTTCTTCGTCGGGGTACTGACCGACCATCGCGTCGGCGATGCTCGACAGCGGAAGCGGAACCCTCGTTTCGAGCAGAACCGCCAGGAGGTTCGTGAGACGCTCCACCCGATCGGCCATCACGCAGATGATACGGGCGTCACCGGCTGAGGGCGTGAGCGAAAGCGGTCGTACAATCGACGTCGTGACCGATGCTGCGACCGCCCCGCTGTTCCGAGTCGACGATCTCCACGTCCGACCCGCCGACCCGGATGCACAGATTGCGACCGGCGAGATCCTCAAAGGCCTCGACCTCGAGGTATTCCCTGGCGAGGTCCATGCGATCATGGGACCGAACGGCTCAGGAAAGTCGACGCTCGGAGCGACGCTCATGGGGTCGGCAGAGTACGAAGTCACCGCAGGTTCGGTCACCTACCTCGGCGACGACGTGACGGAGTGGCCCGTCGACGAGCGGGCGAAAGCCGGAATGTTCCTCGCGTTCCAGTACCCGCAGGAAATCGCCGGCGTCTCCGTGATCCAGTTCCTGCGCCAGGCGCTCTCGGCTCGCAAGGGCATCGACCTCTCCGTGCTCGAGCTGCGCCTCGCCACCATGGACTGGATGAAGCGCCTCGGGATGGACTCGTCGTTCGTCGACCGCTACCTCAACGAAGGATTCTCGGGCGGCGAAAAGAAGCGCAACGAGATCATGCAGATGGCGATCCTCGAGCCGGAGCTGGCGATCCTCGACGAGACCGACTCAGGTCTCGACATCGACGCACTGCGCATCGTCGCTCAGGGCATTCGCGAGGTCCGTTCCGAGCGGGAATCGATGGGCGTCGTTCTGATCACGCACTACCAGCGTCTGCTCGACGAAGTCGCTCCCGACCGCATCCACATCCTGGTGGATGGACGGATCGTCGAAAGCGGGGGCATGGAACTCGCAGAACGACTCGAACGGGATGGCTATGAGTCGTTCCGTGGAACCGAGAACAGCGTGGCGGGCTGACCGTGTTCGACCTCGACGCTGTTCGATCACAGTTCCCGCTCCTCGCCGACCGGACGATCGACGATTCACGCGTCGTGTATCTCGATTCGGGCAACACCTCGCAGAAGCCGCGCAGGGTGATCGACGCGATGACGTCGTTCATGGAGACTTCGTATGCGCCGATCAATCGCAGCTCGTACCGGTTGGCGGGCGAAGCCACCGAGGCGTACGAAGCTGGCCGCACCGCAATCGCTCGCCTGATCAACGCACCCTCTGCCGACGAAGTCGTGTTCACCAAGAATGCGAGCGAGGCAATGAACCTGGTCGCGATGGCCTGGGGTCGCGCCAACCTCGAAGCGGGCGACGTCGTCGTGCTCACGGAGATGGAGCACCACGCCAACATCGTTCCGTGGCAGATGCTCGCCCAAGAGCGCGGCATCGAGATTCGTTGGGTCGGCCTCACCGCTGACGGGCAGCTCGACCTCTCCAACCTCGACGAACTGCTCTCGGACGCGAAGGTGTTCGCCTTCACTGCGATGAGCAATGTGCTCGGCACGATCCCCCCGACGAAAAAGCTCTGTGCTGCTGCGCACGCTGCTGGTGCGCTGGCCGTCGTCGACGCCTGCCAGTTCGTCCCCCACAACGTCACCGACGTCCAGGACTGGGACGCCGACCTCGTTGCGTTCTCCAGCCACAAGATGTGTGGTCCGACCGGCATCGGCATGCTGTGGGGGAAGATGGAGATTCTTGAAGCCATGCCTCCGTTCATGGGCGGCGGCAACATGATCGACACGGTCACGTTCGACGGATTCACCACTGCCCCCGTCCCTGCGAAGTTCGAGCCCGGAACGCCCGCGATCGTCGAAGCGGTCGGTCTCGCCGCCGCCGTCGAGTTCCTGGAAGACATCGGTATGGCGAACATCCGCCAACATGAGATGTCCCTGACGCGCTACGCGCTCGACACGTTGAACGCCCGGTTCGGCGACGACATCACGATCTACGGGCCCGACAACGTCGAGGTGCGCGGCGGCATCTTCAGCTTCGAGTTCCGCGACCTGCATCCCCACGACGTCAGCCAGGTGCTCGACGAGAAGAACGTCTGCGTCCGCGCTGGCCATCACTGCGCCAAGCCCCTGATGCAGACGCTCGGCGTCAACGCGACCACCCGGGCGAGCGTGTATCTGTACAACGACGAAGCCGACATCGACGCTCTGGCCGACGGGCTGGACGGTGCCAGCGATATCTTCGGATTCTGAAGCTCGGCAGGACCACAGCGAGGCGCACGGAACAGAACCATGCCAGGACTAGAAGACCTCTATCGAGAGATCATCCTCGACCACTACCGCACGCCGCGCAACCGCGGTGAGCTCGATCCGCCCGCCGTCAAGATCGACGGCCACAACCCGTTGTGCGGCGACGAGATCACCGTCTATCTCGCCGTCGACGGGACGGGCGACGACGCAGTGGTGACGGACATCAAGATCGGCGGCCAAGGCTGCTCGATCTCGCAGTCGTCTGCGTCGATGATGACCAAGGCCGTCATCGGCAAGCAGGTCGGCGAGATCAACGCCGTCATGCGCCGCTTCAAGTCGATGATGGGCATCGACAACATCGAGCTGGAAGAGGCGGACAGCGAGGTCGACCTCGGCGAACTCGAAGCCCTGCAAGGCGTCGTGAAGTTCCCGGTTCGCATCAAGTGCGCTGTGCTCTCGTGGAACACACTGGCAAACGCGATCGCAGCGTCGGCTGCATCCGCCGCTGACGACGCGTGACGTCCTCGCTTCCCGACGACGTCGCGGCAGCCCGCATCCGTTTGGGTCGAGCGACCCGTCGGCTCGGCCATGCGATATCCGGGCATCATGCATCACTCGAAACGCTCGACGCCGTCACCGCCGAGGTCGAGCGGTTGGAGTCCGTGCTGACGCACGGTGAACGTCGAGACCGGCAGATCGAACGCCCCGGTGGGGACTGGGGCCCCGGCCCTGCGGACGGCGAGGAGATGTTCTCGTTCGATGAACGCCCGATCACGGGTCGGGCAGCACCGTATGGCCTGGACGTGCGCGTGATCCGCGAGGGCCACGAAGCCATCGGCCACGTCACGCTCGGTGCCGC
>CALIOL010000115.1 GCA_938044705.1 uncultured Ilumatobacter sp. | reverse complement strand
ACGGGCCGGTGAAGACGATCGCCGGCACCGGGCCGTCGCGATCGGTTGGCACGCGGAGATGACCGGCGAGATTCAACTCGTCCGCCGTGATGGTGACGTCGGTGGTTTCGATGTGGTTCGACATTGCTTGCTCCTTCGAGTGGGTTGAGGAGCCCCAGGGCTATGGAGTCAGCAAAGCATGAACGGTCTGGCGTGTCGAGTACGCACCTTTTGGTGACCGTCCCGTGTGGTCAGCGGCAGATGCCGCCGCCGAGAACGCGGCGGTCGGTTGCGTCGTAGAACACGACGCTCTGGCCAGGGGCGATGCGTCGTTGCGGCGCTTCCCAGGTGACGTCGATGCCACCGTCGACCGACGGTGAGATCTCGGCGAACTTGGTCGCTCCGTGAGCGCTTGCTTGAACGCGCACTCTGCCGTCGATCTCGCCGTTCACCCAGCTCATCTTGGTGACGCTCAACGTGGGGCGGAGGAGATCTGCGTCGTCGCCGATCGTCACGACCTGTGCCTTGACGTCCACATCGACGACGTACTTCTTCGGGCCGCCTCCGGGGAGCCCGAGTCCCTTGCGCTGACCGATGGTGACCATCTCGACCGACTCGACCGCCCCGACGCGTTGGCCATCCATGTCGACGACGTCCGCACTCCGGAACGGGATCCGGTCGCCGAGGAACGACTCGCGGCCGTCGGACTTGGTGATGAAGCAGACGTCCTGGCTGTCCGGCTTGTCAGCGGTTCGCAGGTCGATCTCGGCAGCACGGGCGCGCACCTCGGACTTGTCCATCCCACCGACCGGAAACATGGTGCGTGAGAGCTGCGCTTGGTCGAGCATGTGCACGACGTAGCTCTGATCCTTCTTGGTGTCGTGGCCGCGTTCGAGGGTGAGCGTGCCGTCGGGCAGCGAGCCGATCGATGCGTGGTGACCCGTGGCCACAGCGTCGAAGCCCAGCAGTTCCGCGCGTTCGGCAAGCCGCGCGAACTTGACCTCGCGGTTGCACTCGATACACGGGTTGGGGGTGACACCGTTGGCGTGAGCGTCCACGTACGGATCGACGACGTGCGTGTCGAAGTCGTCACCGAAGTTGAAGACGAGATGGTCGATGTCGAGTTGCTGGGCGACGCGACGTGCGTCATCGACGTCGGAGACCGAGCAGCACCCGGTGTCGGAGCTGCCACCCCACAGTTTCATCGTGACGCCGACGACCTCGTGGCCCGCCTCCTTGAGCAGCAGCGCGGCAACGGAGGAGTCCACTCCCCCGCTCATCGCACACATGACCTTCATGCGGTCAAGGCTACGAGCGCTCAGCGCCGGAGGCGCGTCACCGCAGCGGTGATCGCCTCGAGACCGCGGTCGACGTCGTCGTCGGTCGAGGCGTGACCCAGGCTGAGCCGAAGCGCTCCCATTGCGATCTCGCGGTCGATTCCCATCGCCGCGAGGACGTGACTCGGTTCCATTGCTCCGCTCGCGCACGCCGAGGCTGCGGAGGCGCACACGTCAGCTTCATCGAGCAGGAAGAGCAACGATTCCGACTCGATGCCGGCGATGCACACGTGCGCCGAACCTGCGACCTTGTCGTGTCGCGGCACGGTTTCGATCACGTCGTCGAGTGCGCCGACGAGTCCGTCGACGAGCGCGTCGCGCAGTGCGGTGATGCGTGGAATCTCGGTCGCCCGTTCTTCGTCGGTCAACTTCAATGCCGTCGCCATGGCAACGATGCCCGCGACGTTGTGCGTGCCGCTTCGGCGTTCCCGCTCCTGGCCACCGCCGATGATCAACGGGTCGACCTTGGGTCCGCCCCGCTCCACCAGCACGCCGACCCCTTTCGGTCCGCCGAACTTGTGCCCCGACAGTGCGAGCAGGTCGACGTGAGGGGTCACCTCACGCACGTCGATCCAGCACGGCGCCTGCACGGCGTCGGTGTGAAGGAGCGCACCGGGCGCGTGCCGGCGCACCACCTTGGCGACCGCCGCGATGTCGTTCACCGACCCGACCTCGTTGTTGACCGTCATCACGCTCACGACGGCCACGCCGTCGCTCCGGGTTTCGAGGTCCTGCAGCGTCGCAGCCAGTGCTTCGAGATCGACCCGTCCTGCCGCGTCGACGCCGACGATCACACCGCCGTGATGTTCGACGACTTCCAGGACGGCGTGGTGCTCGTCGGCCGGGCATACCGCGACCCCGGTGGAACGAGCAAGCGCACCCACGATCGCCATGTTGTCGCTCTCGGTTCCGCACCCGGTGAACACGACCTCGTTGGGTCCGCATCCCAGCACGTCGGCGACGATGTCCCGTGACTCGTCGACAGCTTTGCGCGCCTGTCGAGCGAAGCGGTGTGAACCCGACGGGTTCGCGTACGCGCCGTCGAGGAACGGCATCATCGCGTCGATCGCCTCCGGACGCATCGGGGTGGAGGCTGCGTGATCCAGATACGTGAGCGTCATCGCATGCCGGGGTACTGCGGTCGAGCCATCGTGGTCGGCGCTCCTGCCGCCCGACCGGGACCATTGCGACGCTGATAGCGAGCCATCGCACAGATCAGGAAGACTTCTGGGGCGACGAACTGCGGCGGCTTGTGGTGGATGCGCTCAGCCAGCCGGTTCGCGAAGTCTCGAGCGAAGGTGGCGCGCACCGACGGCGAGAGCGATGTACCCCTGGTCAGGAACGAACGGATGACGGTGTACTGCTCGACGGTGATCGCGGTGGGGTCGATCGTGGTCGCGTACTGCTCGAGGCCGGGCGGCGGGCTGAACCAGAGCGCGGGTGTCGTGACGAACTTCTCCGGATCGCGGATCACCATGGTGCCGGCGATCAAGTCCCCGAGTCGCTGGTGCCGCGGCGTCAGCATCACGAACAGTGCCCCCGTCACACCGCCCGGGGGGAGCAATCGGTCGACCACGCCGCCCATCGCCCGCAGCGTTGCGTCGCGCAGCCGGATCGGGGCGCCGTCGTTCGTCACGGCCCGAAGCCCCAACGCCATCTTGCCGGGGGTGCGACCCCGTAGCCAGGTCTCGAACCCGATCGGATAGCCGAAGATCACGAGGAAGGTCGCGATCGCAAACGCTGTGACCACGCCGGATTCGTCGGCGAAGAAGATCAGTCCCAGCACGACCGCGACGACGAACAGCAGTGCAAGCTGGATCAACAGATCGAGCAGACCGGCAAGGATCCGCGATGCGTAGCCAGCCGTCTCGACATCGAGCACGACAGCTTCTGGCGTGACGATGCCGCCGGCGGTCCGGCCGGTTCCCCCGACGTCTTGCACCTCGACCACGCTCATGTGACCACTACCGTAGGCCGCAGATGGACATCGATGCGTTCGTTGCAACGCACCAGTACTCCTGGGCACGTCTGGGCGACTTGACGCAACGAGCGCGCAAGCTGAAGTCCGTCTCGCCCGACGAACTCGACGAACTCGTTGCGCTGTACCAACGCACGAGCAGTCACCTCGCGCACGCCCGGCTCGAGTACGGCGCCGACGATGCGATCGTCGGGCGGCTCACGTATCTGGTCGCAGGCGCGCACGGGATTCTCTACGGCCGCCGCGAAACGAACCTTCGGCGCTCGGTCACTCGGTTCCTCGCCCTCACGTTCCCCGCCGCGGTGTGGCGTATTCGCTGGTTCATCGTGATCGCGGGCTTGTTGACGCTCGTGCCGTGGATCGTCATGCAGGTGTGGATCGGTGTCTCGCCCGAGGCCTTCGATCTGACCGGCGATCCGGCGGTGACGCAGAGCTACATCGAAAACGACTTCGAGGCGTACTACTCGAGCCAACCCGCACAGAACTTCGCAGGCCAGGTCTTCTTGAACAACGTGCGGGTCGGCATCCTCGCGTTCGCCGCAGGTGCGCTGTTGTGCGTGTTCACCGCATTCATCCTCGCCTACAACGGCGCCAACGTCGGGATCGCCGGCGGCCTCTTCACGCACGTCGGCGAATGGGAGCGCTTCTGGGGATTGATTCTCCCGCACGGTCTGCTGGAGATCTCTGCGGTGATCGTCTCGGGGGCTGCGGGGCTTCGGATCGGATGGACGGTCATCGCTCCGGGCGATCAGACGCGCTGGCAAGCACTCTCGGCGCAGGGACGCGACGTCGGCAACGTCGTGATCGGGCTCGTTGTCGCGTTCTTCGTCGCTGGGTTGATCGAAGGCTTCGTGACTGGTCGCCCCTGGCCCACATCGATTCGCATCGGTATCGGTGCGGTTGCGTTCTTCGCGTTCTGGGGTTGGACGATTGCGTATGGTCGCCGTGCCGACCAGATCCTGCTCGCCGAACAAGCCGACGCATCGGTCAGTGGGCGTCTGGGTTCCGCCCCATCCTGACGGTCCTGACGTTCATGGCGTTCCCCGTCACCTCGTCGACGACGAGCGGCCGGATCACGTCTCCGGTCTCGCGATCCTTGAGTGCGAGCGGAGGTACGCCGTCGGGCCACAGCCAATCGCTCCCCCACCGCCACATCGCGGCGAGCACGTCCCAGAAGGCGCGTCCCTTGTCAGTGAGTCGGTACTCGTAACGAGGAGGGTTCGGCTGGTACTCGACTCGGTCGAGCATGCCCTCCTCGACCAAACGCGCGAGGCGGGCGGTGAGGACTGCCTTGGGAATCTCCAAACGCTCGACGAAGTCTCCGAAGCGGCGCACACCGGACAACGCTTCGCGCATCACCAGCGGCGTCCACCAATCGCCGATCAGGTCGGTGGTGCGCGCAATCGGGCATGGCGCTTCGTCGAACCGGGTTCGGCGCACGTCAGCCCCCGGCAACCGGAATGGGTGTCTCGACGCGCTCGATCCGAGCACGCACGTGCTTGTGGAAGGGTGTTCCAGCGAACCAGTCCCGATCGTCTTTGGACGTCAGCTCGTTCGGGGCGACACCGACGGAATCAGCAGCGCCACTCGGGTAGGCATCGAGACCGAAACCGTTCGGGAGCGATGCGTGTCCATCGCGCATCGTGTCGGACACCTCGACGAACGCGATGCCGTTGCCGCGCTTGGTCGTGATCTGCGCTCGGTCTCCGGCTGCAAGACCCAGTTGTGCCGCGTCGGCAGGCGACATGCGCAGCGCTCCCTGCTTGTCGAGTTTGCGCCACGACGGATCGCGGAACGCTGTGTTGGCCGTTGACGACCGTCGTTCACCTGCGGCGAGGACGAAGGGGAAGGCATCGTCTCGGGCGACCGGTGCCGGCTCCGAAGCGAGTGCATCGAACTCTTCGAGCAGCGCGGGGATCAGCAGGTTCACCTTGCCGTCGGGAGTGAGGAGCCGACGCATGGTCTCGTCGTAGTCGTCCGACGAGAAGGTGATACCGGAGGGATTGGCCAAGATGTGGTCGAACAGGACGTCGCCGAGTGCATCGCCGCCATCGGGATCGCCGATGCCGGCACGCCGGATCGAAGCGTCCCAGAAGCCTGCTGCTTGCTGAGCAAGGCCCCAGACCGCAGCCGCTCCGGCAGCGTCCGCGCCATCGGGCGTCTGGAGCGTTGGCCCGAGCGTCTCGTACAAGATCACCGGGAGCAACTTTCCGAGCGCTGGCTGATCCACCATGAACTGGAAGAGCGCGGCGCTGTACTCGGCTCGGCCTTCAGCTGCTGCTGCGTGCAACGGAGCAAGGGTGTCGTCGTCGTAGGCGCCGAGCGCACGACAGAGCCGAGCGTGGATCTCACATTCGGGGAGCGTTCCCTCGAGCGGCTCGAACACCGGTTGGCGAAGGTGGAAGTAGTTGTGCGGGAACTCCAGATTGAAGAACGTGCACTCCCACTTCTCGTACTGCGAGGACGCTGGGAGGACGTAGTCGGCCTCGCGCGCCGTCTCGGTCATCGCAACGTCGATCACGCACACGAAATCGAGTTGGCGCAACGCTTCACGCATCGCCTGGCTGTCCGCGAGTGAGTGGACCGGGTTTCCGGACTCGATGAGCATTGCGCGGAATCGGTCGGGGTGGTCACCGATGATCTCTTCGGGGATCACGTTGCACGGCACGAGCCCCGTGACGAGACGGTGTCCGGTCACCGGGGTGCTCGGTTCAGCACCGCCCGACTTCTTCGGACCACCGCCACCGAGGGATGCGAACCGTGTGTGGAGGTTCATGCCGCCCTGCACGCCGAAGTTGCCCGTGATCAACATGACGAGCTTCTCGAGGTAGCTGTTGAGCGTCGAGTGCGGCGCCATCTGGATGCCCAGGTCTTCGAAGATCGACACACCCCCGGTTGCTGCGCCGATGACCTGAGCCGTCTCGCGCACCTGCGATTCGGGGACTCCGGCCTTCTCACACGATTCCGTGATGTCGACCGCATCGAGGTGCGACTTCAACTCGGCGAAGCCGTTGGCGTTCTCATCGAGCCAACTCGTGGCAGCGTGCTCCTCGGCGAGGATTTTGAGCAGCGCAGCGAGCAGGTGGGCGTCGCCACCAGGCGCGGGACGAAGGTGGATGTCAGCGAGGTCCGCTGACTCCGTGCGTCGTGGGTCGACGACGATCATCTTGCGGTCCGGATCCTTGGCGATTGCCTTGAGCACCCGACGCGCCTGTGGGAATCCGTGCGACTGCCACGGGTTCTTCCCCCAGAACACCGAGACCTCGGCGTGGTGATAGTCGCCGGTCGTGTGGCAGCTCGCCCGACCGAAGAGCTGGCCATCGACCCAGAATTCGCCGGTCTTTTCCTGCGCGAGCGCGTTGGACGTGTAGCGGATGCCGAGCGCGCTGCGTGTGGCACTTCCGTAGCCACCCCCGAGGTGGTTGCCCTGGCCGCCTCCGCCATAGAACAGGATCTTCTCGCCACCGTGTTCGTTGATGACGTCGTGGTACCGAGCAGCGATCTCGGCGATCGCCGTGTCCCAGTCGACCGCTTCGAACGATCCGTCGGCTCTGCGACGCATCGGAGTGGTCAAGCGGTGCGGACCGTTCTGATAGTGGTCGAGCCGCAGCGCCTTCTCACACGTGTACCCCTCGCTCGACGGGTGCGACTTGTCGCCGCGCACTCGCGTGATGGCCGGGCCGTCGAGTTTGACCTCGACGCCGCAGTTGATCGAACACAGGATGCAAGCGGTCTGATGCCACTCATCTGAAGAAGTCGGAACGTCGGTCATGGAGTCAGTTCAACAAACGAACCATGCGCCTGTCAAGCCACCACCAGAATCCCCTCCGGCCGGTGAGCGAACCCCCACCAGTGCCGGGGTTGGCTCACCTCAAGTGTTGTGGGGGGCCGTAGCGTCTCGGCAATGTCGACGACCGAGCTGACGATCGTGCTCGTCGCAGTCGTCGTCGGGGCTGTGGTCAAGGCGGTGACCGGCATGGGGCTGCCGATCATCGCGATCCCGATCGCCGCGCTGTTCGTCGACCTCGATGACGCCGTGGTCGTCCTCGCCTTTCCCAACGTGGTCGCAAACGTGCTGCTGGGCTACCGCGAACGAAAACACGTTGCTGAGACCCGCGACCTCCCCGTGCTCGCAGCCACCGGGATCATCGGGGCGCTCGTCGGCGCCGTCGCGTTCGTCTCGCTTCCCGAAACGCCGCTGGTCGTCGTGTTGATCGTCGCCATCGTCTTCTACGTCGTCACGTTCTTCGCCAAACCCGATCTGCAGACGAGCCCCGAACGATCACGACAGCTCGCCCCGGTCGTCGGAGCCACCGCCGGAGCGTTCCAGGGAGCGATCGGGATCAGCGGACCCATCATCGGTTCGTGGATCCACAGCTATCGGCTCGAACGCAGAGCCCACATTCTCTCGGTCACCTCGCTGTTCTTGATCACCGGGGGCACTCAGTTCGTCGTGTTCGCGGCAACCGGCGAGTTGGCTGGGCGCGTCGGTGCGTCGCTCCTCGCGTGCATCCCGGTGCTGGCGTCGATCCCCGTGGGCACGCGGTTGCGCGACAGGGTCTCGTCGCGCGGGTTCGACCTGGCCGTCATCGCGATGCTGGTCGTTTCGGTCGGCGCACTCGCCGTCAAGACCGTGGTCTGACGAGTTCAACGCATTTGCGGTACCATCGGCGTCACCAACCCGACGGGGAGTCTGCGGATCAGCAGGCTGAGAGGGTGACACGCCGTCACCGACCCGAAGACCTGAACCGGATCATGCCGGCGTAGGAATCGAGATATGAACGACCACATCGTCATCGTCACCGGAGCAGCACCGCTCCCCGAACACGTCGTCGCAGCAGTTCCCTCCGCCGCCATCGTGCTCGGTGTCGACGGCGGACTCGACCTCGCAATCGCTGCCGGCCTGCGCCCGTCAGGCCTGATTGGCGACCTCGATTCCGTCAGCCCCGAAGGCCTCGAGTGGGCACGAACCCACTCCACCATCGCGAAGCACCCGACGGACAAGAACCAGACCGACACCGAGCTCGCTCTGTCGTTTGCGACCGACATGACGCCCGAGCGATTGACGCTCGTCGGCGGCGGCGACCGGCTCGATCACACGATTGCTGCGATCGGGGCGTTGGCTGCTCGACCGCTGACCGGCATCCCCGTACTCGACGGCTGGTGGGACGGCCAGCACCTCGATGTTCTTCACGGCCCGGCGCGCCGAACCCTCGACCTCGAGCCGGAGTCACCCATCTCGCTGCTCGCCATCGGCCCGACCTGCAAGGTCGTGACCATCGACGGAGTGCGGTGGCCGCTCACCGACCACGTCCTCGACCCTGTCGTCGGCCTCGGCGTCAGCAACGAGGTGACCGACCCTGACGGACGGGTGTCGATCTCGCTCTCCGTCGGAGTCTTGACCGTGTTCAACCAACCTCGAACGTCCCCCACAACCACCCCCACACCAGCTCCCGGAGCAGACTCATGATCACTGTCCATCGAACCATCGCAGCGCTCGCCGCAAGCGCCATCGTGCTCGCCTCATGCGGCAGCGACGGCAACGACGCCGCCACGGCCGACACCGTTGCCGCAGACGTGGTCGACGCCGACGGACCGATCACCTTGGTGACCTACGAGTCGTTCCCGACCGAGGAAACCCCCATCAACGATCAACTCGCCGCGTTCACCGCAGAGACCGGCATCGAGGTCGAGATTCTCGTTGCCGGCGACACAGGCACGATGCTCTCGAAAGCCGAGCTGACCGCCGGGAACCCGGAGGGTGACGTCATGTGGGGCATCGACAACAGCTTCCTCACCAGAGCCATTTCGTCAGAGATCTTCGAGCCGTACACCGCTGACGGACTCGACGCCATCGATGACCAGTTCACTGCGCTGGTTCCGAACGGCGAGGCGACTCCGGTCGACTTCGGCGACGTGTGCATCAACTACGACATCGGAGCCCTCGAAGGACTCGGCATCGAACCTCCTGCGTCCCTCGACGACCTCACCGACCCGACGTACGCCGACCTGCTGGTGGTTCAGAACCCGGCCACGTCATCACCCGGCCTGGCGTTCCTCATTGCGACGATCGACGAGTACGGCGCCGACGGCTGGCAGGACTACTGGTCGAGCCTCGTCGACAACGGGGTGTCCGTGACAGACGGATGGACCGACGCGTACTACGGCGAATTCACCTACGCCGGCGGCGACCGACCGCTCGTGGTCAGCTACGGGTCGAGCCCGCCGTTCGAAGTCCTGTTCGGCGAGGGCTTGACCGAAGCTCCCACCGGCGTGGTCGAGTCAACGTGCTTTCGCCAAGTCGAATTCGCTGGTGTGCTCGCCGGCACCGATCAACCTGAAGCTGCGCGCCAGCTCATCGACTTCATGATCAGCGAGCCGTTCCAAGCCGAAGTCCCGCTGAACCTCTTCGTGTTTCCGTCGAACACGGACGTCGAACTCGATCAGGCCTTCCAAGACTTCGCCGTGATTCCCGACTCCAGCCGCTCGGTCGAGCCCGATGTCGTCGACGCCAACCGTGAGGAGTGGATCGACGAGTGGACCGATCTCGTCATCGGCTGAACCGCCTGCCGGGTCGGTTGACGGTGGCGCTCATCGGCGCCCCGACGATCGGGCTCCTGCTGTTCTACGTCTGGCCGTTCGTCAATCTCATCGTCGAAGCGGTCGACATCGAATCGACGCGCGAGACACTGGGCCGCGAGCGCACTCGATCGATCATCTGGTTCACCACCTGGCAGGCCGTTGCGTCGACACTGTCGACGCTGGTCGTCGGTCTCGCTCCGGCCTGGGTGATCGCCCGCTTCGAATTCACGGGCCGTCGCTTCCTGTCGAGTCTGCTCACCGCCGTCTTCGTCCTTCCGACGGTCGTGATGGGCGCTGCGTTTCTCGCGCTGCTGCCCGACTCACTCGACCGAACGGTGTGGGGAGTGATCGGCGCTCACGTCGTGTTCAACCTCGCGGTGGTGGTCCGCACTGTCGGTGCCGTCTGGGAACATCTGCCGACCGACATGGAGGCTGCGGCGTCCACCCTTGGCGCGTCGCCGTTCGTCGTCTTCAAGGAGATCACGCTTCCGCTGATCCGTCCAGCGCTGACCGCGGCGGCCGCAATCGTCTTTCTCTTCACGTTCACGTCGTTCGGCGTCATTCGGGTCCTTGGCGCACCCGGTACTCGCACGATCGAAGTAGAGGTCTGGCGGCGAGCCACACAACTCGGCCAGGTCGACCAGGCCGCGGTCCTTGCGCTCCTCCAGCTGGGTGTACTCGCCGCGGTCGCCGTGTGGTCCTCGGTCGCGGCGCGACGCCACAGCCGAGCGCTCGAACTGCGCCCGCTCAGTCGTCCGCAGCGTCCGCGCACGAAAGCCGAGCGACGGGCGATCCCGCTCATTGCCGGGGTGACCGCAGTCGTCGCCGTCGCTCCCCTGGCAGCGCTGGTCATCAGCTCCGTTTCGTCGCCGACGGGTTGGACCCTCAGCGGTTGGACCGGCCTCGACAGCGCTGAGATCCGGCCCGGAATCAACGTTGGCGTCGACCCTGTTGCTGCGTTGACCAACTCCGTTCAGACAGCAGCGTGGGCAACCGCGTTCGCAACGATCATCGGCGGACTCGCCAGCTTGGGGATCGCAGCGGCGGGCCGCGCCGGCCGCGTGCTCGACGCCGGGCTCATGCTGCCCGTCGGCACCTCGGCGGTCACTGTGGGCTTCGGCATGCTGATCACCTTCGATCGTTCACCGTTCGACTGGCGAGCCACCTGGTGGATCGTCCCGGTCGGCCATGCGCTCGTCGCGGTGCCATTCGTGGTGCGCACGACGCTGTCTGTGCTGCGCTCGGTCGACAACGACCTCTCCGCCGCTGCGGCGACACTCGGCGCGTCTCCGACGCGCGCGTGGCGCGAGGTGGTGGTCCCTCACCTGTGGAGACCGCTCGCCGTCGGCAGTGCGCTGGCCGCCGCGATTTCGCTCGGTGAGTTCGGTGCGACGAGCTTCCTCTCGCGGAGCGGCGGCGAGACGCTGCCGATCGCCATCGAGCAGCTCCTCGGCCGGACGGGTTCCCTGCTTCAGACGAAGGGGTACGCGTTGTCCGTCGTGCTCGCAGCCGTCACGATCGCACTCGTGATGGTCGTGGATCGGACGGGTGACGTCGCTGGCGCACGACGGCGTGAGGGCAACGATGGCCGGCGCTGACGTCGCAGCCGAGAACATCTCGGTGGGCTTCGATGGCACACCGGTGTTGCGCTCCGTCTCGCTGCTCGCCGCCAGCGGAGAGGTGGTCGCGTTGCTGGGTGCCTCTGGCTCCGGGAAGAGCACGCTCCTTCGAGTCATCGCCGGGCTCGTGACGCAGGATGCAGGGCGGGTGACCATCGGGGGCAGAGACGTCACCGCAGTACCGACACATCGACGCAAGGTCGGCATGGTCTTTCAGGACAACCAGCTCTTCCCACATCGCACCACCTTCGAGAACGTCGAATTCGGGCTGAAGCTGGCAGGGGTCGACCGCGCTCGACGACGAACGCAGGCCGCGCACTGGCTCGAACGCGTTGGGCTCGAGGGCTTCGGCCCGCGCCGAGTCACGGAGTTGTCGGGAGGCGAGGCGAAGCGGGTCGCACTTGCCCGCACGCTCGCCGTGGAGCCGCCCGTCGTCCTGCTCGACGAACCACTCACCGGCCTCGATCGCGAACTCCACGACCAGCTCGTGATCGAGCTCGACGAGCTGCTGCACGAGACCGCGTCGACGGCGATTCTCGTCACCCATGATGTCGCCGAAGCCAACGCCCTTGCCGACCGCACGCTGCGTCTCGACGAACTGCACGGACCATGACGCCTCCCGACGTTCGACAGATCACTGCCCCGGAGACCCACGACCTTCGACGTCTGGTCCTTCGCAATGGTGCGGTTGACGCCATGGTCGTGTGGGACGGCGACGACGAACCAGAAACCGAGCATCTCGGTGTGTTTGCAGACGGGCGAATCGTGGCGATCTCCACCTGGCTCGTACGACCTGACCCGATCGCTCCTGGTCGCTCTGCGCTCCAACTGCGCGGCATGGCAGCGGACCCGACCCAGATGGGCATGGGACTCGGTCGCGCACTGTTGCGAGCGGGCCTCCAGCGGGCCCGCCATTCAGGGCGCGACCGCGTCTGGGCGAATGCTCGGTTGACAGCGCTCGGGTTCTACGAGTCGGAAGGGTGGGAAGTCTCCGGTCCGGTGTTCGATACCCCGATGACGGGGCTTCCTCATCGCCACGCGCACCGCGATCTCGACTGACTTTCCTGTTTCGACTCGCGGTCACCCACTGAATGGGTGCAACACACCCGACTCCGCGGAGCCCGAACGAACAGAGGAGCCATGTCTCACGCACAAGCCGCTCACTATCGACGCCGGGCTTCGCACCTGCGCACCCTCGCGTACGAGATGCAACACACCGCGTCGATGACCCTGCAGACTCACTCCACCGTCGAAGCCTGGCACGGCCCGTGCGCGCAGGATTGCAACGAACAGCTCGCAACGGCCCAACGTGCGGTGCACTTGGCCATCGACGAGCTCGGCACCCGCGCCTGGCGATTCGATCGTCTCGCCGACGAGCTCGAAGCCGCCGCAGTTCGCGCCGATCGCGCCGCTTCCGAGGCTGCCAACAACCCAGTGTGACATCGTCGCCCTCGCGGCGAACCTCTCGCCCCCGAGGCCGAACCGGACCACCCGCAACTCAGCCGATCTACGAACGGGGCGACGATGCACCACGCATACGAACCATCTCGAATCCGCCAGCTTTCACAACGATCGTGTTCGGCGGTCAGCGCGATCGACGCCATCAACAGTGACGACCCTGCAGCCTCAGAGGCCTTAGCGGCCATCACCCAACTGAAATCGGTCATTGCCGAGGTGTTCATCCCCGCCACGGCCGCAGTCGGACTCATCGATCCCCTCGGGGTCAGCACCGCCTCGACCGCACTCGTCACTCCGGACTGGGGCCCGGGAGCGTGGTGGGATCGCCACACGTCGGCGCCGACTCGATTCCACGAGTGGTCCGACGACGAACTGTTCGACGTCATGTCCGATCAACTGGATTGGTTCACGCGGCTCGACATCGACGAAGACTCTGAGCACTTCTTCTGGACGGAGGACCTTCCTGCGCTCGCAACCGAGTTCCGTCGACGAGCGGCGATCGACCCGGAGTTCGCCGAACGGATGATCGAGGAGGCAGGCTCCAATCCGATGATCGGGCTGATCGTCGCCGAAGGGGGCTTCAGCGACGAGGTACTCGCAGGGGTCACCGTTGCCACCGCGACCGACGGCGTCACCGCCTTCGAATCGGGCCGCGTGCGATCGTTCGTGCTCGACCGACTCCTCGAGGAGCTCGACGGGCGGACCGCCGTGGCGGTCGCCGTGCTCGGCGAGACTGAGGCCTTCGAATGGCTGTTCACCTGGAACGAACACGACCACACGAGCCGTCCGCTCGACCGAAACCGACTCGAGTCGATCCTTGCCGATGTGCTGGACGAACCGTTCGTCCGGCCTGATGCCCTCGACGACGTGCACATCGTGATTGCCAACGTCGTTGATCTCGCCGACCACCAGTTCTTCGATACGGGGTTTCCACCGAGCCTCGCACTGACCATCGGCGAGGGGATTCTGCCGTTCTTGCCATACATCGTCGGCTCCCTCGACGACATCGAGGGAGTCTCGATCCGTGACTTCGACGGTGACCGCGCCGTGCGCATCGGCACGCCTGCTGAGGTTGCCGACCTTTTCGGGAACCTTCTCCGCGACCCGACGACCCGCGTGTACGTGATCGACTCGATCGTTGTGCTCACACTCTCATCGGGTTCGGCGAGTCACCTGTACACCGTCGAGGATCTCGGCACGTACATCGAGACGCTGCTCGACGCCACCGAGATCGAACTGAACGAGGAAGCGATTCAGGCCGCCCGCGAACGAGACCGCTGGGACCTCACGATCGACATCGTCTTCGGACTCGTCGACAAGGGCCTCGAGGCCGGCGGGAAGAAGCTCGAGGGGGCACGCACTCAGGTGAAGTGGGCCAAGGCCGGCGCACGTTGGCTGGTGGACCAGATCGACGCCGACGACATCGGGCTCGAGGCGGTACACCTCTCGATTCGAATCATGTTCTCGATCGGCCTCGCGATGCTGTTCCTCGCACACTTCGAACCCGATGATGAAGACGCCGACGAGCTGGCTGCGAATGCTGAATCCTCGCTCGCCGACGTGAACGAGATCTTCGCGGAAGCCGCTGAGAACGGAACACCGATCGACCTCACCGAACTCAACGACCGGGTCCGGGACCTCGAAGACGACATCGAGCTGATCGATGATCGCGTGTTTGCTCCCGCCGCCGATGCAGGACTCGATCCGGACCCGCTGATCCCCAAGCGCGATGGCGACCTCACGAATTGAAACTCGTGGCAGGCTGTAGGGATGCAACTCGGAATGATTGGACTCGGGCGCATGGGCGCCAACATGGTGAGGCGGCTCAAGGATGGCGGTCACGACTGCATCGTCCATGACGTCAGTGACGATGCCGTCACCGCGCTCGAGGAAGAGGGCTTCACGGGAGCGCACACGCTCGAAGACCTCGTTGCGAAGCTCGAAGCACCGAGGTCGATCTGGGTGATGATTCCGGCAGCATTCGTCGGCGACATGCTCGAGAAGCTCGTGCCGTTGCTCGACGAAGACGACACGATCATCGACGGCGGCAACTCGTGGTACCACCTCGACGTCGACCGCTCGAAGGAACTCGCGGCCAAAGGTCTGCACTATGTCGATGTCGGTACGAGCGGTGGCATTCTCGGGCTCGAGCGTGGCTACTGCTTGATGATCGGCGGCGACGACACCGCGGTCGGTCGCCTGGAACCGATCTTCGAGACCCTCGCGCCGGGTGTGGACGCCGCCGAGCGCACACCGGGGCGCACGGGTGAGGTAGCCCCCGAGGAAAAGGGGTGGTTGCACTGCGGACCCAGCGGCTCGGGGCACTTCGTGAAGATGGTCCACAACGGCATCGAGTACGGGTTGATGGCGGCGCTCGGCGAAGGGCTCAATGTGCTCGCCAAGGCGAACATCGGCAAGGAGGACCACGAGATCGACGCGGAGACCGCACCGCTCGATGCTGCGGAGTACTACCAGTACGACATCGACCTCCCCAAGGTCACCGAGGTGTGGCGTCGAGGTTCGGTGATCACGTCGTGGCTGCTCGACCTCACCGCTGAGGCCTACCTCGAGGACCCCGTGCTGAGCCAGTACAGCGGGCACGTGAGCGATTCGGGCGAAGGACGCTGGACCATCAACGCGGCCATCGATGAGGGCGTGCCGGTTCCGGTGCTCTCGGCCGCGCTGTACCAACGCTTCTCGTCGCGGGGCCGCGACGACGTCGCGAACAAGGCACTGTCTGCGATGCGTGCAGGCTTCGGCGGCCACAAGGAGAAGAAGGAGTCATCGCGATGACGAACACCTCGGATTCGACGCACATCGACACGTCCCAGATCGTCACGAATCAGCCCGAAGCCGATGCGCTCGTGTTGTTCGGCGCGACCGGTGACTTGGCCAAGCGCAAGCTGTTTCCGTCGCTGTATCACCTCGAACACTCCGGGGTGCTCCAGGTTCCGGTCATCGGTGTGGCGCGCAGCGATTGGTCCGACGACGAGTTCCGCGCTCACGCACGGGAGTCCATCGAGCAGCACGTCGACGAGGCTGAAGCGTCGGTGATCGACTCGCTGATGGGACGCCTCGATCTCGTGCAAGGCGACTACGCAGACGAAGCGACATGGAACGAGCTCGTCGAGACGCTCGACGGACACGGATCGCAGACCGCGGTGTTCTACATGGCGATCCCGCCGTCGATGTTCCCGATGGTCGCCGAGAGCCTGGCGTCGGTCGGTCTCAACCAGCGAGGCCGCATCGTCGTCGAGAAGCCATTCGGCCGAGACCTGGAATCTGCCGTCGAGCTGAACAAGACGCTGCATTCGGTCTTTGCCGAAGACCACATCTTCCGGATCGATCACTACCTCGGCAAAGAGGCCGTCGAAGATCTGCTCGTGTTTCGCTTCGCGAACACTCTGCTGGAGCCCGTGTGGAACCGCCACTACGTCCGCAGCGTGCAGGTGACGATGTCGGAGAGCATCGGCATCGAAGGCCGCGGCAACTTCTACGAGGGCGTCGGAGCGATCCGCGACGTCCTCCAGAACCATCTCCTCCAGGTCGTTGCGTTGTTGGCCATGGAACCTCCGGCCGGTTCCGACCCTGGCTTTCTCCAAGACGAGAAGGCAAAGGTCATCAATGCGATGCGTCCAATCGACTGTTCATCGCTCGTGCGTGGCCAGTACGTCGGATATCGCGATGAGGAAGGCGTGCCCGAGGACTCCGAGGTCGAGACCTATGCCGCGGCTCGCCTGGAGATCGATTCGTGGCGTTGGGCTGGCGTGCCGTGGTACGTCCGAGTCGGGAAGGGGCTCGCCGAGTCTGCGACCGAGGCCGTCATCGAACTCAAGAGTCCGCCACGGATGCTGTTCGACGAGGCAGGCAGCCCGGCACCGGAACGCAACCTGATCCGACTGCGCCTCGGCAAGAACGATGGCGTGACCTTCGCGCTGCAAGCCAAGACGCCGGGGCCAGACATGGACAGCGAGGAGATCGATGTCGACGTCGACTTCGCCGCCGCGCTGGGTGAACGTCAGGACGCGTACGAGCGTCTGCTCGGCGATGCGCTGATCGGCTCGTTGCGCCGTTTCGCCCGCCAGGACGTCGTGGAAGGCACGTGGCGCATCGTCCAGCCAGCGCTCGATGAGCCGGGCCCGATCTACCCGTACTTCCGCACGTCGTGGGGACCTTCGGAAGCCAGCACGATTCTCGTCAACGACGACGACGTCTGGTACCCACCTTCACCGAGTCGTTGATACAGTCTCATTATTCGGTTTCCTAGTCCCGAATAATGAGAAATCATGTGGATACCGATCACGCTGGCTGCGGCGACCTTCCAGATCCTGCGGACGGCGCGCCAGCACGACCTGAAGCGAGTCCTCGACGTCGTACCAGCGGGGTTCGTCCGGTACGCCTACGGTTTCCCGCTCGCGGTGTTGGCCAGCGTCGTGACGTTCGTGGTGCTGCGCGCCGAGTTGCCGCATCCACCAGCACGGTTCTGGCCGATCATCGCGGGCGCAGGAGTCGCCCAGATCCTCGGCACCGTTGCGCTGCTTCACTCGTTTCGGATGCGCGACTTCGCCGTCGGCACCGTGTACGCCAAGACCGAGGTGATCATCGTTGCGGTGGTCTCGGCCGTCGCGCTCGGTGAATCGCTCGCCCCGCTCGGATGGATCAGTGCAGTCGTCTGCGTGATCGGCGTCGCATGGCTTGCGGCACCGGACAGGATTGCTGACGTGCTCCGGCTCGCCGCCGACCCGGCCGCTCTCATGGGCGTGCTCGCTGCACTCGGGTTCGCCCTCGCAGCGACAGGTATTCGTGCCGCGGCGAACACCCTCGACGGCCCGACCTGGAACCGTGCGCTGCTGACACTGACCGTGATGCTGGGAATCCAAACACTCGTGAACGGCGCACAACTCGCGGCGACCGACCGAGCGGGTCTTCGCGCCGTCGCGACGAGCTGGCGGCTCGCCTTCCCAGTCGGCGTGCTCAGTATCGCTGGTTCGGCCTGCTGGGCCGTGGCCGTGACGCTCACCGACGCCACGCGAGTGCGCACCTTGGGTCAGATCGAGATCGTCTTCGCCTTCGTCATCTCCGCGGTGTGGCTGCGAGAACGCCACACGCGCGTCGAGTACCTGGCGAGCACCATCGTGCTCCTCGGGATCGTCGGCGTGGTCGCTTTCGGCTGACTGCTAGCTTCCGTCCATGAAGGGGTTACTGGTACCGGACAAGACCGAGGACTACACCGCCGACCCGGTCGAGCTGTTCTTCGACCTGGCGTTCGTGTTCGCGTTCTCTCAGATCGTCCACATGCTCGTCGTGCACCCAGACTGGGAGCACATCGGCAAAGCAGGCCTCATCTTCGTCCTGCTGTGGGCGGTCTGGTCACAATTCACCTGGTCAGCAAATGCCGTGCCGGGCAATCAGCGTCTCGTCCGGCTGGCGTTCCTCGTCGCAACGGCGGCAAGCGTGCCGGTGGCCGCTGCGGTCGAGACAGCGTTCGACGGCAGCGGGCCGCTCTTCGCCATCCCCCTTGCACTGATCTTCTCGATGGCGAACCTGTCGCTGATCAAGGCATACGAGACGGGAAGCGACGAGTACCGCTCGGCGATTCGCTACTCGATCCCGAACGTGATCGCCATGGTGATCCTCATCGTCGGTGGCTTCGTCCCCGGCACCGCTCGGTACGTGGTCTGGATCGCTGCCGCGCTGGTCGTCGTCTGGAGCACGGTCCGTGCGGGTGAAGGCGACTGGGTGATGCGCCCTGGGCACTTCGCCGAGCGCCATGGGCTGATCATCATCGTCGCACTCGGGGAGGTGATCGTGGCGCTTGGTCGCGCCGTGGCCGATCCTCTGAGTGAGGGAGAGAGCTTCGATGCCTTGTCGATCGTGGCGCTGGTGTTCACCGGCATTGCAGCAGGAACCCTCTGGTGGTCCTACTTCGACCGCGTGCAACCGGCGCTGGAACATCGCGCTGAAGGGCTCGACGCAAACGAGCGCGGCCGATTCGCCCGCGACGCCTACACCTACGCCCACATGCCGATCGTCGCGAGTGTGATTCTGATTGCTGTGGGTCTCGAGGAGGCGGCACTTCATCCCGACGAGCCGCTTCCTCTCGCGTTCCGGATGATCCTCCTCGCAGGCATCGCGCTCTTCATGTTCGGCGTCAGCGGTGGGATCTATCGAGCTTTTCGAGTGATCCCACGAGAACGGCTCGTCGCTGTGGTGTTGACGGCGATCTTCATGAGCCTCGCCGGCTCCATCGACGCGGTGTGGATCATCGTCGGCGGCACCGTGGCAGGCATCATCGGGCTGATCTTCGAACACCTCCGCATCGAGGTGCGCCCAGGCGACACTCCCGCGTCACAGGAGAGTTGATCGCTCGAGCGCCACTCGTCATCGGGACGGCGAATGTAGGAGCATGGGCGCATGTCGCAGTACACGCAGATCATTGTTGAGGATCACGAAGAGATTCGGCTGATCACACTGAACCGACCCGACAAGCTGAACGCATGGACGCCGAAGATGAGCCGGGAGCTGGTCGATGCGTTCCAGACCGGCAACGACGACGGCGCGATCGGCGCGTTCGTCATCACGGGTGCGGGTCGCGGGTTCTGTGCCGGCGCTGACATCAGCGAGGTGTTCGCTGCTCAGATTGCCGACGACAACGGCGACGCTGATGAGCCCGCCGTGGACCCCGAGGATCGGCTGCGCCCGGAGCGAGTCGACTGGGTCGAGCTGATGCGAACGTCGAAGCCGATCGTGGCCGCGATCAACGGCGCATCGATCGGTGTCGGGTTGACCATGATCCTGTCGATGGACTTCCTCGTGGCTCACCCGGAGGCCAAGCTGTCAGCTCGGTTCGTCAAGATGGGCGTCGTTCCCGAGTTGGCGTCATCGCACTTCCTCGTGCAGCGCTGCGGGTGGGGCAACGCATCAGACCTGGCGCTTTCGGGTCGGACCGTGCTCGGGACCGAGGCGCACGAGCTGGGCCTGGTCGATGCGATCAGCAACGACCCGGTTGCTGATGCCATGACGCGCGCACGCAGCTACGCGGAGAACGCTCCACCGTCACTGCGATTCGTCAAAGACCTCCTCACCGCGAACGGGAGCGAACCCGACCTTGCACTGGTCCAGCGTCGCGAACTCGCTGCGCTCGACGAGGCGTATCGAACCCCCGAGCACCACGAAGCCGTTGCGGCGTTCAGCGAGCGCCGCGCACCGAAGTTCCGGTGACGCACGAGCTCACGTATCGAGCGACCGCCGCAGCCACTGGAACACGCGCCATGCGGTTCCTTCCTGTGACAGCGTTGCCGCAGCGATGCGCGCCGCGTCGTCGCTGATCGCCTTTCCCTGCGGTGCCTTGACGTGGACTTCCGCGACGCGTTCGGCCATCACGAACCACGCGACTGCGGATTCGACCGACGAGCCGACGGTCAAGAAGCCGTGGTTGCGAAGGATGCACAGTTTGGACTCGCCGACAGCTGCGGCGATCCGCTTTCCCCCGTCGACCGACAGCACTTCGACCTCCTCGTCGTCGAACATCGCTTGGTCGAACACGAATGCGCACGACTCTTGGCTGAGCGCACGGAGCGGCTCGACGTTCGCCGACCACGGCGTGCCGAATTGCGTGTGGGTGTGTGCTGCCGACACCACATCGGGGCGAGCCGCCAGCACGGGCGCGTGGATGTTGTACCCCGCGGTGTTCACCGCACCCGTTGCGTTGCCATCGCCGTCTTTGACTTCACCACCGGGCCCGACGAGCACCATCTGCTCCGCGGTTGCCGACCGGAAGGGCACGCCCCAATCGAGGAGCCAGAAGTGGTCGTGGAGTTCGGGATCCCGTGCGGACACGTGGCCGTCGCCGAATTGACCCCATCGCTGAGCAGCAAAGATCCGATAGCCCGCCGCGGCCATCTCCTTACGGTGCTGCCGTTCCGCCTCGATCGATCGAACCGCATTCATGGGTTCCACACCGTCGAGCCCTGGGTATTCGCTCTCGTCGTTCACGGCGTCCACAGTACGCGTCATGGACGGCGGGTACCGGCGGGGACCCATCCGAGGGTCGCGTCCACGTCGTGGTGTGCACACGGGCGCCGGGTGAGGTTGGCCCGAGTGATGCGATCGAGGCGGAACATTCGGCCGGCTGCGCGCACATAACACCACCCGATGAGAAACCATCCGTCGGGTTGTCGAACGAATCCGACAGCATCCACCGCGCGGGTCGTCTCGTTCCCGTCTCGGTCCTCGTAGTCGAGGTTGACGACCACTTGTCGGCGAACGGCTTCTTCGACCGATCGACGCACTCGACGGCGGACCGGGTCGCCGACTTCCTCGTGGGTCCGCGTCCGGTCGCGGAGTTGCTCGGTCATCACTCGGGTCTGCGATGGCAACGAGTCGAGGATTCGATTGACGGCTGTCGCCCCCGAATCAGCGAACGGCATCGATGGTCCGGCCGCTTGCACCGCGGTGAGCAAGGCCATGACTTCGCTTGGCTTCAGCGTCACCATGACGTTGCCCATTTGGTCGAGACTGACCGCCCCACCGTTCCTGCCCGTCTCCGAGTAGAGCGGAAGGCCCGATGACCTGAGCGCCGCCAGGTCCCGTTCGATCGTTCGCGCCGACACGCCGAAATCGTCGGCGAGTCGGCGCGAACTCACCGCACGTGGTGCAGCTCGCCGGAGCGTTTCGCTGATGGCCATGAGCCGCTCGAGTCGCTGCATCACCCGACTCCAGCAGACGTGCGGGGGAAAGGTCAAGAAACTCCGACACTCTGCTGTCGGTCGCGTTCTCTAGCGTGACCGCCATGAGCCACCCCGTCTTGAACAACATCGAGCTTCCCGCCGCCGACATGACGTCGACCAAGGCGTTCTACACCGAGGTGTTCGGCTGGAGCTGGATCGACTACGGCCCGACCTACTCCGCTGCCAATCTGTCGAACTTCGAAGTCGGTCTCAGCACCGACGCCGCCAGTGCGGAGCTCCCAGCCGCCGACGATCAGAGTGGAGTTGGGCCACTGGTGCTGTTCCAAACCGAGGACCTCGATGCGCTCATCGCATCCGTGGAGGCTGCGGGCGGCACGATCGTCACCCAGACCTTCGACTTTCCGGGCGGAAGCCGCTTCCACTTCCGAGATCCGAGCAACAACGTGCTCGGCATATATCGCCTGGACACCACCTGAGCGACCGTGGCTACCGTGGAGGCATGTCGCCTCAGCCACAGGTGATCGGAGTGCATCGTGCGCCCGGCCACGACTTCTCGAAGACCACCTCCTCGTCGATCACCTTGCTCGCCGGACTCGGCGTGGAAGGCGATGCGCACATGGGAGCTCAGGTCAAACACCGCTCGCGAGTACAGCGAGACCCAACGCAGCCGAACCTCCGGCAGGTGCACCTCATCGCTTCTGAGCTGTTGGCTGAAGTCAATGCAAAGGGGTACGACGTGGCACCCGGTGACCTGGGCGAGAACATCACCACCGCTGGACTCGACCTGATTTCGTTGCCGGTGGGCACGTCGTTGCGCATCGGCGACGCGGTGCTCGCGCTGACCGGGTTGCGGAACCCCTGCCCGCAGATCAAGAACTTCGGGGAGGG
>CALIOL010000114.1 GCA_938044705.1 uncultured Ilumatobacter sp. | reverse complement strand
CACGCCGTCGTCCTGGTCGGCGGATTCGGAACGCGGCTGCGACCACTCACGAACGACATTCCGAAGCCGATGCTCCCGGTCGGTCACGTACCGATGATCGAGCGGTTGGTGAATCGGCTTGCTCGGGGAGGTGTCACCGATGTGGTGCTCGCCCTCGGATTCAAGCCCGAACCGTTCATGGCGGCGTTCCCCGATGGGCGCTGCGGTGACGTGTCGCTGACGTATGCGGTAGAGCCCGAACCGCTCGACACCGGCGGAGCGATCCGCTTCGCGGCAGACTCCGCTGGCATCGACTCGACCTTCATCGTTGCGAACGGTGACGTCATGACCGATCTGAACGTCGGCGACCTGCTCGCCGCTCATCGCAACAGCGGAGCGTCTGCGACGTTGCACCTCATCGGCGTCGACGATCCTTCGGCGTTCGGGGTCGTGGACTTACAGGACCCCGAAGGGTCAGGCGAAGGTGCGATTCTCCAGTTCGTCGAGAAGCCGCCACGCGGCACGGAGCCGAGCAACCTGATCAACGCCGGCACGTACGTCTTCGAGCCGTCGGTCCTCGATCTCATCCCGAATGGCGAGCGCCTTTCGATCGAGCGCGACACGTTCCCGAAGCTCGTCGAGTCCGGCGGAGTCCACGGGGTCGCCACCGAGGACTATTGGATCGATGCGGGCGTGCCAGACCTCTATCGGGCCGCGAACCTGGATCTGCTCGGCGACAAGCGGGTACACGAGTCGTGCGAAGCAATCGCTTCCGGCGCGTCCGTCGACCCTGGTGCAACCGTGATGAACTGCGTCGTCGGTGATGGGGCGGTGATCGAAGGGGGCACGACCACCGTCGTCGATTCCGTGATCCTTCCCGGCGCATTCATCGGCGCAGGGGCCCAAGTTGAGTCGTCGCTCGTGATGGGGCGCATCGAGTCCGATGCCACGGTCAACGAGGCGATCATCGGCTCGGAGGGCGTCGTCGCTTCCGGCGACCATGTGGCGTTCGACACGGTCCCCGAGGTCTGACCCCTAGCCTGGTCCGATGCGGATCGCGGTCATCGGCGGAGCGGGATTCATCGGCTCCCACCTGGTCGATCGGCTCATGGCCGAGGGGCACGAGGTCGACGTGGTCGACGATCTGTCCAGCGGTTCGCTCGGCAACCTGGCCGATGCCCGCCAGACGAGCGCCTCGCCCGCCGGCGGTTCGCTCAAGATCCACCACATCGATGCCATGTCATCCGAAGCGGAGTCGCTCTTCGGCATGCGGCGGCCCGAGCTCGTCTATCAGCTCGCCTTGTTTCCTCGCGACGACTCGTCCGCTCGTGCTCAGGGACGTGGGTTCGAGTCAGCGCTCGCGATCATGGAAGCTGCACGCAAGCACGGGGTCACCAAGGTGATCGCGACGATGCCGGCATCAGCGTTGTACGGGCAGCCTGCCGCATCGGCCCTGCCGGTGAAGGAAGGTGAGCTCTCGCCGCGAGGGGTTCGAGGCGTCGTTGCCCGCGCGGTGATCGACCTGATGTCGACCTACCGCGAGCGAGACATGATCGAGTTCACGGCTCTTGCGATGTCGACGGTCTACGGACCGCGCCAGCGGGCCTCTGGGGGAGTGGTTGCGGCCTTTGCCGAAGCGCGCCGTTCCGGACAACCGCCAAGGCTGGACGGTGATGGTCGTCAAACCCGCGACTTCTTGTTCATCGACGACGCGATCGATGCGCTCGTTCGAGCTGGCGAGCGCGGAAGCGGCTTGGTGATCAACGTCGGTACGGGCGTCCAGACGACGCTGCGCGACCTGTGGGCCGAGATCGGCGCAGGCGGAGGGTTGGAACCTGCCTCCGCACCGGTGCGGACCGATGACCTGTTGCGCTTTGCCGTGTCGCCCGTGCGCGCCAGGATTCATCTCGGTTGGTCACCGTGGACCGACCTCAGCACCGGCCTCAGCCGGCTCTGACAGTCCCGGGTGATCAGGCTCGTCCGTCGACCATTGCCTGGAGGAGTTCGCCGATTCCCTCCGGGAGCAACGTTTCCAGTGGAGTCTCGGTGGCTTCGGTCAGGTCGGCGAGCGCGGTCACGACGTCCTGCGGGTCCAGCTGGTCGGTGAGAACGACCTCGCGGATCATCTGATTTGCAGCGTGGGTGGCTTCGTCGCCCGCGGCGATGTGCTCGGTGATGCCGTCGACCATGCGGTCGTTGAAGCCGGTGTTGTACGGGCCGGGGTTGACCTTGCACACATCGACACCGAACGGCTCGAGCTCGCCGCGCAAGCTCACCGTGAACGCCTCGACCGCGTGCTTCGTCATGCAGTACGGCGAGGTCAGCGGCGAAGCCAGCTTTCCGGCAACCGACGAGACGTTGATGATCCGCCCGTGGCCACGTTCGATCATGCCCGGGGCAACGCTCTGGCACATTTCGACCATGCCGAACACGTTGACGTCGAAGCTCGCACGAACCTTTGCCATCGGCACGGTCGTCATGGGGGCCATCACTCCCATCCCCGCGTTGTTGATCAAGACGTCGACGTCGAGGTCGGCAGCGCCGGCGATGTCATCGGAGGAGGTCACGTCCAGCTTCATCGTGGTCAGCTCCGGGTGCTCGGCCGCAAGCGCATCGGCCTGCTCCGAGGTCTCCGTCGCAGCGACCACCGCGTGACCGCGACGAGCGAGTTCGATGGCGGTGCCCTTGCCGAAGCCCGATCCGGCGCCGGTGATCAGAACAGTGCGAGGTGTCGTCATCCCCGCAGTGTGGCACGTCGGTCCGTGCAGTCAGGACGTGGCGACGCTCTCGATCGTGGTGAGGGCGAGCGCAGTGGCGATCTCCGGCGTCGACATGATCGATGGCGTCACCACGCAGCGCATGCCGGTCTCCTCGACAGCGTCAGCGAGGTGGGCGTCGGCTGGATCGATGACCAGCACGGACGCGATGTCGGCGTAGAGACGAGCAACCCCCACGACGCTTGCCTCGTGGCCGAGCTCCACCAGCATGCGGTCGGCGGGACCCTTCAGGGCCGCGCCACCCACGATCGGTGACACCGCGACGGTGGTCGCACGCCGCGAAGCGAGCAGCGCGTCGACGCCCGGCAACGAGCGGATCGGACCGATCGACACGATCGGATTGGACGGTGCGATGACGATCGTGCCGGCGTCGGCGAGTGTCGTGGAGGCCGTTGCGGACATCGTGGCGTCGCCGTCGAAGCGGACCGCAGCGACCGGCACCGAATGGCGTAGCCGAACGAAATAGTCCTGGAACGAGACGTCGGTGGTGTCGGCCCCTTCCGTCTCGGTGACCGTCACGATGGTCGAACACCGCTCGTCGCTCATCGGCACGATGCCGATGCGAAGGCCCCACGCCCGAGCGATCTCGGCGGTCACCTCGGTCAACGAAGCGCCTTCGCTCAAGCGTGCGGTGCGGTAGAAGTGGGTCGCAAGGTCTTGATCGCCCAGGTTGAACCATTGTGGCGCAGCGCCTGAGTCGGGCGGGCGTACAGCGGCGTAGCGGCCGAGTGCCTCCATTGCTCGCCAGGACTCGTCGACGAGTCCCCAGCCACGGTCCGGGTCGATTGCCCCGCTGAGTGTGTAGGTGATTGTGTCGAGGTCCGGGGAGATGTCGAGCCCGTGGAGCACCGTGTCGTCTCCCGTGTTGACGACGGCGGTGATCTGCTCGTGATCGACGACGTCCATCAGCCCGCGAAGGAAGCGAGCGGCTCCGACACCGCCCGAGATCACGCCGACGGTGCCGGTCGTCGGAGCTTGGTCGTCGTTCATGTCAGGTCTCCTCAGCGAGTCGGTGATAGAGCGCTCGCAGGTCGTTGGCTGTGGACTCCCATGAGAACCGCTCGACGTTGCGTCGACCGAGTCGCGCGAGGCGCTCACGCTGACCCTCGCTGGTGAGCACCCAATACAGGTTGGCGGCCAGTGCTTCGATGTCGCTCGGCAGGCTCAGCAGCGCAGCGGATCCGCCCACCTCCGGGATCGATCCGGCGGAGCTCGCAACCACGGGGGTGCCGGCGAGCTGAGCTTCGAGAATCGGAAATCCGAACCCTTCGTCCAGCGACGGGTAGGCGAGCGCTGTTGCCCGATGCAGGAGCCAGTGCTTCGTGGCATCGTCGACCGAGGTCATGCGATGCACCCTCGACCGAGCCGCAGGGTCGAGTCGTGCGAGTGCGCGAGCGACACCGGAGGCGTCGTCCCCGTCCCGGCCCGCGAGCACGAGGAGTGCGGTCTCGTGTTCGTGGGCGAGTCGTCCGAATGCGTCGACGAGCACCGGCAGGTTCTTGCGCCGTTCGACCGTGCCGATGGCAAGCACGAACGGCGCGCTGTCGAGGACATCCGGAGCGGTGGACGGGCGGACATCGGGGGTGGCGCCGCGTCCGGGTGGTCCGAGCAACACGGTGACCGGATCGATGTCGAAGAGCTCGCGAACGCGGTCCGACGTCGCCGATGAGCTGGTCACGACGGTTGCTCCTTCTCGAACCGCCCGCTGCAACACGGCGCCCGCTCGAGCGACATCGGGATGCGCATCCTCCGGGTGGTCGAGGAACCAGCAGTCGTAGACGCTCACGACTCGAGGTGCGCGGGTTGGCGGGACGACGTAGTTCGTGCCGTGAACGACGTCCGGGTGCCCGAGCCAACGGTCCATCTTCCAGCGCGAACTTCGGGACCACAGGCGATGCGCGGCCGCGGCTGGAATGGGGAGGCGGCGTTCCGAGCCGGACGTCGCTGCGCGCACCGAGGTCACGAACGGGGCCATGTCGACTCGATCGTCGGCGGACGGAGTCGCCTCGAGCGCATCGATGGTCCACCGTACGGCATTGCCGATCCCGGTCCGAGGGCCGTGCAACGGGCCCGAATCGATTGCGACGGTGACCATCGACGGCAGCGTACCGACCTCGCCCCGAACGGGCCGTCGTCGCTCCGGGTCGGGAGCTGGGTTCGCGTCCTAGACTCGCCGGTCATGCCTCGCGCCTTCATCACCGGGATCACCGGCCAAGACGGATTCCATCTCGCTCAGTTCCTTCACGACAAGGGCTACGACGTGTACGGGATGGTCAAGGGGCAGAACAACCCGAGGGCCGCAAAGCTGCAAGAGGAACTGCCGTTCCTGGAACTCGTGCCCGGCGACCTGGCCGACCTCCCCTCGCTCGTCGCTGCGCTGCAGATCGCTCAGCCAGATGAGGTCTACAACCTCGGCGCCATCAGCTTCGTTGCGCTGTCCTTCTCCCAGGCCGAACTGACGGCGAACATCACCGGACTCGGCGTGCTCCGAATGCTCGAGGCGATCCGGATGGTCGGTGGCACACAGAACAACCCGATCCGCTTCTACCAAGCGTCGTCGTCGGAGATGTTCGGCAAGGTCCGCGAAACACCCCAGACCGAGCTGACGCCGTTCCACCCGCGTTCACCGTACGGATGCGCCAAGGTGTTCGGCCACGACATCGTGGTGAACTACCGCGAGTCGTATGACCTGTATGCGTGCTCGGGCATCTTGTTCAACCACGAGGGTCCTCGTCGCGGCATCGAGTTCGTGACCCGCAAGGTCACCAATGCTGCTGCCCGAATCAGCCTCGGCCTCCAGCACGAACTCGTCATGGGCACGTTGGACGCCAAGCGCGACTGGGGATACGCCGGCGACTACGTCAAAGGCATGTGGATGATGCTCCAGCAGGATCAACCCGACGACTACGTGCTCGCTACCGGTGAAACGCACTCGGTCGAAGAACTGGTGGAACTCTCGTTCAAGGCGGTGGGCATCGACGACTGGGAGAAGTACGTGCGCCAGGACCCGAAGTTCTACCGGCCCGCCGAAGTCGACCTGTTGATCGGTGACCCGACCAAGGCCAGGGAGCAACTCGGGTGGAAGCCAGAAGTCGACTTTCCTACGCTGATCAACATGATGGTGGAGAACGATCTCGCCATCGAAGCAGCGAAGGCCAAGTAGGGCGCCGACCAGCGATCCGGGATCGCCGTTACTTGCGCGGTGTCGCCGCTTCGACGAGCGAGTCAGGGTCCGGGTTGACGCCTGCGTCCAGTTTGGACTTGAGTGCGATGCCGAACGCAACCATCGCCACGACGGACGAGGCGAAGAGCCCGTATTCGATTCGCCGGAAGAGGTCGTCGCTGGAGAGCCACGTGACGACCACGAAGGTGGCGACGCCGAGGCCCCATCCGAACGCAACGAGGGCGTGACCCTTGAGGGCGATGACGGCCTGCCCGAGTGCCAACGCCATCATGTAGACGCCGCTTGCGAGTGCGAGTGCGGCGAGCGTTCGACCGCCGAGTTCTGCGTCGTACACCAACTCGATGGCAAAGGGTCCGAGGAGGAAGGCGCCTGCGGTGCCGACGAATCCGACACCCACGACCACGATCGCGAGTCGCTTCATGCCAGCTCGGAACTCGACGAGTTCGCCCCGCGCAGCCAGCCGGCTGAGCCCTGGGAGCAGCGCTGCCTGCACGGCTTGGAAGAGGAAGAGTGGAACGCGGGCGAGCAACACTCCGTACGAGAAGGTCGTGACGAAGTCTTTCTCGTTGTCTGCCGCGAGGAGCGTCATCGTGATGGGGCCGGCATTGAGCAAGCTGGCGGCGAAGACCGAGCCGAGCAGGAGCCAGCCGAGGTTGGGGGTCACCTCGTTCCAACTGGCGTCGCTGCCTTGGTCGATCGTGCCGGTGTCGTTCGTTCTCGGTATCGCCCGGAGCGCACCGCGACGCCAGACGTAGCCAACCGCGAACAATGGCGACGCCGCAATGGCGAATCCGTATGCGCCGGCCGCTCGAATCCCGATGACGGCGAGCGCGATGCACAACAGAATGCGGATGACCCCGTCCGAGCCCATGATCACCGCATAGTCCCGGAATCGCCCGCTCCCAGAACACACGCCGCGAGCGAGGTGGGCAGGCGCATACGCGACGAACGTGCCGATGAGCGCGAGCACCATCCACCAGTCGCCGTCGAAGTAGTTGGTGGCGATCAGCGGCGAGGTGACGATGATCGCGAGGACGACGATCGCGACGAGCGTTGCGCCGAGCTGGACCACTTTGCGGATGACGGGGGAGGTGCCATCGCCGATGGCGCGGCGGTGGGCGAGCGCTCGGCCCAGTTCCTGCTCGAGTGGCAGGAAGAAGCCTGGCGCCAGCGCAAATGTGGCGAACCAGAGCGAAACGATCGGGGCGAACTCGTCCTCGCCGCCCACGGCGATCGTGCCGACTTTGAGGAATGCGTACGTGGCAACGCCGGCGATGAGGAGTGAGATCCCGACCGGAATCGTCCCGTCCGGCAACGGCATCCTCCGTTCGGGCGCGGACGACTGAGCGCTGACGCTGCTGTGGCTGGATGTTCGTCCGCTCAATTGCGCAGCGTCTTCTCGATTTCGCGGCGCCTGACCTGAATTCGTTGGAAGGTCAAGATGCCGAGACCGATCGCTGTGTAGGCCGCGTCCTTGGTCGCCTCGAGGGCTGCTGCGCTCACGGCGTCGCCAGCATCACGTACCTGTCGCGCCGCCGGCGCGAGATCGAAGTTGGTGAGATCCACCGACGGGAACGCGGCCATGGGCGCACGATATCAACACGCCACGCAGCACGGTTGGCGACCGCACCCCGTCGAACGAGCATGCCACGGCGGCGCTGCCGACTCGAGCCGCGGTGGTGACACGCGCCACGGGTGCAGCAGTGACCCGATACGAGGTGAGCGCAGCGCTAGCCTCGCCACGTCGTGGAACCGGAGACTCAGAACGCCCCGCCCGTCGTGGCCGTCGTCGTCGTGCACGAGCCGGGCAGTTGGTTCGAGGAGACCCTCGATGCGTTTGCTGACCAGGACTATCCGAATCTTCGGTTCTTGTTCCTGGTGACGGGAGACCCGAGCACCGGTTCGGACGAAACGTCATCGCCGTCGAAGGTGTCGGAGATCATCGAGCAGCACCTCCCTGGGGCATTCGTTCGAGAGTTGGGAATCAACGCGGGGTTCGGGCCGGCAGCCAACGAAGTGCTCCGCCTCGTCGAGGGGCAGAACGGGTTCTTCTTGTTCTGCCACGACGACGTCGCCCCCGATCGCGACTCGATTCGCCTGCTCGTCGAAGAGCTGTATCGCTCGAACGCTGGTGTCGTCGGACCGAAGCTCGTCGAATGGGATGACCCAGGCGTTCTCGAAAGCGTTGGGTTGGGGCTCGATCGTTTCGGTGAGGTCGACCAGCCGATCGAGCCTGGCGAGGTCGACCAAGAGCAGCACGATGGCGTTCGAGACGTGTTCGTGATCCCGTCGGCGATGATGCTCGTGAGAGCGGACCTCTTCCGAGAACTGGACGGCTTCGACCCGGCGATCGAACTGCACGGCGAGGACATCGAGTTCTGCTGGCGAGTCCACCACAGCGGCGCTCGAGTCGTGGTTGCTCCGAGTGCGCGGGCACGGCATCGGTCGAACCTCGCTGCACGTCGCGAGGACCTGAACCACACGCAACTCTCGGCTCGGCATCGGTTGCGCACCGTTGCCTCGATGACGGGAGTCGCTCGGCTGCCCGGCAGGGTTCTGGAACTGATCGTCTTGACGATCGCCGGCCTCGTGGTGGGGTTGTTCACGGGGCGGTTCCGTCAGGGGCTCGCCGCGCTGCGTTCGCTGGTCGGTCTGGTTCCGCGCCTGCCGACGATCGCTGCTCGTCGACGCACGATCAAGCCGGTGCGGCGCGTGCCCGAGCGTGAAGTCCTCGGACTTCAGCAGAGTGGGAGTGCCCAGCTCACTTCGTTCCTCAGAACGCGGGAGCCGGCGACCTACGTCGGGAGCAACACCAGCGTGCGCCGGTGGCGCGACAGCACGACGGCGCCGGTGATCGCCTGGATCGTCGTGCTGGCGTGCCTGCTGGTCGGTGGACGGAGCTTTCTCGCTGGCGGTGTGCCGCCGGTAGGAGAGTTCTTGCGTTTCCCGGACAGCCCTCGCGATCTCTTCAGTTCGTACACGTCGGGATGGAACCCGCACGGCCTCGGCGCAAGCGAAGCAAACCCCACTGGGTTGGCGGTTCTTTCGGCGTTGTCGTTCACGACGCTGTTTCGGATGGGGTTGCTGCAGACCGTCTTCCTGCTCGGCCTCGTGGTGGTCGGCCTGATCGGTCTCTGGAAGCTCGCAACGGTCTTCCCGTCAACCCGCGCTCGAATCGCTGCGCTGGTCGTCTATGCCGCAAGCCCGCTGGTCGGTGGCGCGTACGCAATCGGTTCGTTGGATGTTCTCGTCGTCTATGCGTCAGTGCCTTGGATCGTTCACACGTTGCGCCGTGCGGTGGGAGTGGGCACTGCTGACCCGCGAACCGCTCGACTCGACGTCACCGATGGGCTGGTCGAGCTGTCGTGGCCAGAGCGACTCCGTCGAACCATGCAATTCGCGATCGTGGTCGCGTTCGGTGCAGCGTTCGACCCGGTCGTCGTCGCGCTCGCCGTCGCACTCGGGGTCATGTTGGCGATCGGGACGTTGCTGGCGATGGCCCCGTGGAAGGCGTCGATCCAGTATCTCGGCGTGACTGCAGTCGGTGTGGTCGTTTCGTTGCTGTTGCACATCCCCTGGGTGACGTCTTGGTCGTGGAGTCGAATTGTCGGACCGACGCCGGTGGGCGATCCGGGTCGAGGAGTACTCGAGCTCGCCTCGTTCGAGATCGGACCGACGGATTTCGCGTCGCTCACGATCGCGCTGTACATCCCCGTGCTGGCCGCGATTCTGCTCGCTCGTGCGTGGCGCCTCACATGGGCGGTGCGTTCCGGTGTCATCGTCGTCGGGTTCGGCTTCGCAGCGGTCTTGGGTGATCGAGGGTCCCTGCCGTTCGCTGCCCCGCAGGCAGGTGTGTTGCTCGTTCCCGTTGCGCTCGGCCTGGCGATCTCTGCAGCCGCGGCGCTAGCCGCGTTCGACCTCGACGTGCGTGGTGGCTCGTTCGGGTGGCGTCAACCGCTCGGGATCATGTCGAGCGTCGCGATCGCCGTGGGTGTCTTCCCGGCCGTGGTCGGCATGTTCGCTGGCGACTGGAACACTCCGTCGACACCGCTGTCGCGCCTCATCGACGCCCAACTGCCTGACGTGCCCGAAGCGGGTGACGGGGACTATCACGTCCTCTTGATCGGTGATGCTCGGGTTCTGCCCACACCGGCCACCGAGTATCGCGACGGGATCTCGTTCGCCGTGGTCTCCGACGACGCCTTGGAAGCGCCAGCCCGATGGGCCGCACCGGACGCCGGAACCGAGGCCGTGATCGATGCGCTCGACCAGATTGCGTCGGGGTCCACCCAGCGGGTCGGACGTCTGCTGGCTCCGCTCGGTATCCGCTACGTCATCGTCCCCGAATTCGACGACGTCGTCTCGACCAGTACCGATCCGGTCGCGCTGCCGACGGGCCTCGTGGATGCGATCGACGAGCAACTCGACATCGTGTCGCTGTCCGGTGTCCCGACGGTCGAGCTGTATCAGAACACCTCCTGGATCCCGACCTACTCGATCTTGACGGGGGCGACCGCCGACGCGAGTCGGACCGCAGGCAACGAAGCGCTGGTCCGAGCCGACCTCAGCTCGGTCGTGCCGGCGTTCTCTGGCACGGACGCGCTCAGCTCGGCGACAGCGGATGTTCCAGCTGGCACCGTGCACATCGCAGTGCCGTATGACCAGAACTGGAGCCTCGAGGTCGACGGCACTGACATCGAACCTCGCCGAGCCTTCGGCGTCACGACGGCATTCGACGTCGAGACCGGTGGAGTCGCCACGCTGTCGTATTCGACGCCGGGGAGCCGCACGCTCGCCTTGCTCGTACAGTTCCTGCTGTGGGCGGTGGTGCTCTTCGGTGCCAGCAGCGTGAGCATCCCGCTCGCCCGTCGACGCGGACCTCTGGTGACCGACGAGACGCTGATCATGCTCGGCGAGGAGAATCTCGATGTTGATCGGCCGCTGCCGTCATTCGATCCGGGCCTGGATATGACCGGGCAGGTGGCTCGAATCGACCCTGACGTCCTGAACACCGAAGATCTCGACGGTGTGTTCGAGGGAAATCTGGTCGAAGCCGGCGACGACGCGGATGCTGCATCCGGCGCGATCGACGAGCTGCCGTGGGTCGATGACCTGATCGGCGATGTGGTGGATCCGATCGAGGTCGTCGACGACGAGGATGGCGAGCGATGAGCCGGCGTGCGCTTCCTGCGCTGATTCTGGTGCTGGTCGGACTCGTCGGCATGGTCGTGGTGGGGCGGGACGCTCCTGTGCGAGAAACGCCGTTCTTCGCCGAGACGGGGGGAGCCTGGATGCCAGCGGTTGGAGTCTCCGGCTCCTTGACCGGTAGCTGGTTCTGCCCTGGAGTTCCGACCTCCGGCGAGGGTGCTGGCGGTTCTGTTGTCGTGTCCAACCGCGACGCGGCCCAGATCGTCGGCAGATACCTCGTGCTGACCGAGGACGGCGCAGTCGTCGACCAGGCCTTCACGGTCGGCCCGTGGACTCAGACCACGATCGAAGTCGATGCGTTCACCTCGGCGCCGTTCGCAAGCGTCGTCGTCGAGATCGAAGGCGGCGGAGGCATCGTCGAGCAGATCGCTGAGCATCCGCTTGGCGACTCCGTCGCAGCATGTTCGAACGAGACCTCTCCGAACTGGTACGTGGCCGATGGCTACACCCTCGAAGGCAGCGTCGAGACGTTGATCCTGACGAACCCGTTCGACGAGCCCGTCGTGGCGTCATTGCGGTTCTCGACCGAGGCGCGAGAGGCTCAACCGGGCCAGTTCGGTGGCTTCACGGTGCCGCCCCGGTCGGTTCGAACCATCGAGATCGCCGAGTTGGGTGCACGAGACGAGCCGATCATCTCGGTCGCCGTCGAGGCCACGGCCGGCCGCCTGGTCGTGGGACGGGCACAGGAGTACAACGGCGGCGGTCGATTCGGGTTCGACGTTTCACTGGCTGCTCCGGAGCTTCGAGATCAGTGGTGGTTCGCCGACGGAGAACGAGGTGACGGCATCACCGAGACGTTCTCGCTCTACAACCCGACGGATGACGAAGTCGAGGTGCAGGTGTTCTTCGGCGGGATTCCGCTGTCGTCGTCGGCGGTGAACGAACAGGACCCGGTCGTCATTCCGCCGCGTCGTGCAGTGATCTTCGACCCGCTCGCGGACCGCGGGAACACGTTCGTCGAGGGCGGGCCAGCCGCAGAAGAAGCCGCGGCCGACGCCACCGTCGAGCCAGAAGCGGAAGAGGGGATCGACGACGAGGAGTTCGTCGATTTCCAAGCCGCGTCCACCGAGCTTCCACAGGGCCCTCACTCGACCGTGTTCTCGACGCTGGCGCAGCCGTCGATCGTGGTCGAGCGAGTGTTGACACGACCGTCGGAGGGCTCGATCGCCACGTCGGTGTTGCTCGGAGCGACGAACGGCGTGAACGCATTCGTGGCCAACACCTGGCACATGGGTGTCGGGCCGGAGACGGCGACCGAGGAGGCGATCGTGATCTACAACATCGATCAGGTCGAGGCCTTCGTCACCGTCTCGGTCATCGGGCCCGACGGCCCGTCGGCGGTGCCGTCTCTCGCGGACCTCGAGCTCGCTCCGGGAGCGATTCTGACCGTCGACCTCGTCGACGACGATGTGATCGGTCGGGAGTTGATCGTGACCTCCACCAGCAGGGTCTTCATGGAGCGGTCGCTGCCCCGCGGCGGCGATCTGCCGGGCCGGTCGAGCTCGTGGCTGCTTCCGGCAGCGCTCTGACGCATCGACTGATCGCTCGCAGGTTCGAGGCCTTCGGGGGTCGTTAACCTGGCGGTGTGACCCGACTGCTGATCGCACTCATCATCGTGGCCGCCGCTGCCGGGGTGGCGTACATCGCGCAGCGGCGGCGGTCGCCTGACGCTCCGACGCAGCGCCGTTACAACGTGCCTGAGCAACTGGACCGCGCAGACTTTCCCCGGCCTGATGCTTCGTGGCTCGTCGCAGTGTTCACGTCGGACACGTGCGACAAGTGTGCCGATGTCGCGAGTAAGGCTTCGGTGTTGGAGAGCCCGGACGTGGCCGTTGCGAACCTGGACTTCGTCGCGCACCGTGAGATCCACGAGCGCTACAAGATCGACGCGGTGCCCACCCT
>CALIOL010000113.1 GCA_938044705.1 uncultured Ilumatobacter sp. | reverse complement strand
GAGTAACGCAGGGCTTCGTCGAGGCGAGCACGTGTGAATTCGTCAAGGTGACCGACCGGCTCGTCGTCCAAAGCTTCGGCTGGGATCGTGATGACGTTGTCGCAGCTGATGACGCACGCGTCGGGCAGCCCGTGGTCCTCGCCGAGTTGCACCTCTGATCGGATTCCGCGAATGGTGCGGGTGATGGGCGCACAGGTGACCGACGTGAGCACTGCAATGGCGGCATCACGGGTCAGCACGCAGACAGGCCGGCGACCCGCTGGGGGACCGAGGTCGGCCCAGAAGATGTCGTTGCGAGCTACCACGCAGGAGCGGTCTCAGCAGCGAGTCGTCGCGCAGATTGGACCAGCCGGGGATCGGCGGGCTGGCGTTCGTACGCGGATCGAAGCTGTCGATCAGCTGCTGCGAGCCCTTCGGCATCGAGCACCGCGTGGGCGCCGCGACGCAACAGCTCTGATCGGTTGGTGCCAAGTCCTGCGGCCAGCGCGTCGAGTTGTTCTACGAGGTCGTCGTCGAGTTGAACGAGTACTTCACGTCGAGCCATGACCATATGGTACCTCATATGGCCGTCGATCAGAACAACAAGAGGCCGCACGCTCCCCACCCGCGCAGGTACGGCGCATCCCCCGCACCGTCTACCGATCAGATTGCGCAGGCCCCTGTTACGCCGATGGTGCTCACGCTGACAGTCCCGCGGACGGGTCTCATGACTGAGCTGGCCGATTTCGCCGAGCCCCATCCTCTCCCCTCTCAGGTGAGCCACTCCATCGGTGCCGCCTTGCGTCAGCGAATGGCAACCGTGAAGACTTCGCCTTGATGTCCAACCAGACGATCCCGGAGCTCACCACGCAGCGGTTGTTGCTCCGAGCGCCACGACAGGACGACTTCTCGGTGTACGAGGCGTTCTACGCCGACTCCGCCCAGTCACGCTTCTACGGCGGCCCGCTCAAGTCGCGGGAGGCCTGGACCAAACTGGCAATGGAGGTCGGGCACTGGTCCCTCAAGGGCTACGGGATGTGGTCGATCGAGATCCGGTCGACCGGCGAAATGGTCGGCGGCTGTGGATTCTGGTGGCCAGATGGCTGGCCGCGGCCAGAGTTGACCTGGTGGCTGATCGAAGCTGCCCGCGGAGAGGGACTGGCGACCGAGGCCTCCCTCGCTGCTCTCGACTTCGCCTACCGAGAACTGGACTGGGACATCGTCGAAACCCATCTGGACGACGACAACGAAACGGCACGACGACTGGTGCTCCGTCTCGGTGGCGCGATGTTGACCCGCGACCTTTTTCCTGACGGCATCGAGCGAAACGTCTATTCGATCCCCCCACCGTCCGCCAGCACCTGACCCGACGCGTCGAGACTGGCCCGCAAATCGACATCACGGTCGCCTGGGCGGCTCGCTGCTCAAAAGGATCAGTGGTGTGGGCTGTTGGCCTCGATCAGTGATCTCACCGTGCGTGCCGCCAATTGAGCGCCGCGCTCGACGTCCACGTCGAGCACATCCACCAATTCGAACAGGGCCGTCGACGAGGTGAGGAGCAGCACCACGTCGATTAGATCGTCCTTGGCGGACGCGGAGAGGTCCGGACAGAGCGAGCCGATCACGTCAGCAGTGGCGGAACGGTGCAGAGCGGTTCGCTCCCTGCGAATCCGTACGCCTGCAGCGCCGAGATGCTGGGCACGCATCAGTGCTTCCTCGGCCATCAGGTTCGTCCACGCGGAGATCAGCCACGGTTCGATCTCATCCAACGAAGTCGGCGGCAGCGACGCCTCCACCTGATCGGCGACGTTCGCTAGCGCACTGACGAGGTCGTTGCGGCTCGGGAAGTGGCGATACAGCGTCCGCAGGGAGATGCCCGACCGCTCAGCGATAGCTGGCATCGTGAACGTGAGCTCTCCGGTTTCGCGCACCAGCTCAACGGCTGCTGCGATGGCCCGCTCGCTGACGCGACGCCGGTTGTCGGTGCGCAGTGACGGACGGATCGATGCCCCGGGAGATTCGTTCACCCTCAGAGTGTGCCACCTTGGACACCCGATGACATGCTCATGCCATCTTGACATGTCCATGCCATTCGTGGAGGATGACGACATGAGCACCATCGCCGTCACACGGTCCGTGTCCATCGCAGCGCCTGCCGACGTCGTTCGGCGCCAATTCGGCGATGTCGCCCATCACGCCGCAAACCGTGTTCATCGCGGCGTTCGCTTCGAGGTCCTCCAGGAAGACCGTGCTCGGTGCCGCTACCGGCAAGTGACGCGTGTCGGCCCGATTCGACTTGCTCAGGAACTCGATCTGGAGCGGGTCGAGGGCGGTCCCCTGGTCAACACGGTCACGCACGGCCAGTTCAAGGGCGGCACCATCACCTTCGACATCCAGCCGGACGGACCAGACCGCTCCCACGTGGATGCCCGCCTCGAAGCAGAGGTCAAGGGGCTCGGCGCACTCGCTGCGCCTCTGCTGCGACGCAGCGTGCGACGCGCCTTCGATCGAGCCCTGGCCGAGGACCGCAACGATCTGGAATCAGGCGCCTACCTCGAGCCCACCGTGTGAGCGCCTGGCACCATTCGCAAGGGCGCCTCAGGGCGCGGTGTCAGGCGGATCCGTCGCGACAGGAGTCTCCTTCGGCAACGTGGTGAGCGGCACGGCACCAGGATCGTCTGAGTCAGCGAGCAGCACAACAGTGAACGTTGCGCAGCCAGCTGGATCGAGATCGAGCCCTCGACACAGGATGTAGTCACCCGGTCCAAGCTCGTCGGGCACTCGATACGTCGCAGGGGCCGAAGAGGGTGCGGGGAGACAGGCCATCACGCCGATGCCATCGGGTCCGTTCGGAATCCAGACGCCTGATTCGGCGGATCCGACGAGGCCGAGCAGTTCCGGTTGGTCAGTGGCACTGTGAACGGAGGCTGGCTCACCGCAGATCAAGTCGACCACCGCAGATGGCTCGAGCGTGACGAGGAAACCGGTCGGCGTCACGGTTGGAGAGATCGCTGCGTCACCGAACGTTGTCGACGAAGACCCGGTCGGACCGGCGGGCGCAGACACCCGATCAGCGGAACCGCATGACGCAGCCACCACCGTCAGCAACAGTGAGCCCACGACCGGGAGAACTTTCATCTTGGTCTGACGCTACTGATCCACGGCCAGTTCCAGGCGCCGATCATACGCTCTCCGGCATCAGCCGGCCTCGCCTGTTGGTGTCGCCGACCAGACGAGACCTTTCCACGTCCCGAAGCCGTCGTAGTGGTGAGAGAAGTCACGAGCGAGGCGACGGGTGAGTCCGAGCTTGGCCATGACCGCCTGTGACCGGGCGTTGTCGGGAGCGGTATACGCAAACACCTCGGCGCAGCCGATGCGATCGAACGCATCCGCGAGCGCTGCGGTAGCTGCCTCGGTTGCGTAGCCCTGACCCCACGACGGGCGGGTCAGCCGCCAGCCGATCTCGTGATGCTCTCCGAGTGGGTGGCCGTGGTCGTGTTTCACGACGCCGCAATAGCCCAGGAACCCGCCGTCGCGATCGGTGACCACCCAGCGAGTGAGCCCGTCGTTGCGGAACGACCGTACGAATCGTTCGAGCTTCTGGTCGCTCTGTTCCCGTGACAGCGGTCCTCCCAGGTCGGCCATCACCTCAGCGTCGGCGTTCATCTCCGCGAAGTCACGAGCGTCAGTGCTGCGCCACGAGCGCAGTATGAGCCGATTCGTTGCGACGACGAACTCAGCGAGCGACACCGCTCGATAGTGACACGCCGGAAGGGCCAATGCGCGCTCACGCGAGGCACGTACTCGACCGCCGACGTTCAGCGTGTGGGGACCGGCTGCTCGGTCTCAGCCGGGA
>CALIOL010000112.1 GCA_938044705.1 uncultured Ilumatobacter sp. | reverse complement strand
TGTCGGTGTGCCCTACAAGGTGGTGGGCGGCACGCGCTTCTACGACCGGCGCGAGGTCAAAGATGCGATGGCCTATCTGCGCACGGTGGTGAACCCGTCCGATGAGGTGTCGCTCAAGCGGGTGCTGAACACGCCCAAGCGCGGAATCGGCGACGCGAGCGTCGACAAGCTCGATGCGTTCGCCCGCGCCGAGGAGATCCCCTTCGTCGAAGCGTTGCGTCGTTGCGAAGAAGCGGGCGTGTCGGGCAAGGCGCTGCGCGGCATCGGGTCGTTCGTCGAGCTGCTCGACGGGCTGTCGGCCACCGCCGCCGACTCGTCGTATGGGCCGGGCGATGTGTTGCAGCTGGCGCTCGAAGGGTCGGGCTATCTGGCCGAGCTTGAAGCCGAAGACACCATCGAGGCGCACACGCGCATCGAGAACCTCGGTGAGCTGGTGGGCTCGGCGCGCGAGTTCACGGTGATCGAGGAGTTCATGGAGCAGGTGGCACTGGTCGCCGACACCGACCAACTCGACGACGACAACCAGGTCGTGCTGATGACGCTCCACTCTGCGAAGGGCCTGGAGTTCCCGACGGTGTTCCTCGCCGGCGTCGAGGAAGGCGTGTTCCCGCACATTCGTGCGCTCACCGAGCCGGTGGAGATGGAAGAAGAACGACGCCTGGCATACGTCGGCATCACCCGCGCGATGAAGAAGCTGTACATGAGCCACGCATGGAGCCGACAGCTGTTCGGTTCGACGCAGTACAACCCGCCATCGCGTTTCTTCGACGAGATCCCCGTCGAGCTGATCGAGTCGAAGGGCAATGTCACCGGGCGTTCCTCCTACGGCCGACAGAGCTATCGCTCGGGGGGTGGCTACCGGGAGGAGCGCGGGTCTGCGTATCGGTACGACCCGCCGCCGTATCAGCGCGCTCAGCCGGACGAGGATTCGGGCGGTATCGACATCAATGCGGACATCAAAGAAGCCGACGAGGCGCACAAGGACCGCGTCGTGGATGCTGCGATGCGCGCCGGTCAGAAGGTCACCGAACCGTCGAACAGCCAGGAACTCGGGCTCGGTGTCGGTGACCGCGTCGAGCATCCTGCGTTCGGCGCGGGCACGATCATCGCCGTCGACGGCGAGGGAGAAAAGACCGAAGCGGTCATCAACTTCTCCGGTGGAGTGGGGCTGAAGCACCTGTCGCTGGCGTGGGCGCCGCTGAAGAAAGTCGACTGATGCCGAGTTGTACTAGTCGCTGGTACTGAGTGTTACTAGCATCTGGTAGTATCCGATCGTGGAATTGACTCCGTTCCCGCATCACGGCCCGCTCGACCCGTCGTTGCTTCCTGCCAACCGTGAGCTGGTCGACGACCTCGTGCGACGCGTGACCGAGCGGCGGGTGACCGCCGTGCTCGGGCCGCGCCGTTTCGGCAAGACCACCGCGCTGCGATCCGTCGCGCAACGCTTGGAAGACACCGCGGTACCGGTCTGGCTCGATCTCTACGAGCTCACGTCGTGGGCCGACTTCGCGATCAGGCTCGACCGGGCGATCTCGAGCGTGGTGGGTACCGCGTCGGGCGTGTTCGGTGAGATCGCCGCCGGGCTCCAGCTTCAACTCGGGGTCTTGGGCGTCGAGTTTCGCAAGCCTGCAGCACAACGACCGGACGCGATGCTGACCGTGCATGCCCAGTTCGATCTGTTGGTGAAGGCGTCAGCGACGCAACCGGTGGTCCTCATCGTCGACGAGTTCTCAGGCATCGTTGGCGTCGACGGAGCTGCGGCGCTCATGAGGACCGCCCTACAGCATCATTTTCAAGAGATCGGTCTGCTCTTCGCAGGCTCGGAACCATCGACGATGCAGATGTTGTTCACGGATCGTGCCGAACCGTTTTACGCGCAGGCTGACCTCGTCGATGCTCCGCCCTTGTCGATCGAGGCGGTCGAGAAGATCTTGCGCGACGGGTTTGCGGATTCAGGTCGCAGCGCCGGATCGATCGCAGCTCACGTGTGGTCGTTCACGCAGGGGCACCCGCACCGCACGATGGAGCTTGCCGATGCGGTCTGGCGTCAAGTCGAGCCGGGCGAGAGTGCATCGATCGACACCGTCGTGCGCGGGGTCGACGGTGTGTTGGCCGCAGCCTCCGCTGGCATGGAGCGGCTGTTCTCGTCGATGTCGACGGGGGAGCAGCTGGTCCTTCGCTCGGCGGCCCACGGTGACAGCATTTTCGGGCCGCTGGCAAAGTCGCTCGGGCAGAGCAACGGGCGAGCACAGCATGCCCGTGCCGGCCTCATCGACCGCGGCCACCTTCAGCGCGCCGGGAGCGAACTGACGATCATCGATCCCGTTCTCGCAGAGTGGGTGCGCCGAACCTTCGGCTGAGAGACATGTCCGGACGCTCCACTGCCGAGAAGATCGTGCTCGTGAACATCGTGCTGCTCGCGATCTGTATCCCGCTCGGTGTGCTGTGTCTGGTTCGCGGCCTCTGGCTCCCCGCTGCGGTGTTCGCGTTCCTCAGCCTGTCGAACGGTGTCCAGTTGCGGACGGCGAGGCGACCTCGCAACGACGGCGACACCGGTTGACCTCGCTGGGCGCGTGACGCATCTCCGCGTTCGATTTCTGCGAAGGTGAAGTTGCGGGCGCTGCGGGCGACATCCAGATACTCGGAGGAGCAGCCGTGCGTCGACACGCATCCCTATCGATCCTCGCCGTTGTGAGCCTGGGCGCCGTTGCCTGCGCTGGTAGCGCCGACCTCGCCGACCAGTCGGCCCTGACGACCCTGGCGCCGGACCCCGCCCGTGGCAGCGAGCCGTCAGCCGACGAACCGGCCGTCACCATCGGCGAACCCGCTGACGGAACCATCACTGCGGTCGTCCCGCCCGGGGCGCGTTCGGTGGTGAGCGAGCGGTCGTTCGAGGACACGGTGGCTGCGGTCGTGGCCGAGATCGAAGCCAACGCAGCGTTGACGCTCGTCGCGCAGATCGACCACGGAGCGAACGCAGAGACGGCCGGGCTCGACCTCGGTCCGACCGTGGAGTTGATCTTCGGGAATCCGGTCGTCGGGACGCCGCTGATGGTGGCGTCAGCGGGTGTGGGTATCGATCTACCGCAGAAGATGCTGGTGATCGAGTCCGATGGCGGAGCCGTGCAGGTCCTGTGGAACGGCGCGTCTCATCTGGCCACGAGGCATGGGCTCGTCGGTGTCGACGAACCGCTCTCGGCCGTGGATGGGGTGCTTGCTTCCATCGCCTTCGCTGCGGCAGGCGATGGCGACGACCTCGAGATGTCGAGTGGGCCCGACACCGAACTGGGTGCTGGCTTGGTGACGCTTGACGCGTCCGGCACGGCGCGAGCAGCCGCAGATCGTCTGCTGGTGGCGATCGAGGAGAACCCGAACCTCGAACTGGTGGCCGAGATCGACCATGCCGCGAACGCGGCGAGCGTCGATCTGGAACTGTCGCCGATCATCGAAGTGATCTTTGGTAACCCGAGTCTGGGCACCCCGCTGATGCAGGCGTCGCCGACCTCCGGTCTCGATCTGCCCCAGAAGATGTTGTTCGTCGAGACGTCCGATGGCGTGACCATCAGCTACAACGACCCGCTCTACCTTGCTGCGCGGCACACGATCGACCCGGCTCTTTCCGAGCTGTCGACGATCGCCGACGCACTCGGCGTCCTGTCAGCCTTGGCGGCCGGCGAGGCCTGAACCAACAGCCGACCTGCGGTAGTCCTCGTCCTCCGGCACTGGTTCGGGCGCTCGCGACAGCGACATGGCAGACTGTCCACGTGAAGGCAGCAATTCTGGTCGAGAGCTTGACGGGCAACACGTGGAAGGCGGCGGAAGCAACTGCCGACCTGTTGCAACAGGAACGGTGGACCATCACCGGCCTGTCGAAGGTTCGCCAGCCTGACCACGCTGCGATTCA
>CALIOL010000111.1 GCA_938044705.1 uncultured Ilumatobacter sp. | reverse complement strand
CTTGTCGGCCTTTCGGGCGCGGCGGCGTTCCTTGCGACTGAGCTTGGTGGCGGCGACTTCTTCGGTCGGTTCATCCGCTCCGGCCAGCTCGAGGTCGCCCGCTGCGATCCGCGCGAGGTCGTCTTCGGTGAGGTCCGGGTCGTCGGCCCACACCGGGGTGAGGTCCAGCTCTTGCGTCGGGTCCGGCGGATCGTCGCCCTCGAGGACGTCGACGATGATGACCGTGACGTTGTCGCGGCCGCCGGCTTCGTTGGCCATCTCGATCAACACGTCGACAGCAGCTTGCGGGTCGCTGTGTTCTTTCAGGATCCGGCTGATCTCAGCGTCAGGGACTTCGTCGACGAGTCCGTCGCTGCACAGCACGAAACGATCACCGCGGACCAGCGGCAGCGTCCACCAGTCGACCTTGACGTCGGGCTCGATGCCGAGGGCGCGGGTGATGATGTTGCGACGCGGGTGCGTGCGCGCTTCGTCGTCGGTGATGTGGCCGGTGGAGACGAGTTCCTGCACGTAGCTGTGGTCGATCGTGACGCGACGGAGGCGGCCGTGGCGGTACAGGTAGGTGCGTGAGTCGCCCACGTTGGCGAGCACGAGGGCCTCGGGTTGATCGCGCGGCACGACCGGGGTCACCTTGTCGAGGTCGAGTCCGTCGTTGTCGTCGATGTTCGGAGCGCCGCGCCCTGCCATCGGGTCCTCGATCACGGCGATCGCCGTGACGGTCGTTCCCATGCCGCCTTGGCCAGGGTTGGCGATCGCCGCACGGAAGATGTCCCCGTTTGCATCGGAGATCGCTTCGACGACGCGTTCGGCAGTGGGTGCGAGGTCTTCGGCGATCAAGACATCGCGGATGCGCTCGACGGCGAGCGCGGAGGCGATCTCTCCGGCCTCGTGGCCGCCCATGCCGTCGGCGACGACATAGATGCCGTCCGACGCATGCAGGTGATCTTCGTTGTCGGGCCGGATCTGGCCCGGGTGCGTTCCCGCACCCCATTTGAGGTCAGCCACGTCGGCCTCCGGGCAGGTTGGTGCCAGGCACAAACCTGCTTGCACGGCGGAAGTGGTTCGTCATTGCGCCTCGATGACCGTCGTGCCGACCTGGATGCGGTCGCCGGGTTGTAACAGCTTCGAGCCATGGAGACGGTTGCCGTTGTGAAAGGTGCCGTTGGTCGATCCGAGGTCTTCGACCATCGGTTGACCGTCGTAGTCGTAGATCCGCAGATGCAGCGTGGACACGTACGAGTCGTCTTGGATGGCGATCGTGCACGTGTCGTCGCGCCCGAGCGTGATCTCGCCAGCGATCGCGACCGCCATGCCGCGTCGGTGCTTCGGTTCGAGGATGACCAGCCGACCAGCCTTGCCGCCCCTGCCCTTCGGAGGCTTGCGGCCCTTCGGCGCACTTGGCGGGCGTTGCTGCTCGATGGTTCCGGCGTGAGCGTTCGCTGCGACCGGTTGCTGTGGGGCGGCCTGTCGCTGCTGGATGGGCCGGGCCTTGGGGGTCTTCACTTCGCTCCACACCGCCCAGAGCACGCGTGCGAAGAACAGGTAGACCAAGCCGAGCAAGCTCAGCTTCAAGATGTTGAGGACCTGGTCGCTCATGTCGTGTGCACCCTTGCCGACCCGCGAGGGGCCGCCCAGCCCGTCACCTCAGGACGCCTCGAAGCGTACGTGAGTCGACCCGAAGCTGACGATGTCGCCATCGGCGAGCAGTCGGGTTCCGGTGATGCGTTGGCCGTTGACGAGAGTGCCGTTCGTCGACCCCAGATCCTGGACGACATAGCCGTTGGTTCCCGGCTGGATCCGGGCGTGTTCGCGGCTGACGTTGCCGTCGTCGATCGTGATCGTCGACTCGGGCAGACGGCCGACGGTCGTCGGGTGTTCGCCGAGTTCGACGCGTTCTCCCGACGGCAGGATGATCGACCCGGCGCCGAGGCCTGCCACGCCTTGCTTGAGCTGCGAGACGATTCCGAAGCGACCGGTCCGCAACTCGTTGTCGACGCTGAGACCGACTGCGACGGGGCCGATGAAGTGGTACGCCTCTTCTCGTGCGTACTCGCGAGCGGCCTCTGCGAGTTCGGTGGTCAGCGCGGTTTCGATCTCGTGGAAGCTCGCGTGATCGGTTGGGCTGAGTAGCACGGTGAAGTCGTTCGGAACCATCCGTCGGCCCTTGACGTCGACGGTTCGGTTGTCGTCCATCTCTCGGACGAGCCGTCGACCGAGCTCGATGGGGCGGATCGACCCGCGGGAGCGTCTGAACACGCCCTCGACCATACGCTCCAGACGGCGTTCGAGTGATTGCAATCCCATAGGTGGCCGATCAGGGTACTTCCGCACGCAGCAGGTTGTTCGGCGGGTCCACACGCCTCGATCGACAGCTGGACCCGCGTCTTGGGCCCGATGATGTCTGCTGCGGCGACATGTTCGGCCGATGTCGTGTTTCGCGTGCAGTGGTTCGTTGGGTCGGGCCATGATGGTCGCAGCGGAACGCTGGGGTCGGTCAGCGTGCGGGACGAGATCAACGACGATCACGTCTGAGGAGCCTCTGTGACCAACGCCGATTCCTGTCGGCCCAATCGTCCGGCCACGAC
>CALIOL010000110.1 GCA_938044705.1 uncultured Ilumatobacter sp. | reverse complement strand
CGTCACGTCGGCTGCGTTTGTGACGTAGAGGCCGGTGGCATTCGAGTCGGTGATCGTCGAGTCGATGACCTCGAGGCTGAGCGCGCCGTCCGAGCGCAGCCCGCCGCTGCCGCTCTCTGTTCCGCCGTTCCCGGCGAACGTCGAGTTGTGGACGACCTGGGCGCCGTCGAAGAGGAACAACCCGGCATCGGTGAGCGTCGCGTTGTTGTCGGCAACGGTCACGGTGTCCAGGTCGGTGGTCAGGGAGCCGTCCACGGTGCCCGCGGCGCGTTCCTCCGCGCTGTTGCCGGTGACTTGGGAGTCAGACATCACCACGTCCGCGGCACCGATGTCGATGCCGCCATTCGTCGTGGTCGCCGTGTTGTCAGCAACGTGCGACCGCTCCAACGCCACCAACGCGAACGGTACGACGATCCGAAGACCGGCCGAACTCGCGGCACGGTTGTCTCGCACCTCGGTCACAGCGATGCTCACGGTCTCGAATCCCAACGGATCGGCGATGTTCAGTCCACCGCCAGCGCCCATGAGCGCCTCGTTACCGACGAACGTGGACGAGTTGTCGATGTCGACCTCGCCCAGCTGATTCATGATGTTGAGTCCGCCGCCGTCACCGTTTGTTGCCGTGTTGTTCTCGAAGCGGACGTTGTGGAGAGTGATATCTCCTTGCGCTCCGTCGATGCTGATGGCGCCGCCAGTCTTCGCTTCGTTGTCGACCAAGACGACGTCCTCCATCGAGAACTCGCCTCCGAAGTCCGAGCGGATGGCACCACCTTGCGCCGCGTTGCCACCTGCGGAACCGTTACGAACCGTGACTCCCGCGATCCTCAGATCGACGCCCGCTGACCCGGAGCTGAAAACACGACTGAGTCCAGCTGCGTCGATGGTCAACTCGTCGGACCCTGGGCCGATGATGTCGACCGAGTCGGAAATGTTGATCGCACCGTTTGCCAATGTGATCGTGCCCGTGACGCCGGGCGCGAACTGGACGGTGTCCGCTCCAGTGTTCGAGTTCGCCAGACCGATCGCTTCTCGAAGCGTCAGCCCGTCAGCGGGGTCGTCGCTCAACGTGTCGACGACGAAGCTCGTCGGCGCCGCCCCCGCCGTTCCCGAGGAGGCGAGGCCTGCAAGCGCCAAGGCAGAGCACGCCAAGACGGCACTGAGAATTCGATGGTGTTGTCCCATGACACCACCGTGCGCAGACCGCGCCGGCCATGTCCTGAGTACCGCTACCTAACGTCGACAGCGAGGGCGCCGAGTTACACCGCGACGACAGAGTCGGCGGGGATGTCGATGTCGGCGAGTTGCACCGTGGGCTCGCCGAACAGGTGCCCCTGCACGGCATCGAGCCCGAATCCCAAGAGGAGATCTCGCTCTTCGACTCGCTCGACACCGATCGCGACCGACAGTGCACCCACTCGTCGGGCCACGGTCACCATTTCGCGGATCTTTGCCTGCTTGTCGGAGTCGTCGAGGCAACCGCTGACGAGCGATCGCGAGATCTTGACCATCTCGGGCCGCAGCTCAACAACGCGAGCTTCCGTCATGAAGCCGACGCCGACGCCGTCGAGACAGAAGACGGCACCCTCGAGTTGCAACTCACGGACCCGGTGCTTGATCGCTGCGATATCCCCGAGTTCGGCCTGCTGGGTCAGCTCGATGACGATGCGGCTCAGGTCAGCGCCAGCGAGCACTTCGCCGACGCGTACATCCATGAGGGCCGCAGCGGACAAGTTCACACCGAGGAAGGCGGTCGGCGGGAGTTCATCGATTCGTTCGAGCGCAGCGGTGAGCGCAGCGACTTCGATGTCGATCTGCATGCCGCGTTCGGCAGCACGGCGGAATGCCTCAGCCGTGTCGTGGCCACCACCGAAGCGCGCCAACGCTTCGTAACCGATCACGGTTCGACCCTCGAGGTGAACAATTGGTTGGAGGGCGATCTGCGGGGCTGACATCTTCTCGAGCACGTCGAGCACCGCCGGTTCCAGGCGCGCCTGCAACGACAGGCGGAGGCGGTCGGCGCTGTACTCGTCGATCGTGCCGGCCTCTTGGATGGCTTTTTCGGCCGCGGCGAGCGCCGCATCGGCACACATGGACGCGAGCCATGCGGTCTGAGTCCAGCTCGGTGATTTCATGTTGATGCCGTTTCGTAGGAGGTAGAGAGCGAATCGGACTCGACGGTGTCGGAGGCCGCACGACGCAGAGGTGCACGGTTCATGCGACCTCGAAACCGAAGACCACGACGCCTTGTTCTCCACTCGATGACGCATCGAACATCCGCATGAGCGTGTCGACGACGGACTCGACGGGAACGTTGACGGGGATTCGTTCCAGCAGCTCGTCTGCAGCGAGCCGAGGTTGAACGGTGTCGGTCAGCCCGTCGGTGTACGAAATGAAGATGTCACCCGACCGGAGCTCGTGGCGGGTGGCCGTGCGACCCGACTCCGTTTGCACACCGATCATCGGGGCAACCGATCCGATCTCGGTCGCGCGACCGTCACGGATGAGGATGGGCAGTGCGTGCCCGGCGCACACCATGGACAGCGTGGGAATGCGGTGCACCATCTCGATGCGGCCAGACACAGTCGTGACCCGGTAGTGAGGGTCTTCGTTGTCGAACACGGTGTCGAGCCGATCGATCGCATCGGCGGTGCTCGCCATCATTCCGCTGATCGCACGCATCGTGTTGAGCGCCGTGACGCTGAGTTCGACCGCTCGCGCGCCGGTTCCCGAACAGTCACCGACCGTGAAACGGGCATTCTCCCCATCCACGCCGACGCCGTAGAAATCGGCACCGACGATGGAGTCCCCATTCCCGTCACGTCGACCGGCGGCGAATCGAACGACGTCGGAGGTCGGGAGCTCGGTCGGAGCGAGGCTGTGACGAAGTGCGTCGAGCGTGTACTTCAGCGTGCGTCGTTCGGCGATCTGGTCGCTCACATCGCTGAACACCACGAGTGTGTGGCGTTGGCCGCCGACAACGAGCGGCGTCACAGCGGTACTCATCCACTTCAGGCGGCCTGCGCCGGTCCGGATGCCGATGGGAGCGGCGGCAATGCCGAGCCCGGTTTCACGCAGCTGGGAGCGTGTCTCGGTGAGTGGGTACGGAGCTCCATCGAGCGTGATCGCGTGCCAGCGCTGGTCGACGAGTTCCCGTTCGAGCAATTCTGCGGAGGTCATCTCGAACAGCTCCGGAGCGACCGGGTTGTGCCAGATGATCTGTCCGGTCGGCCCGGCGATCACGACCGCCTCGCAGAGGGCAGATGAGATCGCACGGATCAGCCGTTCGACGGTCTCGGCGTCGAACAAGTCCGACAGGTGCGGATCAGGAGTCGGGGGAGCGTCGATGACCACACTTCATCCATCGACACTCTCCGCGAGATCTTGAGCTCGTTGTCTGCAATTTCTTGTCAACATTCGCGTCGCCTCACGTGTCCCCGAGGCAGGAGTCCGCTGGACAGGATGTCGTCACGTGGGTTGACTTTTTCCTTGTGTGAACTGGGGTTCTGGATTCTGTATGGGCCCCGATGCCGTCGCAGCCACGCCGAGAGCCGAGTGATCAACGGTCGCAGCGACCACGCCCACGGCTGCGCGCTCTCCGTGGTGGGTCGAGGAGACCGACAAGCACACTGCACGCCACGCAGACGCGGAACGGCCCGGGTGTCTCCACCCGGGCCGTTCTCGACTTCATCGGTGGGTCTGCGTTGCAGACGCCCCGGAGGGTCAGCCGATGGGCTCGTTCGCCACCTGAGCAGCGTCGCTCGAGTAGGTGCCGTGCAGACCGGCGAGGAAGGCCGCCGGGTCTTCTTCGTCCATGCCGTCCGACGTGTAGTACGTCATGGGCTCGTAGTCCGGAGCTTCGATACCGAATTCGCGGTACTTGGCCATGCCCGTGCCGGCCGGGATCAGCTTGCCGAGGATGATGTTCTCCTTCAGGCCGATCAGGTCGTCGCCGCGTCCGTCGATGGCGGCTTCGGTCAGGACACGGGTGGTCTCCTGGAACGATGCTGCCGACAGCCACGACTCGGTGGCCAGGGAGGCCTTGGTGATGCCCATGAGTTCCGGGCGGCCCTCTGCGGGACGCAGGGACTCTTCGACCATGCGGCGGTTGGTATCGCGGAAGCGCTTCGAGTCGACACGCTCACCGGGCAAGAAGCCGGTGCCACCGGGCTCTTGCACGCCGATGCGACGCGTCATCTGACGCACGATCAGCTCGATGTGCTTGTCGTGGATCGACACGCCCTGATCGCGGTAGACGCGCTGGACCTCTTCGACCAAGTACAGCTGCGTTTCGCGGATGCCCTTGATCTCCATGATCTCCTTCGGATCGAAGGGACCATCCACCAGCGGGTCGCCGGCCTTGACGTCCTGACCGTCCGTGACGATCGGGCGTGCGCCGAGCGGCAGCAGCGTCTCGTGCTCTTCACCAGCGTCGTCGATGACGACGACCGGGATGCCCTTGCCTTCGTCCTCACGCAGGTGCAGCACACCGGTTGCCTTAGCCAGACGGGCCGAGCCCTTCGGCGTACGAGCCTCGAACAGCTCCACGACTCGAGGCAGACCGCCAGCGATGTCCTTACCTGCAACACCACCGGTGTGGAAGGTACGCATGGTGAGCTGAGTACCCGGCTCACCAATGGACTGGGCAGCGATGACGCCGACGGCCTCACCGAGTTCGATCATCTCACCGGTTGCCAGCGAGCGACCGTGGCACATCGCGCAGACGCCGAGCTCGGCGTCACACGTCAGCACCGAACGAACGCGGAGGCGCTCGATGTTCGGGTCGTCACGCAGTGCTTCCATCTCTTCGTCGCCGACGATGGTGTTGCGCGGCAGCATGGTGAAGGTCTCGCCGTCCTTCTCCATCGGCGTTGCCAGCTCGGTGTCGTTGAGCAGTGCACGGCCGTAGAGCTTGGTCTCGAGGTAGGCCCGCTTGTTCGCGGTGTCCTCGGCAACGTGCTCGATCCACACACCCAGCGTCGAACCACAGTCCATCTCGCGGACGATGAGTTCCTGCGCCACGTCGACCAGACGACGGGTGAGGTAACCAGAGTCAGCGGTACGCAGTGCGGTGTCCACGAGGCCCTTACGAGCGCCCGGCGTTGCAATGAAGTACTCGAGGGTTTCGAGACCCTCACGGAAGTTCGACTTGATCGGACGAGGAATCATGTCGCCACGAGGGTTGGCCACGAGGCCGCGCATACCGGCGATCTGACGCATCTGCGTCATGTTGCCTCGAGCACCCGAGCCGACCATCATGTCGATCGGGTTGAACTGAACCTTCTTGAACTCCAGCTCCATCTCGGCCTGGACTTCGGCGGTGGCGTCGGTCCAGATGCGGACTTCCTGCTGGCGACGTTCGCCGTCGGTGATGATGCCCCGCTTGAACTGGTTCTCGACCTTCTCAGCTTGACGCTCGTACTCCTCCATCATCCCCTTCTTGGCAGCGGGGGTGCGCACGTCGTCGATCGACACGGTGATGCCGGACTGCGTGGCGAATCGGTAGCAGAGGTTCTTGATCTTGTCGAGCGCCTGGGCAACCGTGGCCTTGTCGAAGTTGTCGGAGAGACGCTCGACGATGACACCCATCTCCTTCTTGGTGATGAGCATGTCGATGTGGCCGAACAGGTCGGTGTACGCAGCCGGCAGCGCCTCTTCGAAGAGCGCACGACCGGGGGTCGTTGCGAACTTCTCGCCCGGGCCCTTGCGCACTTCGATGGTGGCGTGCAGGTCGAGGGTGCCCTCGTCGTACGCACGCAGCACTTCCCACAGGTGGCGGAAGACGCGGCCGGAGCCCTTGGCGTCCTCGATGCCTTCGGTGAGGTAGTAACCACCGATGATCATGTCCTGCGAGGGGACCGTGATCGGGCGACCCGAGGCCGGCGACAAGATGTTGTTCGCCGACAGCATGAGCACGCGGGCCTCGGCCTGCGCCTCGGCCGACAGTGGCACGTGGATGGCCATCTGGTCACCGTCGAAGTCAGCGTTGAATGCGGTGCAGACCAGCGGGTGGATCTGCAGCGCCTTGCCTTCGACCAGCACCGGCTCGAAGGCCTGGATGCCGAGACGGTGCAGCGTGGGTGCACGGTTGAGCATCACCGGATGCTCCTTGATGACGTCTTCGAGCACGTCCCACACCTGCGGGCGACGACGTTCGACCATGCGCTTGGCGGTCTTGATGTTCTGCGCCAGCTCGAGGTCGACGAGGCGCTTCATCACGAACGGCTTGAAGAGTTCAAGCGCCATGAGCTTCGGCAGGCCGCACTGGTGCAGGCGCAGCGTCGGGCCGACCACGATGACCGAGCGGCCCGAGTAGTCGACGCGCTTGCCGAGGAGGTTCTGACGGAAGCGACCCTGCTTGCCCTTGAGCATGTCGGACAGCGACTTGAGCGGACGGTTGCCCGGCCCGGTGACGGGACGGCCACGACGACCGTTGTCGAACAGTGCGTCGACGGCCTCCTGGAGCATGCGCTTTTCGTTGTTGACGATGATCTCCGGCGCACCGAGGTTGAGCAGACGCTCGAGTCGGTTGTTGCGGTTGATCACTCGGCGGTACAGGTCGTTGAGGTCGGAGGTGGCGAAACGGCCACCGTCGAGCTGGACCATCGGGCGCAGTTCCGGCGGGATGACCGGCACGGCGTCGAGGATCAT
>CALIOL010000109.1 GCA_938044705.1 uncultured Ilumatobacter sp. | reverse complement strand
TCTCGGTGGGAGGAGCATCTTTGAGGAGGTACCCGGCTGCACCCGCATCCATGGCGGCGACGATCGAACGGTCGTTGCTGTAGGTGGTGAGCACGAGCACGGGCGCGACGCCCTGCAGCTCGCGCGCAACGCCGACGCCGTCGAGTTCGGGCATCTGCAGGTCGGTCATCACGACATCGGGTCGTTCGGCTCTGGCCATCTCCACGGCGGCTCGACCGTGCTCTGCTTCACCGATCACCTCGATGTCCGGGTCGTTGCCGAGCAGGAGCACCAGACCGGCGCGCACCACCGGGTGATCGTCGGCGACGACGACCCGCACGCTCACGACGGTCCTCCTTGGTTGGTCAGTGGCGCGGTGGCGTCGACGGTGGTACCAGCGCTGGGCCGTGAGGTCACGTTCAGGTCCCCACCGGATGCTTCGAGGCGAGCGGCCATCAGCTCGAGCCCGCGGCCGCCGATGCCTCCCGCCACGTCATGGGGTTGGGCGTCCATCTCGAAGCCCACGCCGTCGTCGCTGACGGTCACGCAGACATGCGTGCCCGTGCACGTGATCTCGATATCGATCAACTCCGCTTGGGCGTGTTTCGCAGCGTTGTTCAGGGCTTCTTGCACCACGCGCAGCAGTGTGATTTCGATGTCGCTGTCGATCGTGTGGTCATCGATGTCGCCGTCGACGGCGAGTTCAACCCGCTCGGGCCAACGAGCGCGGTGACGTTCGACGACGCGAGCCACGCCGTCGCCGAGGCTGAGTCCGTCGAGTTCGATGGGGCGAAGCCCGTCCACCAGACGCCGCGTCGCCTGCAGGTTCTCGCGTGCCGTGTCGGTGATCATGTGCAGGTGGCTCGTCTGTGTCTCTGGACTGGCGATGGTCGCCTCCGACAACAACACGATGCTGGTGAATCCCTGTGCGAGGGTGTCGTGGATTTCGGCCGCGAGCCGCTCACGTTCCTGCAGCGCGCCACGTTGATGCTCCGACTCGGCGAGCTGGACTTGGGTTGCGTGCAGTTCTGCCAGCAGCCGTCGCCGCTCCTCGCTGGTCGAACTCACCCGGTCGAGGACCACCACGATCGCGACGAGCGTGACCCAGACGAGCACCGGAGTCGGCAAGGCTCCGGTGGGGAGGTCATGGTGAACCCAGCCGCCGACCCAGATCAACGTGACGATGAACGACAGCGCGATCGACGGAGTCAGCTCGTCGACGAGGGCAAACGTCAGGGCGTACGCGGCGAAGAGGAAGACGAAGTGTGCGGGGTCGATCGCCAGCAGTGCGACGAGTGCGGCGTACACACCGGTCAGTACGACGACGGCACGCCGCAACGGCAGCGCCGTTCCCTGGTGGATGCGGTGAACGACGTGCAACCATGCGACCGCTGCAGCAACGACGCCGACTGCGGCACCGTTGCGTGCCGCGGTCGCGCCGTCGGTGAACTGCGCGACGAGCCCGATCGCGACCGCCACCCAGACAATCGCAATGAAGGCTGTGCGGCCTGACGGCTGCTCGCTGTCGAGCACCCGACGAACCGTGGCCTGATCGGGAAGTGTTGGTTCGGTTCGATGCATCATCGCGACCGCTCAGACTGACAGGTTGCTGAGTCAGGACACCGACTCGGTGCGGTCGTGCCACACGACGAGCGCAATCGCTGCGATCAACAGCGGCGAAGCAATGGCGGTCAACTCACCGTTCGAGGTCGTGGCGATGATCGAGTAGGCGACCACCAGTGCGAGAGCGATGATCCAGGTGATGTTGCGAATGTTCTTCATGGGTTCCTCCGGTTCGTGATGTGTTACTCACCACGATGACGGAACGGGTCAACCCGACACATCAACCACCTGGTTGATCCGCCAGCTCGTCGCACTGCCACGCTGGCAGAACCGACGCGCGTCTGTCGAGCCGGATCTCAGCCGACGATGAAGGTGTCGGCGATGAGGTTTCGGGTCGCCGCGTCGCCTTCTTCGAGGACCATCGCGACCGCGAACCCGCGTGAGGCGTCGGAGTTCGTGCCGCCGATGAGTCGAGTCTCGAATCCGTCAGCACAGTCGTAGAGCACCTCGGTGCCCGTATAGGCGATGTCCGAGTACGGCTGTTCGTTGACGATCACGCAACCGACGTCGGTGTACGCCTCGGAGATGGTGTCGACGATCGACTGCGTGAATTGATCACGGGTCGGTCCTTCCGGCACGTCGACCGCTTCGATGAACATCCCTGGCACGTCGAACGAGGCGAAGAATGCGTCCGCGTCAGTCGAGGCAATGACCCGGTCCTCGGTGGGGCCCGGAGCCCCGTTGACGTCCGTCCACTCCGCAGGCACGCTGACCGTGATTCGGCCGGAATCGTCCGTGATCTCCACGACGTCACCACTCACCGGTTCTTCGATCTCCGGCTCGGCTTCCGTGGTGGTTGGGTCATCCGTCGAAACGATCGGCAGTGTCGCCACCGACTCGGCAAACGCGACGCCGAGGTCGTCGAGCTGCTGCTCCGACAATCCGCATTCGTCGAGCAACGTTCCTTCGAACTCGTCGCCCGCCTGCTGGATCACCACACCGAGCTCCTCGAACCGCACGCCGCCGTCGGCAAGGGTGCTCGGGTCGAACTCGACGAAACCCTGCTCGGCGAAGATCGGGATCGCCTCATCGAGCGCCTCCTGCAGATCTCGCACCTGCAGGTCGACGTCCGAGCTGGGGGCGACATCTCGAACGGGCTGTGTTCGCTCGTCGATCGCTCGAAGGGCGGCTTCGAAACCGACCGCATCCGCACCGTCGAGAAATCTCACGGCGCGTCCGGGAGCGAACGCCGCCGCCACGGCATCGCAGTACTCCTGAGTGATCGTGGTTCCGACGCTGTCCGTCCCGATCGGAGTGCTCGGTGCCTCGGTCACGGGTGGCGTGGTCGTCGGGGGCTCCGTGACGACGGGGTCGGTGGCTGCAGGCAGTGTTTCGACGGTTGCGTCGGCCGGTGCGTCAGCCTCCTCGGCCGTCGAGTTTTCCTCCGCTGAATCGGCGTCGGACTCGCCATCCGACCCACCGCACGCCGATGTTGCGATCGCCAGGCCGACGATCAGTGCGCTGGCGCGACGAATCACAGAGTCAGAAGAGGTGAACATGTCGGCGACCGTAACTCCGCACCGTCATCGGTGCGTTGCCATCAGCTCTTCTGAGTGCCGACCTTGAGCGAGTTGAACGGCACGCCCTTGTCGACACTGGGTTCACGCGGCAGGCCGAGCACGCGGTCGCCGATGATGTTGCGCTGGATCTCGTCAGTGCCGCCCGCGATCGACGACTGGAACGAGTTGAGGAAGATCCGTTGGCGCTCGTCGCCATTCGGCGCGTCCGGCTCCCACGCGACGGTCTGAGGACCCGCGATCTCGAGCGCGCACTCACGCATGTACCAGGCGATGTTCGAGCCGAAGAGTTTGCCGAGCGAGCCGCCGGGCCCCGGAGTCTTGCCGGCCTTCTGCTCTGCCTTCGTGCGCTGCGCGACCAGCGCCTTGGTGGTTTCCATCGAGTAGATCGTCATCAGCTGCTGGCGCACGACCGGGTCGTTGACCTTGCCGTTCGCCTGGGCTGCCTTCAACAGCAGCTTGTAGGTCGGCTGGTTGACCTTGCCCGAGCCGGCGGTGCCGATCGCGACGCGCTCGTACATGAGCATCGCGGTGGCCATGCGCCAGCCGTTGTTGTACTCGCCGAGCAGGTGATCGTCCGGCACGCGCACATCGGTCATGAAGACCTCGTTGAATTCACTTCCGCCGTCGATCTGGTGGATCGGGCGGATCTCCATGCCCGGTGCCTTCATGTCGACGATGAACATCGAGATGCCGGCGTGCTTGGGCTGATCCGAGTCGGTGCGGCAGATGACGATGCCGTAGTCGGCGAAGTGGGCAGTGGTGGTCCAGACCTTCTGGCCGTTGAGGATCCACTCGTCGCCGTCCTTGACAGCGCTCGACTGCAAGCTGGCGACGTCCGAACCGGCGCCCGGCTCGGAGAACATCTGACAGAACAGCGTCTTGCCGGAGATTGCGTCGGGGAGGTAGCGCTTCTTGATCTCGTCTGTGCCGTACTCGGAGACCATGGGCACGCACATGCCGTGGCTGATGATGAACGCTCCGCTCATCATCGTGTAGTTGCCCTGCGCCTCGCGCCAGATCTTGTCGTGCGCTTGGGTGTAGCCGCCGCCACCGAACTCTTCGGGGTAGGCAACGCCTGCCAGGCCAGCGCCCGCCGCTGCAGCCAAGAAGGCCTTCTGATCGTCGTACGTCGGGATGCCCTGGCCTTGCTTGAAGGCGTAGGTCTCCAAGAAGTCGTCGCACTTCTTGCGGAAGTCTGCGGCTTCTTGCTCGGTGAGTGTGTCGCTCATTTCGTCTCCTCGATCGCGATGTGGTGACGGCGGACGAGCCGTCTGACTTGGAACATACTGTATGGCGTCGTACAGTACGAATCCAGACGAGCTATGAGCAACCTGACCAACAACGAACTCGACGCTCCGCCGTGGCTCCGCGTCGAGTCGACGCTCATGGCGACCGCACGCCTGATCCGCGACGCGTTCGACGCTCGGCTCAAGCACCTCGACCTGAACCTCACGCAAGCGAGCTTGCTGGCCTACGTCGCCGAGTTCGGCGCCGCGACCCAGACTCGCCTCGCCGACCGGCTCGGTACCGGCCGAGCCGCGATGGGCACCGTGATTGACGGCCTCGAACGACGTGGCTTCGTTCAACGACTTCCCGATCCGGACGATCGTCGAGTCTGGCTCGTCGACCTCACCGACGACGGACGCACGCTTGCCGAACAGGCCGTCGAGATCGATGAGGTTCTTCGCGGCGAGCTGCGCCACGGCATCGGCCGCGAAGAGCGTCAAGCCCTGAGCTGGGTGCTCACTCGCCTCCAGCAGAACCTCAACTCCGCAATTCACACCCCACCTCTCAACCAACCAGGAGAACAGCAATGACTGAAGCAGTGATCGTCGATGCCATCCGCACCCCAGGCGGTAAGCGCAACGGCCAACTCAAGGACCAGCACCCCGTCGACCTCGCGGCTCACGTGCTCAAAGCGCTCGAAGAGCGCAACGGACTCGACCCCGCCATGGTCGACGACGTGATCATGGGCTGCGTCATGCAGGTCGGTGAGCAGTCGCTCAACATCGGTCGCAACGCCGTGCTCTCCGCCGGCTGGCCCGAAGAGGTGCCCTCCACCACCGTCGACCGCCAGTGCGGCTCGTCTCAGCAGTCGATGCACTTCGCAGCGCAGGGTGTCATCGCTGGCGCCTACGACGTCGTCGTTGCAGCCGGTGTCGAAGTCATGACCCGCACCCCGATGGGCGCCTCCATCGTTCAGGGCATGGGCTTCCCCTTCAGCCAGGATCAGCAGGATCGGTACGCCGAGACCGGGCTGCCGCCGCAAGGCATCGGAGCCGACATGATCGCCGATGACTACGACATCAGCCGCGAAGACCTCGACGCCTTCGGAGCCGAGAGCCAGCAGCGCGCCGCTGTTGCTCGCGACGAAGGACGCTTCGAGAACGAAATCGTTCCCGTCGAAGTCGAGATCGAAGGTGAGACGGTCGTCGTCAAGAACGACGAGGGCATCCGCGACGGCACGACCGCCGAAGGGCTCGCGAAGCTCAAGCCTGCCTTCAAAGAGGACGGCAAGATCACCGCGGGCAACTCGTCGCAGATCTCCGACGGTGCATCGGCGGTGTTGATCATGAGCGCCGAGAAGGCCGCCGAGCTCGGCATGAAGCCGCGTGCGAAGTTCCACTCGTTCGCCCTCGCCGGCACCGACCCGGTCACCATGCTCAAGGGCCCGATCCCGGCCACGAAGAAGATCCTCGAAAAGACCGGCCTCAGCATCGACGACATCGACCTGTTCGAGGTCAACGAAGCCTTCGCCTCGGTCGTGCTCGCCTGGCAGAAGGAGACCGGCGCCGACATGAGCAAGGTCAACGTCAACGGCGGCGCCATCGCCCTCGGCCACCCGCTCGGCGCGTCCGGCACGAAGCTCATGGCGACGCTGCTCAACGAGCTCGAGCGCACCGGCGGCAAGTACGGCCTGCAGGTGATGTGCGAAGGCGGCGGCATGGCCAACGCCACCATCATCGAGCGCCTCGACTGAGCTGAGTTCTGATCACCGGCCAGCTTCGCTGACCATGTGAATCATTCCGGAGTGGCCGGGCCCTGTTCGGGGCCCGGCCGTTTCGGTTTTCGATGTCCGTGCGGCCTACTTCTTCGTGATTGGATTGAGTTGAACAGACGCTGCGTTGTTGGTGGTCGAGATCTCGCTGTGGTCGTGAGCGAACCAGGTGCCACAGCAGTCGTACTTCCAGACACCGTTGGCGTTCACGGCGACCGTCTGGGTATCCCACGAAGCGACGTAGACGCGAACCGTGGTGAACTCTCCGGCGTCCAAGCCGTCGGGTGACGTCAGCTTCCAGATCTGGTCGGCGCCTCCCGAGGGATAGGCAATCCAGTTCGGGTCGCCGATGACGTGCTCGAACCCGAGGATTTCCCGTGCGCCGTACGAGCGCACGATGCTGTTCAGGTCGTCGGGGCCGTCGAGGACGCTGTCATTGTGGATGGTCGCCAGGAACATGGTGGCCTTTTGGCCCTGGTAGTAGGTGTTGTACGACAGGCTCGCGTCGAGCGATGCGACGTAGTCAGGCGAGCACACGAGCCGCTTGAAGGTCTCGTCGTCGCACGGCTTGTCGCCGAGGTCGATCGGGTCGAAGCGGTCGACGGGGCCGAGGTCGACGTCCCCGAATCCGGCGGACGCGGGTGACGCTCCGACAGCTGCGGTGGCCAAGAGGCCGATGACGGCGGCGGATGCGATTGATCGGGTGATTCGGCGGGTGAGTTTCATGTTGTGCTCCTGTGTTGTGTGCGGACACATGGCAAGAGAGCCGACGGCTGGGTTTCTTGCACTTTTTCTTGAGGCCGGTTCTCGGCGTTGTGAAAAGATGCGGAGATGGCGAGTTCAGCGACCACCGTCGAGGAGTACTTGGCGGAGCTGCCGGAGGAGCGGGCCGAGGTCGTGCGTGCGGTCCGTCGGTTGGTGATCGACCACCTTCCCGACGGAATCGTCGAGACGATGAACTTCGGGATGATTGCCTACGAGATCCCGCTCGAGCGCTATCCGGACACCTACAACAAACAACCGTTGATGTACGCCGCCCTCGGTGCGAACAAGAACAACTTCTCGCTGCACTTGCACGGGGCGTACGCCTCTGCCGAGGTGTCGCAGCGTCTCCGCGATGCCTATGACGAAGCGGGCATGAAGCTCGACATGGGCAAGAGCTGCGTTCGGTTCAAGCGCCTCGACCAGTTGCTGGAGGTTGCGATCGTCGAAGCCATCAACGCGGTGGACGTCGACGGCTACATCGAG
>CALIOL010000108.1 GCA_938044705.1 uncultured Ilumatobacter sp. | reverse complement strand
GACCGCGAACTCTGACGATGGCATCACGCCGCTCATCAGCCGATTGTCCGTATTGACGCCGACGTTGAAGCCTGCTCGCAGCAGGGCAGCGAGCGGATGCGTTGCGATCGACTCCACAGCGCCCACGTGGACATGGCACGTGGGGGCCATCTCGAGGTGGATCTGATGGTCGAGGACGTACCGCGCAAGCGGGCCGAGACCAGACGCTGTATCGATCGAACCATCCGGCGCGAACGAGATGTCCGCCTGCAGCCGTACGCCGTGGCCGATGCGGTGAGCGCCGTACTCCAGCGCCTCGCAGATCAGCTCGAGGTCCGGCGGTTCGCTCGCATGAATGGTGATGTTCTGCTGGGACCTACGAGCAAAGGCCAGCGCCTCTGCATGCAGCGACGGTGGGAACCCAGTCTCGGCGCCGGCGAGGTCGAACGCCACGACTTTGTCGTCCCACGCTCGCATCTTGTCGACGAGCTGTGCGATCTCCAGCGAACGGTCCTCGGTGCGCATCGCGCACAGGATCGCGTTGACGACGATCGAGCCGCCAGCTTCCGACTCGCCGCGCCGAAGGCCTGCGGTGACCGCTTCGACCACCTCGTCGAGTGCGAGCCCAGCAGCCTGATGCTGTTCGGGCGCAAAACGAACCTCCGCGTAAACGCACCCGTCAGCCGAAAGATCCGCAACCGCCTCAGCGGCCACACGCTCGATGTGGTCGGCGCGCTGCATGACCGCACAGGTGTGCTCGAACGTTGCGAGGTATTGCATCAGGTCGTCGGTGTCCGCACCTGAGGTGAACCACGCTTGCAGCTCGTCGACCTCGGTCGATGGCAACGTCCAACCGATCTCGTCGGCCAACTCGATCACCGTCGAAGGTCGCAGGCCACCGTCCAAATGGTCGTGAAGCAGCACCTTCGGGAGGGCGACTGCCTCGTCGAGTGTGAGCGCCATGTCAGCCGCCCTTGCGATAGATCTGGCCGTCAGCCGCCGGCATGCGGAGACGCTGGCTCATGAAGACGAGCACCAAGACCACGGTGGCGTACGGCATCGCGTTCGGCAGCCAACTCGGCGCGGTGTCGGTGAGTAGCCACCAGATGAAGGTCGCAGAGGCGACCACCCCCGCAATGATCGCGTCGACTCGCCGATCGTTCCGGACGGACACGACGAGGATGACGACGAGCAGGATCGTGATGACGAGCAGCAGTGCGTGTGTGCTCTCGCCGGTGCCGTCTCGCAGCGGAAGCACGAACGGGTAGCCGAACAGCAGCGCGCCGAACAGCACGCCGCCAGGTCGCCAGTTGCCGAAGATCAGTGCGGCGAGACCGATGAAACCTCGCCCGAGAGTCTGGCCCTCGCGGTAGCCGCCGGTGAGTTCCATCGCGATGAACCCGCCGGCCAGACCAGCGAACGCACCGCTGGTGATGACGGCCACGTACTTGTGGTAGTAGATGTTCACGCCGAGGCTCTCGCCCGCCTCCGGGCGTTCGCCGCAGATCCGAATGCGGATACCCAGCCTCGTCTTCCAGAGCGACCAGGCCGAGAGCGGAACGAACAGCAACGCCAGGACCGTGTACAGCGAGAGCTGGGAGAGCAGGCCCTGGCTGATCGCCGCGATGTCTGAAACGAAGAACACGCCGGTGTCGGCGATCTCGCCGAGGAGGTCGAACGTGCGCTCGTCGCTCCCGGGGAGTTTTCCACCCGCCAGGAAGGGCACGTTGATCTTGGGGAGCCCGGTCGCACGTGGCGACTGTGAGATTGAGCCACCATCCCACCGGCCGAAGATCTGGTCGGCCAGGAAGCGTGTTAGACCCGGCGCAAGGATGTTGATCGCGACGCCGGAGATGATGTGGTCCACTCCGAAACTCACGGTGGCGACGGCGTGCAGCAAGCCGCCGATCGCTCCGCCAACCGCGGCGAAGAACAGGCCGGCCCATGCCGAGTCGAAGTTGACCGCGCCCCACGCACCGAACCAGGTGCCGAGGATCATCATGCCCTCGAGGCCGATGTTCACCACCCCGGCGCGCTCGGACCACAGCCCGCCGAGTCCGGCGAGCAAGATCGGAACGGCGAAGCGCAGCATGGCTCCCGACGTTCCAGCGCTCGTCAGCGCTTCGGCGCCGTCGCCGCTGACCAACTGAACCAGCGACAGCAGCAAGATGCCGATGGAAGCGCCGACCATCCACCGAATCGGCGTTGCGAGCCCTGCGTACCAACCGAGTACTCCGCCGGCGGCCTTGATCTCGTCTTCCGGGGTCATCGGAGCGATCGGATTGGGCATCACAGAGGTCATGCCGACACCTCCTCGGGCTGGTCGTTCGCCATTCGAGTCGTTGCTTCGGCGGCAGACTTCGCTTCATCGCGAGTCCGGATCCGACTCACCACCTCGTAGGCGACCACGGCGCTGAGCACGATGATGCCCTTCATGATCTCGACGATCTCCGGAGTCGCGGACCCCGTGATCTGCAGGATCCCCGACGATGACGACAGGAAGCCAAACAGCAGTGCGCCGATCGCAATGCCTGCCGGGTTGTTGCGACCGATCAGCGCCACGGCGATCCCGTTGAACCCGATGCCCTGTACGAACGAGTCGCCGTACTTGTAGCGATCGCTCAGGACCTCGAACATGCCGACCAACCCGGCGACTGCGCCCGAGAGCAGCATCGCGTACATCACCATCTTCTTCGGAGGGACTCCGCCCGCACGGGCGGCCATCGGGTTGTAGCCGCTCGCCCGGAAGTCGAACCCGACGCGGGTGCGATTGATGAAGAGGTGATACCCGACTCCCACCAAGATCGCGATGAAGATCACGCTGGTGAGCTCGCGGCCCTTGGAGACCTCACGGGTGAACAACTCGAGCAGGCCGTTGAGGTTCGGGAGTCGCCCGGACTCGTCGATCTCCTTCGTACCGAAACTTGCGCTTGCTCCGCTGTCGTCTTTCCACTCCAGGATCAGCCACGCGATGATGCCGCCCGTCGCGATGAAGTTGAGCATGATCGTCGAGATCACCTCGTTGATCCCGCGGGTGACCTTCAGCGTGCCGGCGATTCCCGCCCACGCAGCGCCGACAGACATCGCGACGAGAAGGATGACCGCCACGTGCAGAGGCGGCGGCAGGTCGATGATGAACCCGGCGGAGCCCACGGCCGCGGCAAAGAAGCCCGCGAGCAGGTACTGGCCCTCCACGCCGATGTTGAACAGGTTCATCCGGAAGCCGATCGCAGCCGCCACGCCGGAGATGTACAACGGGGTGGCCGCGTTCAGGATGTCCACGAAGGTCTCGAGGCGGCTCGCATTCTCGAGCATGTCGCCGAACGCTGCGATCGGATTGTTGCCGGTGACGATCAACGCGAGCGACGAGATGGTGAGGGCGAACGCCACCGCTGCCACCGGTGCGCCTGCGGTCAGGGCGATGCGACGCAAGAGCGGCTGGTTCATGACGCTGCCTCCTCGTCGCCGTTGGTATCCGGCGGCCCGGCGTCGCCGTCGAGGCTCGCTCCGGTCATGTAGGCGCCGAGTGTTCGGGGCGTCACCTCCGATGGGTCGAGCGTGGCGACGAGCTTGCCGTGGAACATCACGACGATCGTGTCCGACAGGCCGATGAGCTCATCCAGGTCCGCCGAGATCAGCAGTGTTGCGAGCCCTTCGGCCCGAGCGGTGCGCATGTGGTCCCAGACCGCTGCCTGAGCGCCGACGTCGATGCCGCGAGTCGGGTGGGACGCGATCAGCAAATCGGGCTTCGACATGATCTCCCGACCGAGGATGAGCTTCTGCTGGTTTCCGCCCGACAGGGCATGCGCCGACACGTCGATGTTCGGGGTGCGTACGTCGTAGCGTTCGCGGATCGTCTCGGTCCGTTCACGGGTTCCGGCACGGTCGATCCAGATGCCGTTCGCGAACGGTCGTTGAGTCTGATGGCCCAGGGCGGTGTTCTCCCACAGCGGCGCCTCGAGGAGCAGGCCTTCGACGTGGCGATCTTGCGGCACGTACGCCACACCGGCTTCGCGACGTTCGCGAACCGACCGGTGAGCGAGATCCTCGCCGTTGAGCTGGACCGTCCCGCTCGCCGGGTCGAGCGTTCCGATGATCGCCGAGACGAGTTCGTGCTGCCCGTTGCCTTCGACGCCAGCAATCCCGACGATCTCGCCTTGATGGATTCGCAGGGAAACGTCGTCGACCACCGGACGTTGGTCGTCGTCGAGCACGGTGAGTCCGTCGACGTCGAGTGTGACGATGTCGGTCACCGTCGAATCCGTCGTGTCAGGCGTGGGGAGTTCGGAGCCGACCATCAACTCGGCCAAGTCGCCGGCGGTGACATCCTTGGGGTCGACGGTCGCAATGGTCTTGCCTTGCCGCAGCACGGTGATCGAGTCCGAAATCTCGAGCACCTCTTCCAACTTGTGGTCGATGAACAGGATCGTTGCGCCGTTCGCCTTGAGCTCGCGCATGTTGCGGAACAGCTCTTCGACCTCTTGGGGAACGAGGACTGCCGTGGGCTCGTCGAGGATCAGGATCTGTGCGCCGCGGAACAACACCTTGATGATCTCAACGCGCTGGCGTTCGCCGACTTCGAGGGTTTCGACGAGGTCGTCGGGCTCGATGGTGAGACCGTAGGACTCGCCGACTTCGGCGAAGTGTGAGCGCGCGGCCTTGAAATCGATCTGGCCGATGCCGTTCGTCGGCTCAGAACCGAGAATGACGTTCTCCAGAACCGTGAGCTGGTCGGCGAGCATGAAATGTTGGTGGACCATGCCGATGCCGCGAGCGATCGCGTCGCTCGGTGAGGACAGCTCGACCTCCACACCGTCGACGAGCATCCGCCCCTCGTCTGGTGACTGCATGCCGTAGAGCATCTTCATCAACGTCGACTTGCCAGCGCCGTTCTCGCCGCAGATCGCGTGGATCTCACCGCGCTGCACGGTCAGGTTGACGTCGTCATTGGCGATCACACCGGGGAATCGCTTGGTGATACCGATCAACTCGATCGCTGCGGTCACAGGGCTTCCTTCAGATGAGGAGTGGGCGAAAACGAAACGAGCGGGACCGGAGGACCGGCCCCGCTCGTCGGAGGTTAGTGAAGTTCCACCTGAGGGCAGAACTCGCTCAGGTGATCAGCTGGGCTCGGTCGGCACTTCGATGGTGCCGTCGATGATCTGTGCCTTGAAGTCCTCGAGCTGATCGACGATGTCGTCGACGAAGCCGCCGGTCGTGGAGTAGCCCACGCCGTCGGTGCTGAGGTCGTACACGACGTTGCCGGCGGTGAATTCACCGTCGACGGCAGTCTGCGTGATCTCGATCACGGCGTTGTCGACCCGCTTGAGCATCGAGGTCAGCACGAACTCCTGCAGCTCTGCATCGACCAGGTTGTACTGGTCGGAGTCGACGCCGATGCCCCACACCTTCGAGCCAGACGTCTCGGTCTGCTCGGCTGCGGCCTCGAACAGGCCGACGCCGGACTGGCCGGCTGCGTGGTAGATGATGTCTGCGCCTTCGCCGTACTGAGCGAGTGCGATCTCGCGTGCACGGTCAGCGGCGAAGAAGCCGTCGAAGTCCGGGAACTCGGTGATGTACTGCGACACGAACTGGATGTCCGGGTTCACGGCACGAGCACCGGCCTGGAAGCCAGCCTCGAACTTCTCGATCAGACCGAAGCCGGAAACGCCGCCGATGAAACCGACGGTGCCCGTCTCGCTCTTGAGTGCGGCGGCGGCGCCGACGAGGAAGGACCCTTGCTCTTCAGCGAAGGTCAGGCCTGCACAGTTGTCACACAGCGGTGCGGGGCCGCCCTCGGCCTCGAAGTCGAGGAGCGCGTCGTCGATCACGGCGAACATCGTGTCGGGGTTGTCCTCGGCCACTGCCGGGAACTCCTCGGCGAAGGCGAAGCCGACACCGATGACGAGCGGGTGCTCATCTGCCTGGAGCTGGAGCAGCTCGCCACGGTTCGAGCCGTCTTCGTTCGGTGAGAGCTCGGTGAACTCGACGCCGAGGTCAGCCTGGACCGCTTCGGCGCCCGCGAAGGCCGAGTCGTTGAACGACTGGTCGCCCTTGCCGCCGATGTCGTAGGTCAGGCCCATGGTGACGTCGGTCGAGTGAGACTCTTCCTCCATCTCCTCTTCCATGGCCTCCTCTTCGACGGTCTCTGCCTCTGCGGCCTCCGTCGTGGCGGACTCCTCTGCGGAATCATCGCTATCCGAGTCGCTGCCACAGGCGGCGACACCGAGTGCGGCGACGACGCCGAACGCGAGCATCTGCTTGCTCTTGATCATGTTCTCCCCTTGCTTGGATTGGACCCCGGGAATCCCGGGGGTTCACGTGACCTCCCAAGCTACCCGGCGGTAGGTGCCCTGTGAAGCGCGATGTGACTCGCGTCGCCCATCGTCACGAGCCGTTCATCGGCCTGTCACGCACGGGCGGATGCCGCCGAACCGCCGTGGGGGCGACATAACGTGGGGTGATGGCATCTCGAACGCCACCGTCGCGGTCGTCGGCGACCGGCGGACAACCCAACTACTGGGCGCGACGCGCTGGCGCACTCGCTGTGGTGCTCGTGGTTGCCTACGCCCTCGTTCGAGCGGTCGGGTCGTTCCTCGGAGGCGACGACGGGGTGGCAACCGCCAATCCGGTCGACTCGATCGAGGCCGCGGAAGCGTCGAGCGATGCGGCACCAGCGACAACCACGGGCGAGCGGACTGACACAGCGGCCGAGGGGGAACAGACCGACCTCGACTGCTCCGACGGTGCCAACGAGGTGCTGTGCGAAGAGCTCGGCTTGAGCAACGCTGTGACCGTGACCGAGCCCGAACCTGATCCGGATGGCGAACAGGAATCCGAGACCCCCGCCGAAGAACAGCCACGAACCACGGGTCCGCCCACTTCTGGCAATCCCGCAAAGGTCTACATCGTCGGTGACTCTGATGCCGGCACGTTCGGTCCGTACCTGCAGACGCTGCTCGAGGGCACGCTCGTGACCACCACCGAGCTGAACTACAAGGTGTCCTCGGGGCTGGCGCGACCCGATTTCTTCAACTGGCCACTCGAGCTCGAACAAAAACTGCCCGAGGTCGACCCCGACATCGTGGTGGTCACGTTCGGGGGCAACGACTCTCAGGGACTCTCCCTCCCACAGGACGATCTCGAGTTCATCATCGGCGACCCGCTCGCCAACGAAGCGGAATGGACCGAGGAGTATCAGCGCCGAGCGGGCGAGGTCATGGACCTCCTGCTCGAGAACGATCGACACGTGATCTGGGTCGGAATCCCGAACGATGACAACCCCGAAGTCACGGCGAAGCTCGCGATTCAGGACCGGGCGGCGAAGGCCGCCGCCGCAGAGCGACCCGATGTGGTGTTCGTCGACACATGGACCCGGTTCTCCGGGCGCGATGGAAACTGGGCCGAGTTCGTGATCGACCCGCGGGACAACACCGGCAAAGACGTCCGCGCTGACGACGGATTCCACCTGAATCAGAACGGCGCGGAGATTCTCGCGATCGACATCGCCATCGAAGTGCAGAAGGAACTGCGTGCGATGGGAGCCGCGCTGTAGCGAGCGTCAGCCGCCGTACGCCAGCCGCTTCTTCGAACCGGACCGTTTGACGGCGGTGACGATGATGACGATCAACCCGATGAGGAACGCGAGGCCGGCGATCACGAACGGAATGAGGATCGTGCGGATCAGGTCGTCGGCGATCGAGTCCCCGATCGCGACGTCGGTGTCGGTCGTGATGGTGTAGCGGCCGGTGTCGTCGGCTTCGAAGGTTCCGATCGCCTGACCCGAGCGTCCGTTGAACGAGTAGTTGAGGTCGGTGAGGTACGACTGTGTGTCGACCGGGTCGCCATCGGGAGACACCACCTGGACGGACGCGAAGAACGATCCATCCTCGGCGTAGATGACGTACTCGCCGGTCGACTCGATCCGGATGGTGTCCGAACCGGGTGACACCCGTTCGAAGTCGTCGACCTTGTCGGCGATCCCGAGGAAACCCAGGACGCCGAAGAGGATCGCGCCGAGGATGCCCAGGACGACGATTCCTCCACCGATCCAGAACCAGCGTGCTTTGGGCCGGATATCAGCGTTGTCGACAGCGGTGCCCGGCGTGCCAGGCGGGGGAGCGCCGTAGCCCCCTGGGCTGTTCGGGTAACCGGGAGGCGGTTGCTGCGGCGGGTACGGCTGCTGCGGAGGGTACGGCTGTTGGGGCGGGTACGACTGCTGCGGGTACGGCGGAGGCTGTTGCTGCGGCTGCTGCGGCTGCTGCGGCTGCTGCGGGTACGGCGGTGGCGCATCGCTCATCGGTTGATCATGGCACTCGCGGCGGGTCGACCGCGATCACCGTTTGCACGCAGATTTCTACTGCGATTGGCCACGCGACTGGATCTTCGTGCGTCGCTCGGCGACCTTGTCGGTGCTGAAATGCGAGCGTCGCCACGCCCGCCCATCGCGCGACTCGGTCTCCCAGTGGTCGTCGTTGGTGGCGATCGAGGCGTAGGTCTCACGGATCTGGCGCACGCCGTCTTGCTCGTTGCCCGCGATGTCCGATGCGAGTTGGCGGGTGAACGACAGCAGCTCGCCGTGGGGCACCACATGGTTCACCAGACCGCACCGAAGAGCTTCGTCGGCGAGCATGAAGTTGCCGGTGAAGCTCATCTCGCGTGCCCGGCGTACGCCAATCGCCTGGGGAAGCAGCACGGTGAGGCCCCAGCCCGGCATCACCCCGACCCGGGCGTGGGTGTCACCGAACTTTGCGTGCTCGCTGGCGACGAGGAAGTCGCAATTGAGTGCGAGTTCGAAGCCTCCGGTCACTGCGACACCGTTGATTGCGCCGATCAATGGCTTGGTCATTTTGGGGAACGGTCCGCGCACTCCGTGCATGTTGACGCTGCCATCTGCTCCGCTGCCGTCGAGGTTGCCGCCGGTCGACCCGAGCTCCTTGAGGTCGAGCCCGGCGGTGAACGCCGGATCCGCGCCCGTGAGGATGAGGACGTCGACGTCGTCATCTCGCTCCGCTCGCTGCATCGCTTCGGGAATCTTGGCGAGTACCTCGCTCGACAGGGCGTTGCGCGCGTCCGGCCGGTTGATCGTGATCGTTGCGATGCGATCGGACACCTCGAGCAGGACGACGTCGTCACCCGAGAGCGAAGCGGCAGCAGTATCGATGAAGGCCATCGGCCCATCATCGCGTCAGTCGTCGGCGGGAAGGAAGGTGAACTTCAGGTCGCCCAGCTTGACGAGACTCGCGGCGATCCATCCGCCGAGTGCGCCGAAGTGCTCGTCGAGCAGCGAGGAACGGCCGTCGGCCACGGTCTCCTCGGCGAGTTCGTACAGCCCTTCGTAGGTGACCTCCACGGCGAATTCTGGGGTGAGGTCCAGCGGCTCATCGGGGTCCGGGTGCCCGGTCTCACTCGTGAGACCGGAACGCTCGAGGCGGTCGGTGCCGATATCCGGCGTGTGCGACGGGAGGACCGTGTAGATCTGCTCCGGCTCGACCGGGGCAGCAAGCTGCTGGACGCGCAGCACGATCTCGATCTCGATCGCAGGTTGTTCCTCGAGTTCGTCTTCGACGTACCACCGTCGGTACGCAGCTTGGCTCCATGCTGGCCAGGCGAACGTGATGTGGGCGACGACTCGCGGGGGTTCGCCCTCGCCAGGGAGTCCGTAGCTCGTCTCCCACGTGAGATCGCCGGACAGCACGTCGGACTGAAAGTGCTCTTCGAACGGTTGACGTTCGAGGAATGCTGACTCGAATGCATCGCGCAACGCGCTGATCGCATCGGTGAAGACGTGGTCGAGCATGCATGCTGAATCTATCGAGCCTGGCATGATCGGGAGATGGCCTTGGTACTCACTGACATTCACGACGGCGTGGCAACGCTCACCCTGAACAACCCCGACGAACGCAACACGCTGACCGCGCCGATGGTCGCCGAGATTCTCGCGGCGATGGATGAGTTCGAAGCCGATGAGAACGTCGGCGCACTGGTGGTCACCGGTGCGCCTCCGGCGTTTTGCGCAGGGGCGAACCTCGGCAATCTGTCGGAGGCAACAGGCGAGAGCCTCGGCAACATCTACGAAGGCTTCCTCCGGATCGCTCGCAGTCCGCTGCCGACGGTGGCGGCGATCAACGGCGCCGCGGTCGGAGCTGGCGCAAACCTCGCGCTCGGCTGCGACGTGCGGATCATTGCCGACGAGGCTCGCATCGACACGCGGTTCCTGGACCTCGGCATCCACCCGGGCGGTGGCCACACGTGGATGCTTCGTCGCATCGCCGGGCCCCAGACGGCGATGGCCGCGGTCGTGTTCGGGCAGATCCTCGATGGCAAGGAGTGCGAGCGTGTCGGTCTCGCGTTCCGGTCCGTACCGCGTGCCGAACTCGCCGAGGTCGCTCAGGCCTTCGCCGCACGAGCGGCATCCGCACCACGCGAGCTTGCGATCACGACCAAGGCGACGATTCAGGCAATGGCGGACATCGAGACGCACCCGGAGGCCGTGGCGCGTGAGCTCGAGCCGCAGCTGTGGTCGACCCAGCAGCCGTGGTTCGCTGAACGGATCGCAGCGCTCAAAGCGAAGATCTCGACCAAGAAGAGCTGAGGAGCGTCGGGCTAGGACGATCGGACGCGTCGAAGCTCGCGTTCGAGACTGCGAACGTCGGCGGCCACCCGGCGAAGATCGTCCTTGGTTGGGACGTGACTCGGGTCGAAGGCAACCCGGTCGAGCGTCTCGGCGACTTCGTGCGGTCCGAACGTGTCAGGTCCCAATACGTCGATGATCGCATCGGCTGCTGCCGGTGCGGTGATCGCGTCGGGTGCGAGTGCCACGAACTTGTCGTGGAGCACCCCCCACGGTCCGCGGTTGCGTCGGCGTCGCAGCTCGCTGAACCCACGGAGCGAGCCGGCCGCTCCGCCGAGCAAGATCACCAGCCCGGCCAGTTCGAGCGGCCGAGACATCGCACCATCGATGATTGCTCCTGCTGCGTCCGCGCCGACCGTGGAGCGTTCGGTCTCGCCGGCCAGGGGGACCTGTGCGGTGGGGTCGAACGCTTCCCAGCCGGTGTCGGGGAACCACACTTCGACCCAGGCGTGAGCGTCGCTGGCCTTCACTTCGAACACCCCGGAGATGCGGTCTCGTGTG
>CALIOL010000107.1 GCA_938044705.1 uncultured Ilumatobacter sp. | reverse complement strand
CCGGGGTGGAGCACTGGGTGACCCAAGGTTCCGAGCAACCTCCTGCCTGGCGGCACCAGTTCTCGAGCTGACCTCGCCTTCCGGGCCATTGCCGAACCCGGCCGTCGTCGGTGTCGTCAGATCGGCAGCAACGCGGAGAACTCGTCCGGTGTCATGGTCATGGCGTCTCCTCTGCGACGAGTTCGACCTCGAAGCCGTCGCTGTTCTCCAGGTACGTTGCGTAGTGGTCCGGTCCTCCCGCATATGGGTGTTGGTCGGCGAACAGCAGATTCCAACCGTGACCGGCGGCGGACGCCGTGATCATGTCGACGTCGCGACGCGACCCGGCGAAGAACGCCAGGTGGTTGAGACCGTCCGTCGTCCGGTCGTTCGGCCCGGTTCGGTCGGGCGACTCCTCGATCACGATGTAGGTGTCGGCGAGCTTCCAGCTCCTCCCGTCCTTCCACTCTTGGAACGGTTCGTACCCGAGCGTCTCCAGCAGCCAGCCCCAGCTCGTCACCGCTCGCTCCAGGTCCGCAACCCAGAGCTCGATGTGGTGCACACGACCCGTTCGCATCATGAGAGGTTGTCACGCATCAGCGACACAGTCGATCCGTCGCCGTTCTCGGACGGTCACCGAGCTATTCGTTGAGACGATCGGATCGATGCTGAACAATCGTTGGTGTTCATTGCTTCGGTTCATCCATAGTGAGTTCATGACCAACGACACCGGCCCGCATACTTCTGCTTCGACCACACCACCTTGGGAAGCGGAGGGAGCGCAAGCGTGTGAATCCGGGGTGCTCGCAGCGATGCGATCGGCCGCGATCAAGCACACCATGGACGTGATCAAGACCTCGATGACGGGCGACGGTTCCCACCGCGACCACCTCGTCAACGCCGAGCGAGCGTTGGCAGAACTGGCATCGCAGAGCGAGCTGTTCGGTCGTGCGGCGTTTCCGGCTCCGACCGACACGGTCGACCGAAACTTCCTTGTTTCTCAGGACGACGATGGAACGTTCGCGCTGTACGTCAGCACCGGCAAGCCAGGCGTTGTGTACCAACCGCACGATCACGGCGGCACCTGGGCGGCGGTCGCAGCGGTCAGCGGGGCACAGCACCACTCGTTCTATTCCACCGACACGGGTTCGCTCGAGCGAGTCGGTTCCGCTGTCTGCGAGCCAGGCACGACGGTGAGCGTGCCGACCGATGGCATTCACTCGATCGAGGGTGGGCCCGATCCGCTCGTCCATCTCCACCTGTATGGCCTGGGCTTCGAGCATCAGCATCTGCGCCGCGAGTTCGACCCCGACACGTTCGCCGAGCGACGGTTCCGACTCGAAGATCTGTCGTTCATCGAGGACCGGCGCCCCTCGGAGGTCACCGGGTGATCGGGTTGCCTGGCCCCGACAGCGAGCTGCTGCGGACCTTTCTGACCGTTGCCGAGCACGAAAACACCACGAAGGCCGCCGCGGCGTCGAACCGAACGCAATCGTCGGTCAGCCTGCGCATCAAGAAGCTCGAACAGCTCCTCGGCGTCGAGCTGTTTCAAAGATCAGCGAAGGGCATGAAGCTGAACCAGTCAGGCCGAGCGCTGCTTCCCGAAGCCCGCCGTGTGGTCGCGGACCTCGATCAACTCGCCGCGAGCTTTCGCGAACAGCTCGCTGGCACGATCGCCATCGCCGTCCCCGACGACTACGCCCCGTTCGTGCTCGAGAACGCGCTCGCCAGGTTCAGTGGCCGACACCCCGACGTCGTGGTGTCGGTGACATGCGGCTGCAGCGGGCCCTTCCCCGACCTCATCGACGCTGGCGACGTCGACCTCGCCATCTATTCGGCCCCACCCGAGGAGGCCGACGACGCGATCTTCTCCGAGCCGGTTGTGTGGGCTGCCCATCGGGACCTCACGTTCGACGACGAGATGATCCCGCTCGCGCTGTTCGATCGAGGATGTTGGTGGCGCGACGTCCCCACCTCGGCGTTGACCGAAGCCGGCAAGTCGGCTCGGGTGCTGTTCACGAGTGCGAGTCACGACGGTGTGCGGGCGGCGATCTCGGCGCGTGTCGCTGTCGGCATCCTCCCTCGCAGCGCGCTCCCACCCGATTCGGTCGAAGTGCCCGGCCTTCCGGCGTTGCCGAGTTCCAACCTGGTGTTGCTGGAGCACGAACGCGCCGAGTCCGACGTCGTGCGTGGCGCGATGCGCGCAGCGATCGTCAGCGCGTTTGCTTCGCTCGAATCATGACGTTGGCCCTACGACAAGCCGAGCGACGGGACATCGCAGCGATCGCCGCGATCTGGCATGCCGGCTGGGTTGATGGGCATCTCGGCCACGTGGACTCGCGCCTCGTCGAGGCGCGAACTCCAGCGTCGTTCCTCGCCCGGGCGGAACGGTGCGTCAGGCACACCACCGTGGCCGCAACGAGCTCGTCGTGCGATCCCGGCAGCGACGTCGCCGGATTCGTCACGGTGGTCGAGGACGAGGTCGAGCAGATCTACGTCGACGCCAAGCACCGGGGCGCTGGGTGCGCCGGGCTGTTGCTGCGAGCCGCCGAGCTCCAGATCGCCGGGGCTGGCATTCCGTCTGCCTGGCTCGCTGTGGTCGCTGGCAACGACCGCGCACGGAGCTTCTACGAAAAGCATGGTTGGACCGACGCTGGCCCCACCGTCTACATGGCGGCCGGCGCACGAGATCTCGACGCCAGGATTCCCGTCACGGCGCACCGCTACGAGAAGCAACTCGATCACGTCGGTCGCTCTCGACAACTCTGAAGTACCCCCTGAATATGGTGATCTCCATGGAGATCAGCCACGCAGTCGCAGCGGTCGAGGACGCCGCCGACGCCTGTGCTCAGGTCGATCTCGACACTGTCGGTGCATCCGGATTGCGCAGCGGACTCGTCGAGATCCGCACGGCGCTCTCCCGACTCGAAGCGGGTTACGCCCGCTTGGCCCACGCCGCCGAGCAAGCCGGTGCACACCTCGGAACGGGCGCTCGCGACACGGCCGAATGGGTCGGCAAGAAGACCGGTACGTCGGCCAGCAAGAACCGGGCGTCGGCGTCGCTCGGCGAGGCGATGGAGAAGTCATCCGAGCTGGCGGACGCAGTGGTGTCCGGGCAGATCTCGAGCGACAAGGCGAATGCGGCCGTCGGTGTTGCGAGTGGTTTGGTGGTCGATGCCGAGCTCGTCGAGGAGCTCCGCGACTTGCCGCTCACCTCCGTCCGCCCAGCCGTCGAGCAGTGGCGGGCGCGCAATGACGCCGCCAACGAAGCGAGCCGAGCTGAACGCCAACGGGCCCGCCGGTTCCTGTCCTTGACGGGCCAATCCGACGGCATGACCAGGGTCGAAGGGTTGCTGGATCCAGAGTCGGCGTCGATCGTGCGCACCTCACTCGATGCGATCATGAACGAATCGGCGTTCGACGATTCGGGCCGGCGACGCGATCAGCGCTGCGCCGACGCGTTGACGCAGCTGTGCAAGGCCGCGTCGAAGGGCAAGATCACCGGCGGCCGTTCGAACGCAAAGGTCTTGGCGACCGTCCCCTTCGAGACCATCACCGAGCGCGGCGCCGCACCTGGCATCACCCACGCTGGGCCGACCATCGACGCCGACACGGTGCGACAGATGGCGTGCGATGCGGGCATCCACCGGGTGATCGTCGGGCCCGGCTCGTCGATCCTCGACTTCGGGCGCGAGACGCGGCTCGTGTCGGAGAACCTTTTCCTTGCGCTGGTTGCACGCGACCGGCATTGCAGGTGGCCCGGCTGCACCATTCGAGCGACGTGGTGCGATGCGCATCACGTGACCGAGTGGGGCCACCAAGGTCGCACCAACGAGTCCACGTGTGCGTTGCTGTGCCATCACCACCATTCGCTGACTCACCAGCCCGGCTGGTCGGTCACCGGGGGTGGGCACGAGTTCACCATCCACCACCCGGATGGCAGTAGCGAGACGAGTCACCCTCCCGCTCCGCCGGGCGGTGACTGCACACCCCGTGCCGCATGCCGCGGCCGAGAGCCGATATCGAACAACGCCCATCAGTCCGAGCCCGCCGGTCAGCTGGTGTTGGCGTGACGTCGATGGCAGTTGTCTCTAGGTTCGATGTACCGCTCGATCTACTGCCCGACGAACCGCTCGATCTACCGCTCGACGTACCACTCGACACGCCGACCGACGTACGGCTCGACACGGCGCTTGCTGTACTGCCCGACGTACAGCTTGAGGGCCCGTTCTCGATGCTGGCGATCCGGCGTTGCGCATCATCCTCCGTGGGATACTGAGCCGATGCTTCACGAACGGGCCGGACAACTCGCACAACCAAGCGATCTCGTCGACATCGCACACCTGGTCGCTGCGTACTACACGACCGAACCCGACGTCGAGGACGTCGGCCAGCGGGTCGCTTTCGGCACGTCGGGGCACCGGGGGTCCAGCCTCAACGGGTCGTTCAATGAGGCGCACATCGCTGCAACGACCCAGGCCATCTGCGAGTACCGGTCAGCGCAGTCGATCGGTGGCCCCCTGTTCCTCGGGCGCGACACGCACGCGCTCTCCGAGCCGTCGTGGGCGACTGCGCTCGAGGTGCTCGCTGCCAACGACGTCACCGTGCTCATCGATTCCGACGATCGCTTCACTCCAACCCCGGCCATCTCCCATGCGATCCTTCGTTACAACGCGGGCCGCACCACCGGCGCGGATCTTGCCGACGGCATCGTCGTCACGCCGTCGCACAACCCACCCAAGGACGGCGGCTTCAAATACAACCCGCCCCACGGCGGTCCGGCCGACACCGACGCCACCGGATGGATCGCTGCCCGCGCCAACGAGTTGCTCGCCGCTGGCAACCGTGAGGTCGCACGCGTGTCGCTCGCTCGCGCTCGGGCCGCTGACACCACGCAGACCTACGACTTCTGCGGCACCTACGTCGACGACCTGCCGTCGGTCCTCGACCTCGACGCCATTCGCGATGCTGGGGTGCGCATCGGTGCAGATCCGCTCGGCGGCGCTGCGGTCGACTACTGGGCACGCATTGCTGACGTTCACCGGCTCGACCTCACCGTCGTCAACTCACTCGTCGACCCGACCTGGCGCTTCATGACCCTCGATTGGGATGGGTCGATTCGCATGGACTGCTCCTCGCCGCACGCGATGGCATCGTTGATCGAGCAGCGCGACCAGTACCAGATCGCCACCGGCAATGACGCTGACGCCGACCGGCACGGCATCGTCACGCCGGACCACGGCCTGATGAACCCGAACCACTTCCTCGCCGTCGCCATCGACTACCTCTTTGCTCATCGCGCCAGCTGGCCAGAGACCGCAGCGATCGGCAAGACCCTCGTGTCGTCGTCGATGATCGATCGCGTTGCATCAAAGCTCGGCCGCACCCTCGCCGAAGTGCCGGTCGGCTTCAAGTGGTTCGTGCCCGGGCTGCTCGACGGGTCGGTCGGCTTCGGCGGCGAAGAGTCCGCCGGCGCCTCCTTCCTGCGCCACGACGGCACGGTCTGGACCACCGACAAGGACGGCATCATCCTCTCGCTCCTCGCGTCGGAGATCTTGGCCGTCACCGGTTCCAGTCCGAGCGAGCGCTACCGCGAGCTCACCGCGGAGTTCGGAGACCCGACCTACGAGCGCATCGACGCGCCCGCGACTCGCGAGCAAAAGGCGATGCTGGGTTCGATGTCGCCCGACCAGGTGCCGGCCGGCGAACTTGCGGGCGAAGCGATCACCGCTGTGCTGACCGACGCACCCGGAAACGGAGCCGCAATCGGTGGGCTGAAGGTCACCACCGAGTCGGCGTGGTTTGCGGCGCGCCCATCGGGCACCGAGGACGTCTACAAGATCTACGCAGAGAGCTTCCGCGGACCGGACCACCTGAAGGAACTGCAAGACGCCGCGAAGTCACTGGTCGGCACGGTGCTCGGTACCTGAGTCAGCCCGGCGGCGTGAGCGTCAGCGTCTGACCGCGGACCATTGCAACGGTCTCGTCGCCGACACAGACGGTCACGTCGTGCACCGCGTTGCGCCCACGGGTCGCCGAGACCGCGCTGGTGGCCACCATGCGCTCCCCCACCGTCACGGCCCGGATCCACTCGATACTCGCCGTGGTCGACAAGGTCCGGCCGCCCGCAGCGTTCGACGCGTGCGCCATTGCGGTGTCGGCCAGCGTGAAGATGATGCCGCCGTGGCACACATCGAGGCCGTTCGTCATCGAAGGGGTGACCGTCATCGCGACGACGGCTGCACCTGGCTCCGAGGAAACGATCTCCATGCCGAGTTCGTGTGCGACGTCATCGTTGGCATGCATCGCCACGGACGCTTCGGTCAGCGTTCCGGTCGACGGGTCGGTATCCATCGCCCGATCGTAGACAGACCCGACGCACCGATCACCTACGGCGTCGACGGGTGCCACCAGGCGGGGAAAGCGTGACCAGCAAGGCGAGCTGCGGCCTCGCACAGCGATCGATACAGCGCGACGTCACCGGTGGTGGGAAGCGCCGCGAGATGCGCCCGGACGGTGTCCCAATCGGCTCGTGCCGCAGGCCCGGTCAATGAGGCAGCCGCACCGGCGTCGGCGACGTTGTCGAGGGTTGTCCGCATCATCGTCCAGTACGCGTCGACCGGGACGCCGACCTCGTGTGCGAGCGACTCGACCTGCGCACACAGCGCAGTGAGGTGGTTGGCGGCGACCGCAGCTGTGGCGTGATAGAGCGCACGACTCGACGCGGGCACCTCGATGCCTCGCCCACCG
>CALIOL010000106.1 GCA_938044705.1 uncultured Ilumatobacter sp. | reverse complement strand
AGCGTCTGGCCGAGGCCGACGCCCAACGAGAGGACTTCTTCGTGAACCTCGTCGAGGTCGGTGTCTCGACCGGTGAGGTCCGCCGCGAGGACGTTCCTGCAGTCCGCGAGTTCGTCCGGCTGATCCTCGTCGGGCTGATCGAAGGGACCTCGGAGTCGCCTGACCGCCAACGGCGAGCGATCGACAGCATCATGGGTGTGATGCGGGGCGAGCTCGTCCGGCCCGTCGACGACTGAGCGACCAAGCCGATCCACACGCACGATCACGTCGCGCCGGCCCTGCGGCGTCCGAGGTGCTGCGCCGCTTCATTCAACGCGATCTCGTTGCCAAGATGACGTGCATCGTGTTCTCTCGACGCATCGGGGCCCCGTTCGGTGCCGGTTGCGGGCAATACCACATGTGACGCGCGCCCTCGTGCATTCGCGCGTGGAACGCGCAGACGCCACCGTTAACATGGTCTGCCGGTCTGGCGACAGGCCGAGAACACGCATGCCGTCAGCCGTATCCCGCTGAGCACCAAGCTGGCAGCATGAAAACCGCACCTCACCAGGTGCGGAGCACGAACAACAAAATGGTGTGAAGCACAGTGGTGTGAAGGAGTAGTCCCCTGCCAAAGCCAAAGGAAGATGCGATCGTTCTCGAGGGCAAGATCCTCGAGTCGTTGCCGAATGCCATGTTCAAGGTCGAACTCGACAATGGACACCAGGTGCTCGCGCACATCTCCGGAAAGATGCGGATGCACTACATCCGCATCCTCCCTGGCGACAAGGTGCAAGTGGAACTCACCCCGTACGACCTCACCCGAGGTCGGATCACCTACCGGTACAAGTAGAGAGAAACCATGAAAGTACGACCAAGCGTCAAGCCGATGTGCGACAACTGCAAGGTGATTCGTCGCCATCGCCGCATCATGGTGATCTGCACCAACCCCCGTCACAAGCAGCGCCAGGGCTGAAGTAAGGAACCATAGGTAACCACTGATGGCACGTATTGCCGGTGTCGATATCCCCCGCGAAAAGCGGTTGGAAATCTCACTCACCTACATCTTCGGCATCGGGCTCACGACCTCGCAGACCATCTGCAAGTCGCTCGAGCTCGACCCCAACACGAAGGTCTCCAACCTGACCGAGGACGAGATCAACAAGATCCGCTCCTACGTCGACCAGAACCTCACCATCGAAGGTGACCTGCGTCGAAATGTCCAGGGCGACATCAAGCGCAAGATCGAGATCGGCTGCCTGCAGGGCGTCCGTCACCGCAAGGGCCTCCCGGTCCGCGGCCAGCGCACGCACACGAACGCTCGTACCCGCAAGGGCCCGAAGCGCACCGTTGCCAACAAGAAGAAGGCGGTCCGGAAGTAATGGCGAAGCCAGCTCAAACCCGCCGGCCGCGCAAGCGCGACCGGAAGAACGTCACGACCGGTGTCATTCACATCAAGTCGTCGTTCAACAACACGATCGTCTCCATCACCGACCCGCAGGGCAACGTCATTGCCTGGGCGTCGTCCGGTGTCGCCGGCTACAAGGGGAGCCGCAAGAGCACCCCGTTCGCCGCGCAGCTCGCTGCCGAGAAGGCCGCTCGAGCCGCACAGGAGCACGGCCTGCGCCGCGCTGAAGTCCAGGTCAAGGGTCCCGGCTCCGGCCGCGACGCTGCCGTTCGCTCCATCCAGAACACCGGTATCGAGGTCGTGTCCATCAAGGACGTCACGCCTGTGCCGCACAACGGTTGCCGTCCGCCCAAGCGTCGTCGCGGCTGATCGAAGAGAGAAGTAGATACTCATGGCTCGCTACACCGGCCCCAAGGTGCGCATCTCGCGCCGTCTGTCCACCAACATCTTCGAGAACGAGAAGGGTCGCAAGGCGCTCGAGCGTCGCCCCTTCCCCCCGGGCGCGCACGGTCGCACCCGTCGCCGCAACGCCGGCTCGGAATACCTCGCTCAGCTGCAGGAGAAGCAGAAGGCGAAGTACATCTACGGCGTCCTCGAGCGTCAGTTCAAGAAGACCTACAACGAGGCCGTCCGTCTCGATGGTCCATCGGGTGAGAACCTGCTGCGACTGCTCGAGCAGCGTCTCGACAACGTGGTCTACCGCGCCGGGTGGGCATCGACTCGCCCGCAGGCTCGTCAGTTCGTGAACCACGGTCTGATCAGCGTCAACGGCAAGCGTCTCGACATCCCGAGCTACACCGCTCGTCAGGGCGACGTCATCTCGTTGTCCGAGAAGGCCGCGAAGATGATCGTGATCCAGCACAACATCGACACGCTCGACCGGTCCCTGGTGGGCTGGCTCGAACAGGGCGATGGGGGCAAGGAAGTCACCGTGCGGAGCCTCCCGCAGCGTGATCACATCGACATCCCGGTGCGCGAGTCGCTCATCGTCGAGCTCTACTCGAAGTAAGCCTCGCAGGCGGCCCGTCGCCGCCGATCTCCGTTCACGTTCTCGAATACCGTCTCGAATACCCCGGAAAGGTCCAGGTACCACATGCTCGTCATGCAGCGTCCCACCATCGAAGCTCTCGCCGACGAGTCCGACAACCGTCAGCAGTTCGCTGTCGGTCCGCTCGAGCCCGGCTTCGGCCACACGCTCGGCAACTCCCTGCGCCGCACTCTGCTGTCGTCGATCCCCGGTGCGGCCATCACGACCGTCCGTTTCGACGAGGCACTCCACGAGTTCGGCACCATCCAGGGTGTGGCCGAAGATGTCACCGACATCATCCTCAACCTGAAAGACGTCGTCGTCACCTCCGAGTCC
>CALIOL010000105.1 GCA_938044705.1 uncultured Ilumatobacter sp. | reverse complement strand
GTTCGCAAAGATCTCTTCGTCGCCCTTGTGTGCTTCGACCAGATCGTTGCGGTCGCGAACTCGCACGAGCGGCATGCTCTCGGCGACGGCCTTGTTCGCGAACGCCACCGCCGCGACGCGCAGTTCTTCGGGGCCGCCGTCCTTGGCTTCGGTGCTGCTGATGTGACGACCCGTGGTCATCATCTCGAGCGCCTTGGCCACACCCACGAGACGCGGGAGGCGCTGAGTGCCACCAGCTCCGGGGAGCAGGCCGAGGTTGACTTCGGGCAGACCGAACTTCGCCGATGCGACCGACACCCGGTAGTGAGCGCACAGCGCGACTTCGAGACCGCCGCCGAGGGCGGTGCCGTGGATTGCCGCAATGACCGGCACAGGTGCGTCTTCCATGGCTCCCTGCACCTCTTGCAGGCCCGCCGCCTGGGGGACGTTTCCACCGAACTCGCTGATGTCTGCCCCAGCGATGAACGTACGTCCGTCGCAGATCACGACGATCGCCTTCGCACCGGACTCGACCGCCTGGGTCATGCCGTCGAAGAGGCCCTGTCGAACGTGCCAGCTGAGGGCGTTGACAGGAGGGTTGTTCACGATGACGAGAGCGACATCGCCGTCTCGCTCGAGGCGGACGGATTCGGAGAGTTCGATGGATTCGGCCATCCGGACAGCTTTGCAGCCGAACCCCATCCGTTCCGATTCGCGTCAGCTCAGAGGTCGAGGTGATCGAGCGCGTCGACGAGGGTGCCGTCGGCGACGATCGAGGCAAAGGTGGCGTCGTTCGACAACGAGTCGGCCACGGCAGCCAGTTCTGGGTGTTCGCGCCGAGCCAGCTTCTCTGCAAGCCCTCCGCCGAAGTGGCGCAGCGTGAAGGTCAGTGGAAGGAGCCGGGCGAACTGCGACAGACCGTCCGGAAGCGGCCCGGTCAGCTCTGGCTGACGCTGTGCAGTCACGGGGTGATGGCGCCAGAGGTCGGACATCCCGTCGAAGTACTCATCAGCAACCGCGAAGTGGATGTGTGCGACCTTCAACTGCATGGCCGTTCCCATGCACATCAGGCACGGTTCGAGCGTCGTGTAGAGGTGCAGTCCCTCCGCGTTGAATCGGTCGAGCGCAGCGAACGCATTCATCTCGGCATGGGCGGTCATGTTGCCGGACAGCGTCCGGAGCTCGGGGTCTCGCTGGGCCACTCGATTGCGGCCGGTGGCGACGACGTCCTCCGTCGTCGGGTCGATCAGGACTGCACCGATACCGAAGTTGCCGGCACGGAAGGACGACCACGCTTCATCGAACGCGAGGCGCCAGGGCTCCGCAAGGTCGTCGAGGAGCGTCACACCCATCTCGACAATCCTCCCACATCGTTCCTGAGAACGTTCTCAGGCGGACTCAGCTCGGGTACAGCCCACAGCCTCAACGTGTTGGGCGTCCCAGACACCCAACACTTCAGGAGTATCCCATGACCATCACCAACCCACGCCGCCGCATGGCTATCGCTGCAGGCGTCACGCTGAGCACGATCGGACTTGCGACCGGCGGCTTCAGCGGCAGTGCGAGCGCCATCATCGATGGCGCCGATACGAGCGTTGCCGACAACCCCTGGCAGGTCGCGCTGACCAGTCCCGACGGCGAACAGTTCTGCGGCGGATCGCTCGTCAGCGAACGCGTCGTGGTGACCGCGGCGCACTGTACGCAGGGCATGCCCGGCGATCAGATCGCGATCCGAGCTGGCACGACCGATCTCGACAGCGACGACGGCCAGACCCGCGAAGTCACTCGAGTGATCGAGCACCCGAAATACGTCGAGGGCGTCGGCGATATCGCGATGCTCGTGATCGACTCGCCGTTCGACTCCTCGCCGAACATCGCAGCCATTCCGATTGCGACGGCCGACCAGGTGGCGACCGCCACGACGGCACGAGTCACCGGATGGGGCGTCACCGACGCACAGGGAGAGGACAGTCCCAGCGTGCTGCAGAGCACCGACGTACCGCTGATCGCCGACGCTGACTGCTCGCTGGTCGAGGCCGGCAACGACGACGAACTGTGCGCAGGCGGCCAGGGGCCGGACTCGTGCTTCGGCGACAGCGGCGGCCCGCTCACGATTGCGACCGATGGCGGCCGAGCTCTGGCCGGCGTGGTCAGCTGGGGCGAGGAATGCGGTGATGACAACGGTGGCGTCTATGCCGAGGTCCCGACCTTCGCGACCTGGATCGCTGAGCGCATCGCCGACCCGGACGCCCCAGCAGGCGACCGATTGCCCGCACCCGAGCAGCCAGCTGACGTCGAGGACGGCGACTTCGAGGACGGCGACTTCGAGGACGGTGAGATCATCGAGATCGAGCAGGAGTTCATCGATGAGCTCGGTGACGACATCGACTCGCTCAGCGACGAAGAGTTCTGGGAGCGCTACGAGGAGTTCCTCGAGAGCGACTCCAGCGATGGCGACACGGACGGCGACGACGTCGACTCCGAGCACGCGTGCGAACTCGGCGAGACCGACCTCTCGGAGACCGACCTCTCGGATATCGATATCTCCGATGTCGACCTGAACGGTGACGGGCTCGTCCAGTGGGAGGAACTGCTCGCTCTCTGAGTCGACTCCTCTGCAGCGGCCGGTGCCGAAGAAGCTCCGTTCGAATTCGAACTTTACTTAGTTAAAGTTCTTCGCTACACTCCTCCTCATGCAACTTCCCTCGAACGTCTCCACCGGCATCCGGATGAACGCAGCACTGTCGCTGTTCACCGGAGCAGTACTCACCGCAGCGCCCAGCGCGATCAGCAACCGACTCGGACTGGACATCACTCCGTGGCTGCTCGCGCTGGGCATTGCGCTGCTCGGACACGCGGCCGCGCTCGAATGGGCGGCACGCCGAGACGACCCGCTGCCGTGGCTGCGCCTCAATCTCGCGATCATCACGCCGTACCCGGCGGCGCTCGTCGTGCTCGCCGCGAGCCCGATCATCGAGCCAGGCGTCGGGAAGGCGCTGCTGGTGCTCGATGCCTTGTGCGTCACGATCGTGGCGGTAGTGCAGTGGTCAGGGCTCCGTCAGAGTCGACCAGCAGCTGCCACACTGCGAGCGTGACCGACACTCCGACCCGCCTGCTCGACGCAGTCGATGCTGTCATTGCCGAGCACGGTCCCTCAGGTGTGACCCTGCGGCGAGTCGGCGAAGCGGCAGGGCTGTCGCACACCGCCGGCACCCACTACTTCGGCGACAAGCCCGGTCTCTTCACTGCGTACATCACCAGGGCGTGGAACCGTGTGGCGGACGGAGTCGACGCAGCTGCAGCAGATCCCGACACCCGATCGGCGCTGCTCACTGTTGCCCGGTTCTATGCGGGATTCGCGCTCGAGCACCCTGGCGAGTTCAGCGTGATGAGTCGACTCGAACTGACCAACGTCGATGCGGCCGAGCTGTGGGCTGCACGCGAGCGAGGGTTCTTTGCGCTCGCCGAGTTGGTCGGGCGCCTGCAGGCAGAAGGAAGCGCCGGCGCCCGCGACCCGCTCGACCTGCTCGCAACCCTCTGGGGGCTCGTGCACGGCGTGACCGACCTGTGGGTCGGCGGCCCACTCTGGGC
>CALIOL010000104.1 GCA_938044705.1 uncultured Ilumatobacter sp. | reverse complement strand
GCGACCAGTTCCGCTGACGCCGTGACGTACTCGCATGGGCGACCGCTGCGATCATCGTCACCGATCAGTTCGACGACCTCCTCGATCGCCTCGAGCCCGCGTTGATCCGCGCCGTACAGGCTTCGAAGCGCGGATGCGTCGAGGGGATCAGTGGCGTTCAAGATCTCGAGAATGTCGTCGGTGCTCGCCGTGGGGTCGATGATGAAGCGCGATCGCTGCTCCGCGACCGGGCCGAACCAAAAGGGCGACACCGACGCCCACGCCACCCGCGTCGCAGCCACCTGATCGGCCAACTCCGCGCCGTCACCGCTGCACCAGTCCGCCGCAACCTCGGTGAGCGCAGACGCCTGCGACGCCAACGCGAGGTAGCGATCGGGGACCGCCGCGGTCGTCATCGCTGCAACGGTGTCCGCGCGGCTCGGTCCGGCGTCACCGCCGCAAGCAAACCCACCAAGTGCAGCCGCGAGAACGAGCGACACGAGCCGAAGCGGCCGCGTCATCGGGACTCCAAGAACGCGATGAGGTCATTTCGCGTGTCGGCGTCTGCGCTCCGGAACGCTTCCATCGCGGCGGCACCCTCACCGCCATGCCACAAAATTGCTTCTTCGATCGTGCGCGCTCGGCCGTCATGCAACAAGAACCGCTCGCCGTTCACGTCTTCGATCAAACCGAGACCCCAGAGCGGCGGGGTCCTCCACTCCGTACCGGTTGCTTCGCCGTCGGGTCGGCCATCGGCAAGCCCCTCCCCCATGTCGTGCAGCAGCAGATCGGTGTAGGGGTGGATCGTCTGGTCACTGAGCGCTTCGACCCCGACGTCCTCGATCGGACCCGTCGTGAACGTGTCGATGTGACACGAGGCGCAGCCGAGTGACGCAAACGCCTCGGCACCGCGTTGGACGTCGTCACTCTCTGCACCTCTGGCGGCGGGCACCGCGAGTGTGCGGGTGTAGAAGGTCACGGCGCCCAGCAGGTCGTCGCGCACCTCCAATTCGTCGCCGTCTGAACCGTTCGGAGCGTCCAAGCACTCCGTTTGCGACGGCGTGCACGACTCCACCGGGTTGATCGAGGTCGTCAGCCCCATGTCACCGAGAAACGCGTTCGCCGCCTGCGTTTCAAGGGTTGCGGCATTGGCCTTCCAGCCGAACCGACCGAGCTCCATCGCCTCGGTGGCTTGGTTCCACACGATGTTGGGGCGTCCCGAGATCCCGTCGCCATCTTCGTCCTCGGCGTCCGCATGCACGAGGATGCCGTCTTCGGGAATCGCTTCGAGGAGACCCATGCCCACCATCTGCGGCGCCAGCCGCGGCGACACCATGAGGCCTGACTCGTCGCCTTCGGCCAACGGACCGAACGACGGCGCCTCGATGCGATAGGTCGGCGAGTTGAGCGTGTACGGCGTGCCATCGGCGTACACCCCAGCGATCTCTTCGTAGGTGATGACGACCTCGCCTTCGACCGGTACACCGTTGATCGACCGGTCCTGAAGCTGGTCCCCGTACACCGGGTGCGGCGCAGGCTCACCGTCGTCGCCGGGGACCGACAGGCGCAACAGCAGGCCGAGCTCACCGCTTCCCGTCGAGGCCGGGATGCCGCGACCATCGCGGAGATGGCACGAGGCACACGCCTGCGCATTGAACATCGGACCGAGCCCGTCGCGGGCATCCGTTGATGCCGGAGCGGTGACCCAGTTCTGCGTGAAGAAGGAGTCGCCGACTTCGAAGAGTCGACGTTCCTCGTTGGTCAACGTCGGGGCGGCCAACCCGAATGCGTTGCTGCCCTCGACCTCGCGAGTCGTGTCGCCGCCGAGGGCGATCGGCGGCTCGTCGTTGCCACTGCATGCAGCGACAACGACGAGCAACGCAATCCCGAGGGTTCGCATGGAGGCCAAGCGAGAGGTTCCGATCAGGTGACGTTGATCGTCAAGCCGAGCACTTCTGCAGCTGACACGATCGTTGGCGTCTGGTCCTCGAGCGCCGTGATGCCGGTGAGGACACTGGAGCGACCCGGGTCATCGTCGGACACTCCGTCTCGCAAGTGCTGATCGAACGGCGCCGGGATCATCTCGACGGCGCTCACGCTGGCGGCGACTTCCGCCTCGAGTGTGTCGGCGAGGTCTCCGTCAGCCTCTCGGATGACATCGAGCACGCTGGTGCCAGAGACGCCACCTGGGTAGTCGCCCGTCAACACCCGCTGGATGCCGACGGCGTTGGCGATGATGTCGTTGTGCGTGTTGTCGGAGAAGCAGGAATGTTCGTCTTCTTGCGAGCGAGCGGCGTATGCCACGTTCATCCGCTCGCCTGCCAACTCACCGCGGCTGAGTTCGCCGATGCCGGTGATGATGTCGGTCATCGATTCCTCTGGATCCGCTGACGTGAATTCGTCGTAGAAGTTGCCGTCGCCAGCTGGATCCCACGCAACGACGAGTTCGTCGAGGTGGACGAGCAACAGATCGGTCACTTCAGCGAGGTAGGTGCCACGGCGATCGGCGTTGGCCGCATCGCTGTAGTCGCTGGCGGGCCGCTCGCCTGCGCCGTCCTCGGAGAGATCTTGGCCCCAGAGGAGGAACTCGATGGCGTGCCAACCGGTCGAGATGTTCGTCTCGCCGCCGGCTTCGTTGGCTTCGGTCAGCAGCGCCGCATCGATCGTCGGGAATTCGTCGGGGTTGTTGATGATGCCGGCCTCGGCATCGCCTTCGACGTAGTCGACGTAGGCCTCGTCCATCGGCCATGCGTTGATCAGACCTTCGGTGCCGGTCGCTTCGTTGTCGATCGGGCCGTCGTAGAAGCGGAACGCTTCCGTGGGGCCGTAGTCATCGCGGGCGGCGAGCCATGCGTCTCGTGCAGCGGTCATCGTGGCATCGGTGGGGTCGGCGATGAATGCGTCGATCGCAGCATCCATGGCCGTTGCAGACTCGAGGCTCGCCGCGTACGAAGCGTGGACACCTTGGGCGTAGGTGTCCACGGCATGAGCGAGCGTGTCTGCGCTGACCCCTCCGTCGTCGCTGCCACACGAGGCGAGAAGACCGACAGCGGCGACCGTTGAAATGATGGGCTGAATTCGCATTCGCAGGAGAGTAAGGGTTTCCTAACATTTCTGCAACACGCGCGTTCACGCTCGAAATTAACAATGGTGACATTCGTCGAGCCCACTTCCGCGTCGTGCAAGAGGTCGGGCTCGAATGACCGAGCCAGCAGGCCTCGAACGCGTATCCTTGGCGCAGGCATCCTCAACGACGCGGCTGCTCACAGACTCATGGGCAAGAAGCGACACGACACCATCGACGCGGCAGGCGCCAGATACGAGTACCGCGTCTGGGGAAAGCACCGCAAGGCCCGCAAGTTGCTCGAGAAGCTCGCCTCCGAAGTCACCGAAGAGCGCGTGAAAGACTGCTACCTGCTGGTCGAAGACTCGATGTGGAACGCCAAGGTGCGCAACAACACCTTGAAGATCAAGCAGTTGATCGCAGAAGACAAAGGCTTCGAGCGCTGGACCGCTGACCGGCCCGCCTCAGCCGATGAAGCGCCGTCGCCGTTCGATGACCTCTTCGAGACGTTGCGGCTCGATCGCCCACAGCGCGGCAAGTCATACGACCTGTACGACGCGGTCGAACGCCTCGACGCCGACCCTGACACCCAGGTGGTGTTCGTCGTCAAGAATCGGCGGCGCTACACCATCGGGAAGCTCCGTGCCGAGGCGACCGATATCGAAGTCACCGAG
>CALIOL010000103.1 GCA_938044705.1 uncultured Ilumatobacter sp. | reverse complement strand
ACGATCACGTTGAATCGGCCGGATCGGTTGAATGCGTTCACGGGCACGATGATGAAGGAGATGATCGACGCCCTCGATCACACCGACGCCGACGATGACGTCCGTGCCGTCATCGTGACGGGAGCGGGGCGTGGATTCTGCGCAGGCGCCGACCTCGGAGGTGGTGGCGAGACGTTCGCCAAAGGCGGCAGCGATGTGCAGACCGATGTCGGCGTACCTCGCGACGGGGGTGGACTCGTGAGCTTGCGGATCTTCGACTCGAAGAAGCCGGTGATCGGCGCGATCAACGGAGCCTCGGTCGGCGTCGGCGTGACGATGACGTTGCCGATGGATATCCGGCTGGCGAGCGAGCACGCCAAGTTCGGATTCGTCTTCACCCGCCGCGGCATCGTGCCGGAGGCGTGTTCGTCGTGGTTCCTGCCACGGCTGGTCGGTATCAGCCAAGCCGCCGAATGGTGCTACTCGGGACGTGTGTTCCCGGCATCGGAGGCACACGAGGGCGGCCTGGTGCGGAGCGTTCACGCGGCGGACGACCTGATGCCTGCTGCGAGGGCGATCGCGAGCGACATCGCCGAGAACTCTGCGCCCGTGTCCGTCGCGCTGACGCGTCAGATGCTGTGGCGCATGCTCGGAGCCAACCACCCGATGGAGGCGCATCGAGCCGACTCACGAGGGATTGCACTGCGTGGGCCGAGCGCCGACGCGGCCGAGGGGATCGAGAGCTTTCTCGAGAAGCGTCCGGCCGAGTATTCCAACAGCGTGAGCACCGAGTTGCCGGACCTGTTCCCGGGTCGGGTCGAACCGCACTTCGAGTGACAATTCCTTGAGCCGCGGTATTCGACGACCGCTGAGGTGGCACGCTGTCACAAGCGGGTAGCGAACAGTTTCAGCCAACAGCGGGCGAGACTCGGAGCCATCGGTGAACGCCGAAGAATCGAATACCCATCAACACCAGGCCGGCTACCGCGGCCATGACGTCGTCGATCCATCACATCGTCTGATCGGAACGATCAGCGACGTCGTGTACGACAACGACGGTGGCCCGGAGTGGGCCGTCGTCGACCTCGGTCTCTTGCGATCGTCGCACTATCTACCGATTGCGGCCGGATACATGTCGGAAGCGGGCGAGTTCGTGGTGCCGTACGACAAGAAGGTCGTCAAGAGTGCCCCGAAAGCCGATCGAAGCCACCTCGTCGATCGTTCCACCAAGACCGAACTGCATCGACACTACGAGTTGATCTGAACTCGCCGGCTCTCGACGCGGCTACGTCGTCGTGGCCAACGTGCCCGACGACGAGGCCGCCTCGTTCTGTGACCTCGTTCACGATTCCTTCACGAATTCGGAGGAACATCCTCAAGAAACCTGAGGTTGGACCCGATGAATGAAACAGCGAGGCGTACGGCCTCCAACAGATCGAAGAGAGCACGCAATGACCACACTCCTCATGGAAAAACTCGAAGCCGGCGACGTGATCGAGGTTCGGACCAAGGCCGACCACGACGATGTCATGACTGTTCTCGTGCTGCTCGCAACCGAACAGTTCGTCATCCTCGACCCGTGTGACGACTCGACGCCGTTCGTGGTGCAGTCCGACGAACTGGTCGAATACCGCAAGTTCGACGCCTCGGCACTCTGACCAACCACCGGCGTGCGAACGCCGGCAACATCTCCCCAAAAACCTGCCGTTTCCCCCTTCGGCAGTAACGTAGACGCCGTGTCTGACACGGCGTCTTCGTTGTTTTCAAGGGTCGCTGATGAGGCGGGCGATTCGATGGCGTTCTTCGAGCGGCTCGTCGACGCGTTCTACGACGGGGTCGCAACCGACGAGGTGCTGCTGCCGCTCTACCCGGAACAGCCGGACCTCACAGGCGCTCGACATCGGTTGAAGCTGTTCTTGGCTCAGTACTGGGGCGGGCCGACGACATACATGGAAGAACGGGGGCACCCGAAGCTGAGGATGCGACACTTTCCGTTCCACGTCGGTCCGCTCGAGCGAGACCGGTGGCTCGTGCACATGGCCCACGCCGTGGAAGTGACCTGCGATTCAGCGGTCCCCGATGGCGTCGCCGACGAGCTGATGGCGTACTTCGTGCCGGCAGCCGAGCACCTTCGCAACGACACGGGACTCCCGATCTCGTCGTCTGATCCGAGAGGAAAGCAGTGATGTCGGCGTTGTTGGCAAGTCGTGCGAGTCGTGAGGACGCCTGATGGCTGCGATCGAGGTCGATGACCTCCACAAGCACTACGGCGACAATCACGCTGTCGATGGCGTGAGTTTCCGTGTCGAACCCGGCGAGGTGTACGCCCTGCTTGGACACAACGGCGCTGGTAAGTCGACGGCGGTGGAGATTCTCGAGGGGCATCGAATTGCGACCGCTGGATCGGTTTCGGTCCTGGGATTCGACCCGGCAGCGGCCGATCGGGAGTTCCGTGACCGGATCGGCGTGGTCTTGCAGTCGTCTGGTGTGGAGAACGAGTTCACGGTGCGCGAAGCGATCGACCTGTACGGCAGCGTGTACCGCAATCGTCGAGCCCTCGACGAAGTGGTGGGACTGGTCGGGCTCGAAGCAAAGGTCGACGAGCGGATCGGCTCGCTCTCCGGCGGTCAACGGCGGCGCGTCGATCTCGCGCTCGGGATCATCGGCACCCCTGACCTGCTGTTCCTCGACGAGCCGACTACCGGATTCGACCCGTCGGCCCGAAGGCTCTCGTGGGATCTCGTCGAACAGCTCGGCCAGGGCGGCACGACGGTGTTGTTGACGACGCACTATCTCGACGAGGCGGAGCATCTCGCTGATCGTGTCGGCGTGCTCGCCAACGGCCGGATGATCGCGGAGGGCACGCCGTCGGAATTGATCGATGGGATCAGTGGCACGGTGGTCAGCTTCCAGCTTCCCGAGTCCGTGGCGGTCGCCGATGCAGTGAGCACGTTCGGCACGATTCTCGACCACGAGGTCCGTCTCTGCGGCCGCTTCGTCGAGGCGACCGTCGACCGGTCGACGCAAGTGGTGCACCGGCTGACGGGGTGGGCCGTCGAGAACAACGTGGAACTCGAGTCGTTGTCGGTGAAGCGAGCGAGCCTCGAAGAGGTCTATCTGCAACTGACCGAACAGGCAGAGGAGGGCTGATGAGTTCGTTCCCTTCGACCGCGGCGCTCATCGTGCGCCAGACCCGCTACCAGATCCTGTACTTCCTGCGCGTCCCCGTCGCGCTGTTCTTCACGATCATCTTGCCGATCGTGATGTTGGTGCTGTTCAACGCGCTGTTCGGCGACAACACGATCACCACCGACGAGGGCGAGTGGCCGATCCGCCAGTTCTACACCGGTGGGCTTGCCGCGTACACCGCCGTGTCGGCGACGTACAGCAACCTCGGCAACATGGTGCCGATTCGGCGAGACGAGGGAATCTTGAAGCGGTGGCGGAGCACACCGCTGCCCACGTGGGCATACCTCGCCGGCCTGATCCTGTCTTCGATCGTCATCGCCGTGGTCAGTGTCCTGCTGATGTTGGCGATGGGCGTGGTGCTGTACGACCTGCAGGTCGACTGGGTGAAGATGCCGGCAGCTGCGGTGACGTTGCTGATCGGCGTGGCGTCGTTTGCGGCGTTGGGCATGGCTCTCGTGTCGGTGATCAAGACGGCTTCTTCGTCGGCTGCCATGGTGAATGCGACGATCCTGCCGTTGGCATTCATCTCCGATGTCTTCATCGCAACCGATGACGAAGGCTTCCTCCACCGGGTGGCCACCTTCTTTCCGCTCAAGCCCTTCGTGAACGCGTTCCAGGACTGCTTCAATCCGTTCATCGACGGCTCGGGCTTCTCGCCAGGGCGTCTCGCGTTCGTCGCAGCGTGGGGCGCTGTGGGGCTACTGATCGCCATCAAGCGATTCAGTTGGGAACCTTCGGGGGCGCCGTCACGTCGAGGTCGCCGAAGCAAACCAGCTCCCACCGACTGAACCGTTCGCGCGGAGCGGCGCCCAGCCCACAACGCAGTGGGCACCTGTTCGCTCTCAGGCGTACACGATGGTCTTGTTGCCGTGCGTGGCGACACGGTGTTCCAGGTGGGCTCGCACGGCGCGTGCGAGCACGGTGGTCTCCACGTCGCGACCCGCAGCGGTGAGCTGAGCGACGGTCTCGCGATGGGTCACGTGATGAGTGTCCTGAGCGATGATCGGCCCCTCGTCGAGATCGGCGGTGGCGTAGTGCGCGGTGGCGCCGATCAGCTTCACGCCTCGCTCGTGGGCCTGGCGATAG
>CALIOL010000102.1 GCA_938044705.1 uncultured Ilumatobacter sp. | reverse complement strand
CCCTCGCTTCAGCGTGCTCACAACCGTCTTCAACCCCGAACCCGAGCACCTGGCAGCGTGCATTGCGTCGGTCGATGCGCAGGCCTCGGACCCGGCGGTCGCCGCCGCGGGCATCGAGCACATCCTGGTCGACGACTGCTCGACACGCCCGGAGGTGGCAGCGGTTCTCCGCGACGCAGAGTCGCAGCCCGGGCCGGTGACTCGACGGGTCGTGCGTCGCGCAGAGAACGGCGGCATCGTTGCTGCTTCCAACGACGCGCTCGGTGCAGCGACAGGTGAGTTCGTCGTGTTGGTCGATCACGACGATGTGCTGGTGGACGACGCACTCGCCTCGGTCAGCGAGGCGCTCGAAGGCGACGACGCTCCCGGTGTGATCTACAGCGATCACGACCTCATGCGGCCGGACGGGCGGTGCGCTTGGCCGATGTACAAGCCGCAGTTCTCGCTCGAGCGGCTCCGTCACCAGAACTACATCACCCACCTCGTGGTCGCTCGTCGAGCGCTGGTCGACGAAGTCGGTGGGTTCACGCCAGGAACCGACGGAGCCCAAGATCACGACCTGTTGCTCCGCCTCGCCGAAGTCGCAGCACCGTTCCATCACATCCCCGAGATCCTCCTGCACTGGCGTCAGGCGCCGAACAGCTCGGCGCTTGACAGCGGCAACAAGCCAACGGCGATCAACAGCCAGGTTCGGGCGGTCGCGGCGCACCTCGAACGCTGCGGGATCGATGCCGACGTCACACAGACCGACCAGCCCGGTGTGGTTCGGACTCGGCGCCGGCTCCGCGGGCGGCCGCGTGTCTCGGTGGTGATCCCAACCTGCGGGACCCGAGGGCGAATCTGGGGTGCCGAGCGGATCTTCGTGCACGACGCCGTCGCGTCGATGGTCGACCGCGAGCCGGACATCGATCTCGAATTCGTGGTGGTCCTCGACGTTCGGAGCGAACCGGTGGTTGCTCGCGGCCTGCGGCGGCTCGTCGGCGACGCACTGTGCATCGTCGACTACGACCGACCCTTCAACTTCTCGGACTCGATCAACGAGGGCGTGGCGGCTGCAACGGGGGAGTACGTCCTGTTGTTGAACGACGACACCGAGATGATCGAGGCCGGCAGCGTTGCCGAAATGGTCGGGCTCGCTCAACAATCTGACGTCGGCATGGTCGGTGCGAAGCTGCTGTTCGACGACACGACGTTGCAGCACGCCGGGCACCTGTACCACGGGACGATCACCCATTCGCTGCTGGGTTGGGCGTCGTCACATCCGGGCCCGTACAACATGTGCAACGTCGTGCGCGAGTGCGTCGGTGCGACGGCTGCGGGTTCGTTGATGCGACGCGAGGTGTTCGTCGGCTTGGGCGGCATGAATACCGACCTCCCCGCGAACTACAACGACGTCGACCTGTCGATGACGGTCCGCGCCGCTGGATACCGCATCCTGTGGACGCCGCATGCGAGCTGGTATCACTTCGAGAGTCGGAGCTTCTCGCACCCGATCGACCCGGACGAAACTGCGTTGATCGAAGCGCGCTGGGGGCCAGAGTTGTACGTCGACCCGTACTCGAATCCGAACCTGACCCCAGGTCGCAACGACTGGCTCGAACTGCCGCACCGATCCGGCGCCCCGCCCTACGAGGATCTGCCCGACGGTCGTCGCTCTTGGGGATGACCGGTCAGAGCCGGCGCTTCACGGCACTCGCGATTCGCCGCGTCTGCGTCGACACGCGCTGACCCACGGGCGGGCGGCTGAGCGCATCGTCGTCGTCGAGCCGCCAGGTTCGGAAGCCGACGGTGACGTCGATCGCACGCACGAGCGGAGCGAGCGCATCGTCGATGTCGAGCAGCAGATGCCCGCCTCGCCGGTACGCGAAGCGGTGGTCGTCGAGCGGATGTGATGCGACCCAGGTCAGGTCGGCGTCACCGAGCTGGACGAATCGAGTCCCTTCATCGAAGGTTCGCGTCGTCGTCAGGCGTACGACGAAGTGTCCGACCTCCACGAGGCCAGGCAACTCGCCGGCATCGAACCGGAGGCTTCGCAGTGACCCGACCTCGCCGCTGAGGCGAATCAGCGACCAACCTTCGGGAGCTGCATGGACGACCCGCGCCAGCTGCAGCTGCGACATATCCGAGCCGACTTCGAACGCTGCGAGTCGCGCCACGCCGGTCTCCGCCTCCGGTGCGAGTCGATCGAGTGGCACGCCGCCCTGGGCTGCGACGAGTTGAGCAGACAGCGCAGGATTGACGACCCCAGCGACCCCGGCGACCCAGCTCCTCCCCGCCGGATCGAGGAGATCGAGATCATGTGCGGTGGCGTAGGTCGTGGCGATCGCAAGTTCGGTTCCCGCGATCGAACGATGTCCGGTTCCGGCGACATCGTCGTGGGGCCACGAGCCGAGCGCCTGTGCGAGGGGGCGACTCGGCGCGCTGATCGCCTGGGAGATGGAGCGAGCAAAGGCGGCGCGAAGTGACGGGTCGAGCCATCGATGGTCGGTGAGGTCACTGAGACCGGTGGCCGGGTCCGCGAGGCGTTGCACGACGAGCTGCATTGCGCGTTGGGCGGCCTGCAGCGATGGCGGAATCGGATCGTGATCAACCGGGCGACAGACAGGCAGACCCTGCTCGTCGATGTCGAGCAGCGTGCCGATCGCGGGCGTCATGATGCGCTCGATCGTGTCCGCGTGGTGCGCAACGGACCGGCTGTACACGGCTGCCTGCGGGTCTTCGGTGATGTTCGGGAGGTAGGAGTGCATCCGAGCACCGCGAGCGAGACGCTCCTCGCCCGGTGCCGAGAGCGCGAAGTACAGCCCGACAACCTCATGGTCGATGCCGCCCGCGCGCAGAATGCGGGTCAGTCCCTCTTGAATCGTGCCGCCCCAGCCGACGTCGGCGACGACCAGCGGACCG
>CALIOL010000101.1 GCA_938044705.1 uncultured Ilumatobacter sp. | reverse complement strand
CCCGCCTGGCGAAGCGCATCGCGGATTGCTGCAACGACTGCGGGCGTGGACGAGATGCACGGAGGTTCGCCGACGCCTTTCGCTCCGAGCGGGGCGTGCGGGTCGGGTTGCTCGATCAAGGTGGCCAAGACCGGCGGCATGTCGAGAAACGTGGGGAGGAGATAGTCGGTGAAGTTGCCGTTTCGGATCACGCCGTCGACTTGGATGATCTCTTCCATGACAGCGAGTCCGAGCCCCTGGGCGATACCACCCTCGATCTGACCCACCACCGACAGTGGGTTGAGGGCGTTGCCGACGTCTTGAGCGGTCGCGATCTGCACGACCTTCACCAGGCCCAGTTCGGGGTCCACATCGACAACAGCTCGGTGAGCAACGAACGCAAAGGCCGTATGGCAGTTGCCCTGGCCGTTCTCATCGAGGTCTTCGGTCGGGGGGTGGTGGTATTCGACCGTCTCGTCGATGTCGAGCCCAGCGCTCGCAGCAGCGACGGAGACACGGAGATCGCCAGCGGTGTCGATCACGTCGGTGCCCTCGATCATCAACCTGATCGGTTCGATCCCGTGCGCGTTGCCAACGGATTCGAAGAGCCGTTCACGAGCAGCGCGGCACGCCGCGTCGACCGCTCCCCCGCTCATCCACGTCTGGCGGGACGCCGAGGTGGACCCGGCCGAGCCGACCTCGGTGTCGATGGTGTCCAAGACCACGTCATCCACGCCGAGCACGGTTCGTGCGATCTGTCCGGCGATCGTGATGAACCCTTGACCGACTTCGGCCGTTGCGAACTTCAAGGTCACGACGCCGTCGGCGAGCCGACACCGAGCCGTGGAGAAGTCGTCGAAGTTCTCGGAGTACATCAGGTTCTTGATCGACACCCCCCACCCGATCCCCCGGACGATGTCGGGCGAGTCGGCGGTTCTGCCCGCTCCGCCCGGCAACTTCATGGCGTCTGGCGAGCCATCTGCGAGCGGGGCGCCACCCACCGGCTCATCCGGAAGAGGAAGCGCTGCGGTCTCGCGGATGCACTCCTCCACGGGTGCGACGTTGAGCACTGGCTGGCCAGTGAGCAGGGTGTCGCCGGTACGCATCGCGTTTCGCAGCCGAACCTCTTGCGGTGTGATGCCTGCTGCGTCCGCGATCTTGTCCATCTGTGACTCGTAGGCGAAGCACGCTTGAACGGCCCCGAAGCCACGCATCGCTCCGCACGGCAGATGATTCGTCCGCACCGCGTACCCGTCGACCGTGCCGTTTTCGCACCGGTACGGACCCTGGGCCATGGTGATGCCGTTCACGAGAACGGCCGAGGACGTCGACGCGTAAGCCCCACCGTCGAACAAGAACCGCGCCTCGACGTTCACCAACCGCCCATCGGCGTCGGCGTGGTGGCGCATCCAGATCGTCGCCGGGTGCCGGTGGACGTGGCCGAGGAAGCTCTCCGCTCGCGAGTACGCCATGCGCACCGGCCGTCCCAGCCTGAGTGCGAGGAGACAGGTATGGACTTGCAGGCTGATGTCCTCACGCGCACCGAATGCTCCACCGACGCCGCCGAGGACGAGGCGAACCTGATCGTCGGGGAGGCCGAGGCACGCAGCGATCTGAGTCTGGTCTTCGTGGAGCCACTGCGTAGCGACATGCAGTTCCACACCGCGACCACCGGGGTCCGGATGGGCAATGGCTGCCTCGAGACCGAGGAATGCCTGATCTTGCATCCCGATCTCATAGGTCCCTTCGACCACGATCGGCCCCGTCGCTGACGCATCGCCGTGAGCGATGTGCTGATGGCGGATCAGATTGCCGTCGGGGTGGATCGGCTCACGTGCGTCGCCGATGGCGAGTTCCGGGTCGAGCAGCGGCTCGAGGATCTCATACGAGACGTTGATCGCGGCGAGGGCGCGCCGTGCGGTCTCGGGGTCGGTTGCTGCGACCGCCGCGACCGGCTCGCCGACGTAGCGGACGGTGTCGGCAGCGAACACCGGCTGGTCTTGAGCGATGAGACCGTACGTTGCCTTGCCGGGAACGTCCTCGGCGGTGATGATTGCTTCGACGCCGTCGATCTTCCATGCGCTGGACAGATCGATCGAGTTGATTCGGGCGTATGGGTGAGGCGACCGCAACGTCGCGCCGAAGAGACATCCAGCGGCTGACAGGTCCGATGAGAACTCGTACGTCCCCTGCACCTTCTCGATGCCGTCGGGTCGCACCGGCGAGTCGCCGATCGTGCCGGCACGCACCTCTGTCGGTGCTTCGACTGCCGTCTCGGTCGTGGTCATTTCGCACCTCCACGTTGGACTGCTACCTGTTGTACCGCTTCGATGATTCGCCCGTAGCCGGTACATCGGCAGACGTTGCCAGCCAGTTCTTCACGAATCTCCGTGTCGGTCGGCTCCGACGTGCGGTCGAGCAGATCGTGGACCGCCATGATCAGGCCAGGCGTGCAGAACCCGCACTGGACGGCTCCCGCATCGACGAATGCCTGTTGGACGTCGCTGGGGGCGCCAATGGGCGCGACACCTTCGATCGTCACGATCTCCTGATCGACGGCTGTTGCCGCCATGACGAGGCACGAACACACCAGGCTGTCATCCACCATGACGCTGCACGAGCCGCACTCGCCCTGCGTGCATGCGCCCTTCGAACCCATCAGTCCCGCTCGGTCCCGGAGCACGTCCAGCAGACTCTCGCCCAGCCACGAGTCGGCAATTTCGTGGTCGGCTCCATTCACTCTCAAGGTGAAGAACTGATTGCTCATCCTGCAGCTCCTTCTGAGGTGGCAAAGGCTCGGCGCGCAAGTCGGGCGCCCAACACGCCCACGGCATGACTCCGGTACTCCGCAGTCGATCGGTGATCGGTGATCGGTGTGCTGGCTGCGCTGACGAGCGTGCCGAACTCTCTGATCGCGTCGGGCGATACCGCTCCTGACGTCCAGTCGACCGCGTTCGACAGTTGCTGCTCGGCGTCGGCGCAGCGGAGCACCGTGGGGCCCACCGAGCCGAGCGCAATCGAGACTCGGCGTTGCTCGGAGTCGACCGCGAGACAGGCGCTGGCGACGGCGATGACCATCGCGTTGCGCACACCGACCTTGGCGTAGCCCTGCCAACCGGCACGTACCTTCAGGTCGATCTCGGCGATGAGTTCGCCGGGGAGCAGCGACGTCTGCTTCACGCCGACCATCAGGTCGTGGACCGAGATCGTTCGTTCGCCGCTCGAGGAGACGATGCGTATCTCGGCGTCGAGCGCCGAGAGCACGGGGAGTCCATCGCCTGCGGGCGAACAGGTGCCGAGATTCCCGCCGAGGGTCCCAGCGTTTCGGATCTGCGGAGAACCGACGGTGCGCGACGCCTCGGCCAGAGCGGGAAGGAGCTCGGCGAGCGGTTCCTGCATCAGCTCGGTGTAGGTCACCCCCGCACCGATCGTGACCGTTCCGCTCACGGGATCATGTCGCCACGACCGGAGGTCCGGCACGCGGTTCAGTGCGATCACCATGGCGTTTGGCCGCCGGTGACCATCGTTGATTTCGACCATCGCGTCGGTGCCGCCAGCGAGAAGCATCGCATCCGGATGCTCGCCAAGGAGGCGAACGGCATCGTCGAGTGAGTGAGGGACGGAGACCGTCATGGCGCGAACTGTACAAAATGTTCGGGTCCGAGCGATGTTCTTCCGGCACCGTTCACAAGGCTGAAACGTCCGGGCTGATCAGGTCACGAATGGGCAGTGCCGGCATCCCGACTCGCAGCAGTAGCCGCGCTTGGCAAGAAATGCTGCGGTGAAAACGCTGAACCCACTCACCGGGTCGGCGTATGTCGGCAGATTCGAATCGACCGCTTCGCGGTGGCGGCCGAGGATCTCGGCGGCACGCGGGTCGGTTGGTGCCAGGCGGGATGAGTGCGGGAACTCGAGCCATCCGTCGCGTCGAGCAGGGATCGGCTCCGATGCGTCGTCCACACCGCGAGCCTAGGAGCGAGGAGTGCTCGCCGACGATCGTTCAGGCGGCTCGCTCGGACTGGTACGGTCCTCCCCCGATGGCGGTGCTGGATCGAGGAACGCGGATTGCTTCAGCAATCCGCGATGTCGACGTCGGAGCCACCTTGGCGTGGTATCGCCACGGCCGCAACGACCCGACGACGTGGCTCGATCGAGGTGGGCGCGGCCGCGACGGAGCAGGCCGTTTCGTGCGTGCGACGTGGACGCCCGACGGGCCAGCGACCGTGTTGCTGCGTTGGTCTGCGTCGACGGCGCTGGATGCGGAGACGTGGGGGCCCGGCGCTGATTGGCTGCTCGCCCGCGTGCCGCACATGGTCGGCGACCTGGATCCAGGGGACGCGCAACTCGAGACCGACGCACACCCGGTCGTGGCAGCGACCGCCCGGGCGAACCGTCTCGTGCGATTCGGCGCCAGCGGAACGCTCTACCACGAGCTCCTGCCGACCATCCTCCAACAACGCATCACGGCTGTCGAAGCAAAGCATCAATGGGCCCTGCTCTGTCGCGAGCTGAGCGACCCTGCCCCTGGACCGTTCCCGCGATTGCTCGCGCCCCCGGCGCCCGGCGTGCTCGCTCGTCAACCGAGCTGGTGGTTTCATCCGCTCGGCATCGAGCGCAAGCGGGCCGAACCGTTGATCGAGGTTGCTCGACACGCCGCGAAGTTCTGGGCGTGGGCCGGTTTGTCGCCGAAAGAGGCCGCTCGCCTCCTGCAGTTGATCCCCGGCGTCGGCGTCTGGACGACAGGTTGTGTCACTGGTCCGGCACTGGGAGATGTCGACGCCGTCCCGGTCGGCGACTACCACGTGAAGAACATCGTGGCCTGGAACCTTGCCGAAGAGGCCCGCGCCACAGACGAACGTATGCTGGAGCTTCTTGCACCGTATGAAGGTCGGCGCGGCCGGATCGTGAGAGCCGTTTGCGCACACGGGAACGGCGCACCGAAGTTCGGCCCGAAGCAACGAATTCTGCCGATGGCGCGCTGGTGAGCTGCACGCTCCATCTGTTCGACGAGAAACGACGATGACCGAAATCTTGAACGAGAGCCTCCCGCCACCGCCGGCACGAGCGGTACCGCAGTCCGTGCCGCTCCCTGCGCCTGCGACGCCGGCGGTCGGTCACCTCCCCCACACCAAGACCGCAATCAGCGTTCCCGAGCCACCGAGTGTGCCCAATGTGCCGAGTGTGCCGGAGCCCACCAGCGCGACCACCCGCACGAGTCATTCTGGTGAAGTCGTGCTCGACCTCGAGCAGCTCCGTTGGAGACGTGCCGTCACGGTCGGTCTCCTCGCCTACCTCGTGTCGCGCCTGTGCGTCTTCGGCGGAGCGGTGATCCGTGCATCCCAGATCACGATCGACGCTCGAGAGGACGGCGAGCCCGAGGAGGGCGTGGTCGCGCTGATCTCGCAGGTCTTCACGTCGTGGGATGGGCGCTGGTACCTCGAACTGGTGCGCAACGGGTATCCCGAGAACATCCCCGCAAACATCACCTACGAGCAGACAGAGGCTCGGGCGGCGTTCTTCCCGATGTACCCAGGAGCAGTACGTGTCTTCGATGCTGTCCTGCCGGGGGGCGACACCGTCGCAGCGCTCCTCCTCAACTTCATTCTCGGTGCCGTCGCGGTCGTCCTCGTCGGCCTGCTTGCCCGGCGCGTGTTCTCCGCATCGGTCGCTGCCCGGTCGATGGTGTTGTTCGCAGTCTTTCCGGGCTCGTTCGTCCTGTCGTTCGCCTACTCCGAAGCGCTCTTCATCGTGTTCGCCGCGGCGTGCCTCCTCCTGCTGTACGACGAACAGTGGCTGCTCGCCGGCCTTGCGGCCGCACTCGCCACGGCGACGCGGCCGAACGGTGTCGCGATCGTCCTGGCGTGCTTCGTGGCGTCGGCGATCGCGATCAAGACCAAACGTCAGTGGTCGTCGTTGCTCTCCGTTGCGCTCGCGCCACTGGGCTTCGTCGGATTCCAGTGGTACGTCGACGATGCTGCCGGAGAACGCGGCGCCTGGTTCCGGGTGCAGACCGAGGCGTGGTCCGAGGGCACCAGCTTTGGAGCGACCGCGGTCGAAAACACGCTGAGCTTCATCACGAGTCCGTTCGACTCGACCGCAGATGCTCTGACGGTGTTGTCACTCGCCGCACTTGCGCTCATGGCGTACGCGTCGTTCAAGCGACGACTCCCGCTTCCATGGGTCGCCTTCAGCTTCGTCATCGTCGCACTCATGCTGATTCCCGAAACCGTGACCGCCCGACCGAGATTCGTGTTCACCGCGTTTCCGTTGTTCATTGCCGTTGCTGCGTGGTGGCCCCAGTCTGGCGACGACTCCAGGACCAAGAAGGCTCCGGAAGTTGAAGTCGGTGACGATGCGCTCAGCTGGGAACGACAGAGCTGGAATCTCGTGGTGGTCGCCTGCGGAGCGGGGCTCGCCATCTTGACCAATCTGTACGCCGTCTTCGGCGCCATCCCGTGATGCGGACGCTCGTCGTCGTTCCGACGCACGACGAAGCCGACAACATCGCCGAGCTCCTCGACGGACTCGATAATCATGTGCCGGATGCGGACATCTTGGTGATCGACGATGCGTCGACCGACGGCACGCGCGCGATCGTTCGGGCACGGCGTGGCTTCGGAGGCCGCGTCCAGTTGGTCGAGCGTGATCAGAAGCTCGGGCTCGGGGACGCCTACGTGCATGCCTTCGGAATCGCACTCCAGAACGGCTACGACGCTGTGGTGGAGATCGATGCCGACCTTTCGCACGACCCCGCTGTCTTGCCGACCATGCTCGACCTCGCCCGTCGAGACATCTCGCTGGTGATCGGGTCGAGGTACGTGCCGGGCGGTTCGGTCGTCGGTTGGCCGAGGCGACGTACCTGGCTGTCGCGATGGGGCAACCGCTACGCCGCCATTGCGCTGGGGCTCGCCATCAACGATGCAACCGCCGGCTATCGGGTGTATCTCGCCGACACACTCCGGCGGATCGACCTCGAAGCGGTGCGAGCGGAGGGCTACGGATTCCAGATCGAGATGACGTATCGCGCCGTCGCAACCGGCTGCAGCATCGTCGAAGTACCGATCACGTTCCGCGATCGGATCGCCGGAGATTCGAAGATGAGCGGCAACATCGTCCGGGAAGCGTTTCTGCTCGTCACGTGGTGGGCGATCCGAGACGCCGTGACGCTCCAACGGCGGCGCCGTGCGTATCAGCATCACGACTGACGTCGAACGGCTGCCTGCGGGACTGCTCGGTAGGATCTCCCGGTCATGTCCGGCACAGTGAGCACACCCAGCACGGTGGCGCGTTTCGCAGACGGCCTGCTCACCAATGAACTCCCGCTGCTCAGTGACGATCGGCGTCGCGAGGTCATCGACTTCATCGGTCGTCGTGTCCAGGTGTTGCCGTCGTTGACTCGCTTTGGTGTGCTGATGATCGGGCGGTTCGTCGACGTCACCGGGATGATCGTCGGACACGCCACCATGCGTCGATTCGTGACGAAGTTGCCGATTCCGCTGCTCGCCGAGTACCCGCGGCTCGTTCGGTCACTCGGATTCGCGTACGTCTGGGAGACGTGGCCGGACACCACCGTCGACGGTGGAACAGGCGTCGCCCCATGACCACGCACCACGAGTGCGACGTACTGATCGTGGGGTCGGGAGCCGGTGGTGCCACCTCTGCGGCGATCCTCGCTGAAGCGGGCCACGACGTCCTCATCGTCGAAGAGGGGCCGTGGGTCGACCAGGGGTCCGTGTCGCCGTTCTCGCTTGACCAGATGGACAAGCAATATCGCTCGGGCGGCGTCACCGTGGCGTTGGGCGTTCCGTCGATTGCGTATACCGAGGGCCGCTGTGCCGGGGGTGGCACCGAGGTGAACAGCGGGTTGTATTGGCGTCCGCCCGAAGAGACGCTGGAGCGGTGGCGCTCGCGCTATTCGATCAAGGATTTCGCGACCGATGACATCCTGGCGATCTGTGAGGAGGTGGAACATTCGCTGAGCGTCCAACCGGTGCCCGGTGAGCACACCGCGGCAAGCCGCATCCTGCAGCGCGGTGCGGACAAGCTCGGCTGGCAGAACGGCGAGATCCCCCGCTGGATGACCTATCCGGAGGGTGCCGGAGCGACTCAGGGCCGACGCCAGAGCATGACCCGGACGTACCTGCCGAGGTCGTTCGACGCTGGCGCGCGGATCCTGTGCGACCACCGCCTCGACAAGATCGTCCGCAACGGGCGTCGAGCGGTCTCTGCGCAACTCACCCACGCCGGCAACCCGGTCACGATCGCCTTCCGTGACGTGATCGTCTGTGGCGGTGCGATTCAGACGCCGGCAATCCTTCAACGCGCAGGGCTGCGGCATCGGATCGGTAGGACCCTGGCAGTTCACCCCACGGTCAAGCTGTCGGCGAAGTTCGATGCCGCTGAGCACGGAGCGGTGAACACCCCAGAAGACGTTTCCGTCTTTCAGGTGAAGGAGTTCGCGCCGAACATGTCGTTCGGCGGATCCGCAAGTCACCCAGGGTTGGTCGCGCTCGCTCTGACGGACAACTGGCGTGACTTCGGCAAGGCGGTCACGAAGTGGCCGGAGCTGGCGATCTACTACGCGGCGATCACCAGCGAAGGTCGCGGCATGGTTCAGGCCGTGCCGGGCATGCGGGACCCGATCGTCACGTACCGGTTGACGAAACGGGATCGCGATCTGCTCGGCCAAGGTCTGGCCCGGCTTGCGACCGTGATGCTCGAAGCGGACGCGGAGGAGGTGTATCCCGCGTTCAAGGGTGCGCCAATCGTGCGCACCCGCGCAGACATCGGCGACATGGCTTCGAGGTTCGCTGCGTCCAAGGCGAGCGTGATGACCGTGCATCTGTGCTCGACCGCGCCGATGGGCGATGACGAGAAGCGCTGTGCAACCGACAGTCACGGCCTCGTACACGGCACCGACAACGTGTTCGTCAACGACGCAGCACTGCTCCCCGAGGCTCCGGGTGTCAACCCGCAGGCGTCGGTGATGGCGATTGCCATCCGCAATGCGCGACGCTACGCCGACCAGCGGGCAGGATGACATCGCCATGAATGACGCAGGAAGCAATCAACTCCAGGTGATCGACCCGCCAGCGGCAACCGTCGTGACCGGCGCGACCGGGTGGTTGGGCACGGGACTCACCACGGCCCTGCTCGGAGATGGCGAGTTCGGGCGATCCGGGATCGTCCGGGGGCTCGTGCGCCCCGAGGAGTCCACCAAGCACCTGCCAGATGGCCTCGACATCGCACGGGGCGATGTCACCGACGCCGCGAGCCTGAACGCGCTGTTCGATGGCCTGTCAGGCCCGGTCGATCTGATTCACACGGCGGGAGTGATCCATCCGGCCGCCTCGATGGACGAGTTCGACGCCGTGAACCACCTCGGAACCCGCAATGTCATGGAGGCAGCAGCCCGCCACGGTGTGCGCCGAGTCGTTCACGTGTCTTCGAACAGTCCGTTCGGTACCAATGGCGCACGCAATGATCGCTTCCGGAACGACGAGCCGTATCACCCGTATCTCGGGTACGGGCGCTCGAAGATGCAGGGCGAGTTGGCAGTGCTGGCAGCCGTGGACGATGGGCTGAACGCCGTCATGGTTCGACCACCCTGGTTCTACGGGCCCCATCAACCGGCGCGCCAGACCACCTTCTTCACCATGGTGAAGAAGGGCAGGTTCCCGATTCTGGGCGACGGCGGCCAGGTCCGCTCGATGACCTACATCGACAACCTCGTGCAGGGCATCGTTCGTGCTGAGCTGACCGTGACCGACCCCGGTCGTGGGTGGTGGATCGCCGACGCGGAGTCGTACACGGTCAACGAGATCGTCGAGACCGTCGGTGATGCGCTGCGTGCAGAAGGCTTCGAGGTGAAGGAGAATTCCTTCAAACTGCCGAACCTCGCGGGATCCGTTGCGGAAAAGATCGACACGGTCACGCAGAAGGCCGGCAAGTACATCACGCAGTTCCACGTGCTCGGCGAGATGAACAAGAACATCGCGGTGGACATCTCGGCGGCGCGCACGGAACTCGGGTACGACCCTCAGGTCTCGCTCGCTACCGGAATGCGCAACAGCATTCGCTGGTGCGTGGAGCAAGGTATCGAACTGTGACCAGTTACCTCGTCACCGGAGGCAGCGGATACTTCGGCTCACTCGTGGTCCAGCGGCTTCACGGCTCCGGGCACCGAGTCCGCGTGCTCGACCTCAACGACGCCGATGACCGTCCTGGCGACGTCGAGTTCGTCCCAGGTGACGTTCGCGATCGGCGCGTGGTCCGCGAGGCCGTCGAGGACATCGACGTCGTGTTGAACAACGTGGCGCAGGTGCCGCTCGCAAAGGACCACGAGCTGTTGCGAACAGTCAACGTCGATGGAACCGTGAACTTGCTCGACGCCAGCGCCGAGGCGGGCGTGAGCAAAGTGATCCACACGTCGTCCAGTGCAGTGTTCGGCGTCCCGAAGATCAACCCCGTGCTCCCCGACACGGTGCCCGCTCCGATGGAGGCATACGGCCACGCCAAGCTCGCCGCTGAGTGGGCGTGTCTCGCTGCCGCACAGGACGGTCTCGATGTCTCGATCGTGCGACCGCGCACGATCCTCGGCCACGGCCGGCTCGGCATCTTCGGGATTCTCTTCGAGTGGATCGCTGACGGGAAAGATCCCATCGTCCTCGGCGACGGATCGAACCGCTACCAGTTCGTTCACTCCGACGATCTCGCCGACGTGTGCATCCTCGCAGCGGCCAAGGAAGGGCCCGGCGTCTTCAACGTCGGTACCGACCGGTTCGGCACGATGCGCGAAACGCTCGAGGCGCTGTGCGAGCACGCAGCCACAGGTGCCGAAGTTCGGTCGCTCCCGGCTGGTCCGGCGTCGCTCGGCATGAAGGCCACCGCCGGGCTCGGCATCACTCCGTTTGCGCCGTACCACTGGATGATGTACTCCAAGTCGATGTGGTTCGACATCGAGCACTTGCGAGAGCAGCTGGATTGGGCGCCGCGCTGGTCGACCGACGAGATGTTCGCGCAGAGCTACGACTGGTTTGTTGCGAACCGTGCGAGCACGGATGACGACGGTGCGTCGCATCACCGCCGCAGCTCGAAGCAAGGCGTGTTGAAGTTGGCCAAGCAGGTCTCCCGGCTGTTGCCGCGGGTGTGATGACGAGCAACGACTCGACCGGCTGGCTCGTCAGCCAGCTTCGACGGTTCCAGATGTCCATCTCGGTTGCGGTGCTGGCGGTGCTCGCGTATGGGCCTGCGCTTTCCGCATCTCCTGGTCGGATGCCGACCGACTCGAAGCTGTACGTCTACTTGAACCCCGGCAGGTTCCTTGCCGACGCCACGACGTCGTTCGATCCTCGCCAGTTCGCCGGCTGGGTGCCGCACCAACACATCGCGTACCTCTGGCCCACGGGGCCGTGGTTCTGGTTCTTCGAGTCCCTTGGCGTGGCCGACTGGGTTGCTCACCGCTTGTGGATCGGCACGCTCCTCGTCGCCGGCGGCCTCGGCGCGAGATATCTCGCCCGGGTGCTCGGCGCGAACCCGCTTGCTGCGCTCGTCGCTGGACTCGTGTACCAGCTGTCGCCCTACGTGCTGCCGTACATCTCGCGCACCTCGGTCCTCCTCCTCCCCTGGGCCGGACTCGGCTGGATCGTCGCGTTCACCGTGCTGGCCACCCGGCGTCCCGGATGGAGATACCCGGCCGCGATCGCGCTCGTGGTCTTCACCGTCGGGGCCGTCAACGCCACCGCGTTGGCGATGGTGATCCCCGCCCCCGCGCTCTGGCTCGTACACGCCGCGTTGGGACGATCGATCACTTGGCGCAAGGCGTTCACCACCGCAGCGCAAACTGCCGGTTTGTGCCTGGGCGTGTCGCTCTGGTGGATCGTGATGCTGATCATCCAGGGGCGCCACGGCGCTGACGTCCTGGCGTACTCGGAGTCGCTCGAAGCCGTGTCGTTCACGTCGACGTCGACCGAGGTGACCAGAGGACTCGGGTACTGGCTGTTCTACGTCCGCGATGCATATGCGGCGACGACCACCGCGTCGATCGATCACCTCGCGTCCAGCCGAACGATGTTGTTGGGCTGGTTCGTCGTGTTGACCGGGTTCGTCGGCATCGCAGCATGTCGATGGGAACACCGTCGTTTTGCTGCACTCCTCGTCGGTGCCGGAATCGTGCTCGGTGTTGGCGTGCATCCCATCGACGATCCGTCGCCGCTGATGTCGTTGCTGGTCGGTGACGGTGAAGGCGGGCTGGCCCTCGCGCTTCGAAGCAGCACCCGAGCGGTTCCTGTTCTGCTCCTGGGCGTTGCGCTGGGAGCGGCGCAGGTCGTGATGAGCGTGCGCGTGCCGAAGCTGCGTGTGAACCCAGTGGTGGTTCGGTTGGTGACAGCTGGGGCGATCGGTCTCGTTGCCGTGGTCGCCTTGCCGGCGCTCCGCAACGGCGGGTTCGTCGACGAGGCGCTCGAACGCGATCAGGAGCCACCGCAGGCGTGGCTCGACGCCGCCGCGGATCTTGATGCTCGACCGGACGGCTACCGGGTGCTGCAGTTGCCCGGCACCGAATTCGGTGCCTTCCAGTGGGGCTACACCGTCGACCAGCCGCTCCCCGCCCTCACCGAGCGACCGCTGGTCACCCGCGACCTGCTGCCGCTGGGGAGCCCTGCGGCGATGGATCTCGTCTTCGCGTTGGACGACCGTTTCCAGAGCGACACGATCGAACCCGACGCCGTCGAGGCGGTCGCTCGCCTGTTGGGCGTCGACACGATCTGGATCTCCGGCGACGTCTCCTACGACCGGTTTCGACTTGCCCGGCCGGAGGTCGTGGTGGACGAACTGAGTGACTTCGAGTCGACGTCGTTCGGTGAGCCGGTCGTGATGGGCACGGAGATCCCGATGATCGACAATCGTTCGATCGGCGACCCTCGTGTCGGCCAGCCGATTCCACCGGTCGTCTTGGCCGATGTGCCGGATTCGGTTCCGACCGAACGGGTGCGTGAGGACGTCGTGGTGCTCGCCGGGAGTGGCGATGGGATCATCGACGCTGCTGCGGCGGGCGTCATCGATGGAACCCAGGCGATCCTGTACAGCGCTGCGCTCGATCGAGCGACTCCCCTGCCCGACTCGTACCGGTTCGTCATCACCGACTCCAACCGAGACCGTGCACATCACTGGCGAAGCTCGCAGGACGTCACCGGGTTCACCGAGACCGCGGCAGTCACCTCCGACGTTCTTCGTTTCGAGAGTGGAGACCAACGACTGCCGGTATTCGAAGCTCCAAACAGCTTCCAACAGACGGTTTCGATTCAGGACGGCCCGGTCACCGCGACCGCGAGCAGCTACGGCGAGCGCTTCGCGTACCTTCCGGAGCACCGCCCGTCGATGGCGATCGACGGTGACCCGAGCACGGCGTGGATCGTGGCAGATCGCGCTCCTGCGATCGGCGAGTTCATTCGCCTCGACCTCGATGAGTCGATCGATCACCTCGACCTCCTTCAACTGCCCGCTGGCCCCGGCGATCGAACGATCACCCAAGTCAGCGTGGCCGCTGATGGTGGCGACCCGTTCGCACTCGACCTCGACGATCGATCACGGGCCGGCGACGGTCAGCGAGTCGAAATCAATGCGAGCGAATCGGTGGTCATCACGATCACGGGGACGTCGGCTCCACAGCCGCCGATCGGCGACGCGATCGGAGGTGTCGGCTTCGTCGAGATCGGTACCGGGCTCGCGCCGACGAACGAGATCATCCGAACCCCCTCCGGGCCGTTCATGGAGAACGCGTCGGGTATCGACATCGTCCTCACCAGGTTGCGTCATGAGCCGACCGATCGTTGGAGGGGTGATCCCGAGCCACACCTCGCCCGCGAGTTCGAACTCCCCGTCGAGATCACCGTGGTGCCAACGGTGACGCTGCGCGTCGATCGTCGTCTGGAAGGCTCTGCGCTCGCTGCGTTGCTCGAAGAGCCCGTGGCGGCAACGGCGTATTTGACCGGTGCCCCCAACCATCGTGGAGCGGCAGCGTTCGACGGCGACGACTCCACCACCTGGATCACCCCGTTCGATGACGCCGTCGGCCAATCGGTCACCTTCGAAGGCGTCGGTGGCGCGACGGAGATGACGATCGCCCAGCCTGGCGGCGGCAGCTTCTCGCCGATCACGACGCTGCGGGTCACGGACTCGCAGGGCTCGTTCGACATCTCGATTCCGCCGGGCGCGGACACGATCGCAGACCTACCGCGTCAGATCGACCTTGCCCGGGTGACGCTCGAAGTCGCTGGGATCGAGGAGCGCTTCACGCAGAATCGACGGTTCAACGAGCCCACGGTGTTGCCTGCGGCGCTGTCGGAGATCCAGTTCGATGGCCAGTCGCCGCTGGTTGCTCCAGTCGATCGAATGACTGCCGAATGCCGCGACGATCTGCTGACGATCGATGGTGAGCCGGTCGCCGTGTCGTTCGATACATCGACCGCCGATGCACTGCTCGGCGACCCGATCGAAGCAACGGTGTGTGGAAGCCCGATCGACCTGACTGAGGGCACGCATCGAGTGGTGTCGACCGATGGTGCGCTGTCCGGCTTCGACGTCGATCGCATCACGATGTCGACCGCGGAGACGTTCTCGCAGACGGCCTCGGACCTCGGACAGGTCACGGTCGTCGAGTCCTCCGCTCGGTCGCGAACCCTCGAAGTTCCGACCTGCCCCACCGGTTGCTGGGTGATTCACGGTGAAGGGTTCAACGACGCGTGGACCGCAACCGTCGACGGAACGAGTCTTGGACGACCGAGGCTCATCGATGGCAATGCCAACGGGTGGTGGCTGGAGCCGAACAGCTCTCCGACGACGGTCGAGATCAGGTGGCCGGTGCAACGCCAGCTGAACGCCGCCTTCTTGTTGACCGGTCTCGCAGTACTCGGGTGTATCGCTCTGGCGCTCTGGCGTCGCCGAACGGTCGAGGTCGAGGCGAGCGTCGATCGCGCAAACGAACCGTCCGAGGACTCGGGCCCGCGGGCCGTGGCACGACCATGGCGGGCTGGGGTCGCCGGTGTGATCGGCGCTGCGCTTCTGATCGACTGGGTGTGGGCGATTCCGATCGCTGCGGTCTGGGCGCTCGCTGTGCTGCTTCGCCGCTCTTGGGTCGTGGCGTGGGCCGGCGTTGCGGTCATCGGTCTGTCAGCGTTGATCGTCGTCTACGTCGCTCGCAGCGAAGCCGTGTTCCCCGGCGCAGGCTGGCCCATTCGATTCGAGTGGCTGCACCCGTGGACGCTCGTCGGCGTTGCGCTGCTCGTGTCGGGCGGTATCGCAGTGACGGGCGAAGGATCGAGTGTCTCCGACTCGGACGACTCGCTGCTCGACGCGTAGCCGGCGTTCAGCTCAGCAGTGCGAGGTCTCGTCGGGCGTAGCGCAAGTGCGCCCACTCCTCTTCGAGAATCACACGCACGCAGTCACCAACCGACAGGCTCCAGCCGTCCACGCCCCACGGGTTGTCACGGTCTTCGCCGAGCAGTTCCGGCGTCGCCGTGGCCAGGAACTCTGTGACCAGTTGCTGTCGCTCGGCGCGTACCTCGAGGATCTCTTCGAACGGCGGCGCATCGGCCCGGAAAACCGACACGTCAACGCCCATGTCGGCAGCACTGGAGAAGATCTGACCAATCTCGTGGAACGGCTCCGCCACCCTCAGGACTGCGCTGCGAAGCCAGGCGTCGGTGACCAGCACGAGATGACGCAAGGTCTGAGCCAGCGACCACTCGTCGCCGACGCAGGCGTCGACGAGTTCGGCTGACGTGGCGGACACCGTGGTCTGCCACGCGTCTTGTACCGCCACCCAACCATCTCGCAACCCGGCGGGTGTCTGCGCGCTCTGCAGTTCCCGACCCGGGAATTGTCGGTTGAGCTCTGCGTCGACCAGCGGCACGACGTCGACGCCACACACGATGAGGCCGCCGAACAACAGGTCCGGTCCGTCGATGTCGAGTCCGTTCACGTCGACGCCGCGCATCGTCACCCCGGTGAGATCGCAGGATCGCATGGTCGCGCCGTTGAAATTCGTCCCGACGAATGTCGCGTCACCAAAGTCGTACGAATCGGGAGTGCTCGTCATGTCCACAGTCTGCCCGTTTCGGACGGAGTGCTCGAGCCGCTCTGTTCAGGGACCAGTGGAGCGGCGCACCGTTGGCTCGCGTAGGTGCCGCTCGAGGAGCGTCACCGTGACGTCGAAGGACTTCGACGCGGCCGACTGGCTGTAGTTGGGCCAGCCTCGCCAGGTGTAGCCGTGATCTGCTCCGCCGTAGATCTGTACGTCGACGTGGTCGAGTCCGGCGACGGCGTCGAGGAACGGTTGTTGAGTTGCGACCGGAACTTGACGGTCGTCAGCGCCGATTCCGATGAACAGATCGCCGGGGAATTCTGCTGCGCTGCGATGCGGCGAGTCTGGCTCGCTGTCGCAGAGAAAGGAGGGGTGCCACATTGCTCCGGCGACGAAGAGGCCGGGCAGGCGCATCATGGTTCGGTAGACGGCGCGCGCTCCGACACAAAACCCGATGGTTCCGAGGCGTTCGCGTTGGTTCAGTCCGGTAGCCGCGAGAGCGGCGTCGAGGTCGTCCTGTGTCTGGCCGTCGTCGAGGGAGTCGAGCAGGCTCCAGAGTTCGTCGACCAGCGCAGGGTCGGCTTCGCGCTCGTGCAGTTCGTACCCAATCATTCGGCCGTGCCGGTGATACAGGTCGGGCACGACGACATCGAAGCCGGCGCCGGCGAGCTCTCGCGCGAAGACATGGGTGGCATTGCGGATGCCGGGTCCGTCGTGGAACATCACCACGCCAGGGCAGTCGCCGAGTTTCGGTCGTTTTCGGAT
>CALIOL010000100.1 GCA_938044705.1 uncultured Ilumatobacter sp. | reverse complement strand
CTTGATGAAATGAGCGACTCCGCGAGCACCGACCTGGACGACATCGAAGAGCGCGCCGGTTTCGAGCTCGTGTCGCTCGACCTGAACTTCTTCACCTCCCCGACGGTGCTCGGCGCGGTCGGTGGTGTCGTGCTCGGCGCCGCCGCTCTGGTGTGGCCGGACCCCACCGACCGAGTACTTGCCCGACTCGTCGGCGTCGCGCTGACGCTGGTCGGGCTGGTCGTCCTGGCGCGGCTTTTCCGCAGGCACGGTCGATCGATCAGCGTTGCCGCGGTGGGTGTCGGTTGCCTCGCGGTCGGGGTGGTCCTCCTGCGTCGCGGAGAGCACTCGCCTGAGTCCCTCGGCCGGCTCCTCGGACTCACACTGCTGGCGTTCGCGCTCTTGCGTCTCGCTCCTCGAGCGGCAGGCGAACCGCGTCCGTTCGCGAGCCGTGTGAAGGCATCAGCGGTGCCGTTGGCGACGGCGGCGCTGCTGCTCGCCTTCCCGACCGACTCATTGATACTGGTCACGACGCTCGGCGCCATTGCCTGGATCGTCCTGTCGCTCATCGTCATCATCGCCTCGCTCGACGCACGAACCGCACACACGGTGGGGTACGGCGACGCGATCGGTATCGCACGCGAATGGCTCAGCGAACGACCGAAGGCAGTCGAAGAACGTCAGTCGCTGTACGCCAAGATCCTCTACGACGGCGGCCAGACGAGAATCCGGGTCATTCGGTTCTTCGCACTGATGTCCTTCGCCTCGGTGATCGCGTCGATGGGCGTCATCACCGACTCGACCGCCGTGGTGATCGGCGCGATGCTCATCGCGCCACTGATGACACCGCTGATGGGAATGGCGATCTCATTGGCGATGGGGTGGCCGAACCGCCTCGCGTTGAGCGCGACCGTTGCGATCTCGGGTATCGCCTTGGCGATCACGATCGGCTTGCTCATGGGGTTCGTCGCACCGACCGTGATCGACACCGCCACCAACAGCCAGATCATCGCGAGGTCGTCGCCGACGATGCTCGACCTCATCGTCGCCGTCGCTGCCGGCACGGCTGGTGCCTATGGGTTGAGCCGGCCCGACGTGTCGGATTCGTTGCCTGGCGTAGCGATCGCGATCTCGCTCGTACCGCCGCTCACGGTCGTCGGCATCGCGTACTCAGCTGGCGACTGGAGCTCCGGCAATGGAGCGCTGTTGTTGTTCACCACCAACGCGTTGGCGATTCTGGTGATGGGCGGCCTGACCTTCGTGGTCACGGGCGTGACCCCGCTGGCTCAGGTCGCCGGCAATCAACACCGCATTCGCACGTCAGCAATTGCGATCGGCGTGATCTCCGTGATCGCGTTGGGCAGTCTGTTCCTCAACAGCGATCAAGTCGCATCGAATCTGCTCGAGCGCAGCAGTGTCGAACGGGTGGTCGATGACTGGCTCGACGTTTCGGCGAGTCACGGGGTCTTGGACGTCGGCATCGACGACGACGTGGTTACGGTCGTGGTCATCGGCCCGACCGACGGTCTTCCGGCACCGGAGTCGCTCGCCGAAGCATTGCGCGTCGAGCTCGACCGAGCCGTCACGACCGACCTGCGACTCGTCGTGGAAGAACGCTTCGTCGTCGAGCCGTAGCCCGTTTCGTCGAGGTCGTCGTCCGCACGGTCCGACGTGATCACGACGAGGATGCTCGGCAAGATCGCCAGTGTGGCGACGAGTGCCATCACGATCATGAGGGCGGTCAGTAACCCGTAGGCCGCAAACAGCGGCATCGGCGCAAAGGCGAGGATTCCAAAACCCACGGCGGAGCTACACGCGGAGGCCACCAGCGCAACGCCCGTGCCCTCGCCTGCTGCCTGTACCGCTCGCCCTCGATCACCGAAGCGTTCCAATTCCTCTCGGTATCGGGTGATGAAGTGGATGGCGAAGTCGATCCCGATACCGACCGATACCGCTGCGATCGTCGCCGTGACGATGTTGATGCTGTAGCCGGCGAGCTCCATGAAGGCGTACAGCCAGGCCACCACCATGATGATCGGGACGACGCTCGCGAGGCCGTACCGAATGGAGCGCAGGAACACGGTCGCAACGATCAAACAGAGGACGAGCGCAACCGGCAACGACGTCTGCAGCGCATCATTGGTCGCTTCGAGCGATGCTTCTCGAACGAACGGGCTGCCGGTGACCTGCACGAACGACCCGTCGAAGTCGTCGCTGATCGATGCGGCGACCGGACCGAGGACCATGCGAGCTTGCGTGACCGATTCCTGGCTACGGCTGTTGACGAGGCCGAGTTCGAACGAGGTGCGTCCCGCCCCACCGTCCGTCACGACGATTGCCGTCCGAACTTCGTCCGGGGTGAGCAACGAGCGGGTGGCGTCGAGTGGCACGCCGATCTCGGACGCGACCGCCAACAGTGCGTTGAGTTGCTCGGGCGTGTCGGGGATGGCATCGGCATCGGCATCGGTGAGCCGGATTCCGGTGCGCTCTTCCACGATCGACGCCATCGCAGGTGACTCCCACGTCGCGTCGAGGACGGAGAACACGCCACCTTCTGCGGTCACCAGACCGTCGGCTCCGCGAGCGAGCACGTCGGTCTCGAGCTCGTGAACCTCGGTGATCCGTTGGCGCAACATGGCGAGCGCGTCCGGGTCGGTGAGCGGACCTTCGACGTAGAGGATGGCGGGCTCGCCACCCCGATCGCCGACGTGCTTGTCGACCTGGTCAAGTCCGACCACGAAGTCGGCGTCGGCCGAGAAGAAGTCGTTGACGTCGAACTCGGCGGGCACCTGAGCAGCGACGGTGCCAGCGACGCCGGTCAGCACGATGGCAAACGGCAGCACGACCCACCGTCTGGCGGTGAGCCGCTCCATGATGCGACCCAACGGTGCGGCGAGCGACGACGCCGCTTCGTCGGTCGGCGTGTTGCCAACCGGGAGGTCCGAGCCGAGCTTGCGGCGCTGGATGACCGCGGGCACGACCAACCCGGCGAGTGCGGTCACCAACGTCAGGACGACGCCGACCACCGGACTGATGAAGACCAGGAACAGCACCGACGCCATCGTCAGAGAGGCAACGCCGACCCCACCGGCGGCACGCAAGGAAGTGGCGCGCCGGCCCGACTTCGGGGCCGGCACGCTCGCTTCGATACGAGCGACGACGAGCGGGGTCACGATGCCGAGCAACAGGTACGCCGACACGAGCGCAATCGCGGCGCCGATGCCGAATTGGACGATCGACTCGATGCCCGAGGTCGCATTCGCCAAGAACGCAACGACACCGGTCACCAAGGCGAGGAGCAGCGCACTCGACACCGCGACCATCCCGGTGCCGAACGCGGCGCGAGCGTGCCGGCCGTCGGCGCGTTCTTCTCGATACCGACCGACGGCGTGGAACGCGAAGTCGACACCGAAGGAGACCATCGCGATCGGCACGATGAGGGACAGCACGAGGTCGTCTTCGAGCCCGATGAGATTCGAGATTCCCTTGAGCCACACGATCAGGAAGGTGAGAGCGACGCTCACCGTCGCCATCACCCAGTAGCTCCGGAAGGTGAAGCCGACGATCAGCAGCACGGCAAGGATCGTGAAGCCGATGAACGGCCCGGCGATGGCCCCTTGCTCCTGCGAGGTGAGGTTGACGTCGATCGCGACGCCGTTGACCTGGAAGTTCTCGGCAGTCCGCAGCACGGTTTGGAGTTCTCGGTCGTACTCCTCGACCTCGGTGCCGCCACCGAGGTTCACCGACGTGTTGCCGAAGCCGAGCACGGTGTCGTCGGAGAGCACGGTGAGCGTGACCGCTGGAACGATCCAGTCTCCGTCATTGCTTTGCGTCGACAGCGATGACAGACCCAGCACGTCGGATCCCAGACCGAACCGGTCGATGAGGTCGGCGCCGACGCGCTTGACGTCGTCGTCGGTGGCAGCTGCCAGTGACCCGCCCTCCGACTCCAGCTCAGCATCGACGAGCTCGGCCAAGCTCAGTACTCCAACGGCATCGAGGTCGGCGTCGACGTCGAAGTAGGTGAACAGCGTCGGGCCGATGTCTGCGTCGCGGCGAAGTGCATCGTTCGCCGTGAGTAGCTCGTTGAGCGGCTCAGCGAGCAGGACGTCGCCGGTCGTACTCTCGGCGACGAAGAACGCGCCACGAACCGAGGAGACAAAGGTGTCGTCGACGCGATCACGAGCGGTGAAGACGGGCCCGGTCGGCTCCGTCGATGCGGACTCGGTCGGCGCCATCGCGAGGAACGGCACCACGAGGGCAATGGTGACGACGACGACGGCGCCCAACACACGTCCGGCGCGTCGTTCGGTGGTCGAGAAGAGGTTTCGAAGGTACGTCATGGCGGTTCCTTACACGTCGAGGGGATCTTGTCAGTGGAAAGTATCCAGTGACAAGATTGAACTGTAAAGATCGCCCCCTGACAGTGTCAAGACGTATCCTGGTGACGTGACGACAGCCACTCCGACGTATCACCATGGCGATCTGCCGACGGCGCTTCGCCGCGCCACGGTCGAATTGGTGACCGAAAAGGGAGTCGCCGGGTTCAGCCTCAGAGAAGTCGCCCGACGAGCCGGGGTGTCACACGCGGCCCCGGCCCACCACTTCGGAGACACCGAAGGCCTACTCACTTCGGTGGCCGCCGAGGGGTTCCGGACTCTCGCCGACGAGATGGCGAAAGCAGCAGAGATCGCCGATGGCGCTCGCGACCGCCTGTACCGCACCGGCATCGCGTACGTGCGGGTCAACACCGACAACCCGGCGCACATGGCGATCATGACCCGCAAGGATCTCGTCTGCAACGACGACCCTCAGCTGCTGGCCGAGAGCGTGCGCTCCTACGATCTACTCCTCGACACCGTGCGGGCGATACGCGATGAACTCAACCCTGATCTCGACGTCGATGCAGCCGCAACGTTCTGCTGGGCATCGATCCAAGGACTCGTGCAGCTGTCTCCGAAGCTCGAGGAGGTCGCGGAAGACACCGGGACGCGCACCGCGCCGATCGAAGTGCTGGTCGATCAGTTCACCGACTTCCTCCTGACCGGAATGACCGGCGATTGACCGAACCGGCGACGCGGGCACCTACGTACGAACCGTTGCGAGCCAGTCGTCGATGATGCTGTCGACATCGATGGCTTCGATGTCCTGACCGATGACGACCGCTCCGAACATCAGCGGGCCGAGCAGCCGAGCAGCGACATCGCTGACGTTCAACCCGGAACGAATCTCGCCTCTCGAAACCGCAGCGTCGAGCAGCAGGGACAGACCCCCCATCGGAATCGCACGCATCGCGGTCTTCGCTTCGAGGATGTCGTCGTCCCATTGGGCCTGAGCGAGCATCGTGGTGAACACCCGGCAGCGAGCGGGGTCAGCCATCGAATCGCGCAAACCGGACAGCAAGACCACGAGATCAGCTCGGATGTCGCCGCTGGTGCACATCTCGGGGTGAGCGTCGAACGCGGTCAACACTTCGAGGAGCAGCTTGGCCCGAGTGGGCCAGTATTTGTAGAGCGTCGTTCGGCTGACTCCGGCGGCGGAGGCGATACCGGCGTGATGGATCGCGTCCGGACCCGCTTCGAGCAACAGCTCCATGCCTGCGGACACGACCGCAGCGCGAGTGCGCTCCACGCGAGGGTCTGTTGGCGGTACGTCGCTGTGCCCCACGCCACTCGGTATCACCCTTGCATTGTACTGCGATCTTGGACAGACTGTTCATTTATGAACACTGTGTCCACTTTGGAGCGTCCGTCAGCCGACGACCCGGTCCCACCGACGACCGACTCGACGCAACCGTCGCTGTGGGCTCGCCTCGGTGGCCGCGCCTTCGACCATCGTCGACGCGTCCTCATCGGGTGGATCGTGGTGTTGGTCGCCGTGTTCGGCTCCGTCGGCGCGATCGGCGCCTCGACCGAGTCGTCGTTCGACACCCCTGACTCCGAATCGGCACGCGGCTTCGAGATCCTGCAGGACAACTTCGGGAGTGCTGGCAGCTTCCTGTCGGGCTCGTTGGTGTACGAAGCGGCGGGCGGGATCGATTCCCCGGAGATCGTCACGGCGATGACGTCGATCTTCGAAGCCATCGACGCCTATGACGAGGTCACGGTCACCAGTCCGTACAGCTCGCTCGGCCAACAGCAGGGTCTCGTCTCAGCAGACCGAACGATCGCGTACGCAACGCTCGCGTTCACCGACGACACCGACGAGCTTCGGGCCAGCGAGATCGGCGGGGAGATCAACGAACTGGTCGAGGCGACCGAGATCGAAGGACTCAACATCGAAGTCGGTGGCGCTGCCCTGAGCGAGTTCGAGCCACCGGAGTCCGAGTTGATCGGCGTTGCGTTCGCCATCGTGATCTTGATCCTCGCGTTCGGTTCCGTGTTGGCGATGGGCCTCCCGATCGGCGTGGCGTTGTTCGGCGTCGGCATCGGCGTGGGCACGATCACGTTGCTCACCAACGTGATGACGATCCCCGACTTCGCCACCACGCTCGGAGCGATGATCGGGCTCGGCGTCGGCATCGACTACGCCCTGTTCATCGTGACCCGGTACCGAGAAGGCACCCGTGCGGGCATGGACAAGCGAACAGCGGTCGTCACTGCGATCGACACCGCCGGTCGCGCCGTCGTGTTCGCCGGAGCAACCGTGGTCATCTCCTTGCTCGGCATGTTCGTGATGGGCCTGTCGTTCATCAACGGACTCGCAACCGGCGCCGCGGTGACCGTCGCGATCACGATGGTTGCGTCGGTCACCCTCCTTCCGGCATTGATCGGCTTCGCTGGCGATCGCGTCGAAACGACCCGCTGGCGCGGACTGATCATGGCGGGCGCTGCATCGCTGGGCCTGTTCGGCGTCGGCTTGGGCTTCCCGATCATCGGTCTGATCGGCCTGATCGTTCTGGTCGGCACGCTCGTCGCATCATTCTTCGTTCCGAAGCTGCGCACGGCGCTGCCGCAACGACAGGAGAAGGAGCTGCGCGACACCTGGTCGTATCGGTGGAGCCGCTTCGTGCAGAAGCGACCGTGGCCGATGGCGGTCGGTGTGACGGTGTTCCTGCTCGTGGTGAGTCTGCCCGTGCTCGGCCTCCGCCTCGGGTTCGGCGATGAGTCCACCTTCGCGGAGGACACGACGACCCGTCAGGCGTACGAACTGTTGGCCGACGGGTTCGGCGCCGGGAGCAACGGCCCGCTGCTGCTGACCGCCGAGATCGACGATCCCGCTCAAGTCGCAACGCTGCAGGCGGTCGTCACCGAACTGAACAACACGTCGGGCATCAGTCAGGCGCTTGGGCCGATTCCCTCCGAGACACAACAGGCGGTGCTGATCCGCGTGATTCCCGACACCGGCCCACAGGAGGCCGCGACCTCCGATCTGGTCAGGACGTTGCGCGATGACGTGCTTCCCGCCGTCACCGCCGACAGTGATGTCGACGTGCTCGTGACCGGATCGGTCGCGTCGAGCATCGACTTCTCGGACTACCTCTCGCAGCGTCTGCCCATCTTCTTCCTCGCAGTGCTGTCGCTGTCGTTCCTCCTCCTCATGATGGTCTTCCGATCGGTGCTCGTGCCGCTCAAGGCCGTGATCATGAATCTGCTCTCGATCGGCGGCGCCTACGGCCTCGTGGTCGCCGTGTTCCAATGGGGCTGGGGCGTCGAGTTCCTCGGGACGGGAAGTGGACCGATCGAGCCGTTCCTTCCCATGATGCTCTTCGCCATCGTGTTCGGACTCTCGATGGACTACGAGGTCTTTCTGCTCTCACGAGTGAAAGAGGAGTACGACAAGACAGGCGATGCCGCGAACTCCGTCGCCGACGGTCTCGCAGCGACGGCGCGAGTCATCACGGCGGCGGCGGCGATCATGGTGGTCGTGTTCGGCAGCTTCGTGCTCGAAGACGCTCGGGTGATCAAGATGTTCGGGCTGGGCTTGGCCTCAGCGGTGTTCCTCGACGCCACGTTGGTCCGCATGCTGCTGGTGCCCGCCACCATGGAACTGCTCGGTGAGAAGAACTGGTGGCTACCGAAGTGGCTCGACCGGATCCTGCCCACGCTCAACGTCGAAGGCGGTGCGCCGTCGGGTC
>CALIOL010000099.1 GCA_938044705.1 uncultured Ilumatobacter sp. | reverse complement strand
GAGCCGTTTCGACCGAGGTGGAACCGAGCGGGGCCTGGCACTTCGCCGGCCTCCTCGGTCGTCTCGATCGATTCAACGACTGATGGACCCTCGTTGGAGAGCCAGATGACGTCGGTGCGATCCTCCACCAGACGTTGCATGGTCGCGGTGAAGTCTCGCCGGCTCGCCTCGTCGACGTAGACCAGCGCGGCGGAGTGGAACACGACCTTGATGGCCTCCCCGGGCGCTTCGTCGATCAGGTCGAGCGTCGCTGTGCGGAGATCCCCTTGATCAATGCGCGCCGGGTCTGTGGCAGCGATGGTTGCTGCGAGATTCAGACGCTGGAGCCGTTCGGTGTGCTCGGGCCAGATGCACGCTCGGAGCCATCCCAGATCCTCGTCGTCGGTGACAGACAGTGGGTTCAGGTCGAGGCCGGCCCGCCAAGTAACCGTTGGAAGTCGTCGCGGAACCGGCACGGTTCCTGCCGTCTCGACCTCGATCACGAGCGGCGAGTCGCCGACCCGTTCATCGTCGTAGGAGTAGGCGTACCGGTCGGGGAAGAGGCACAACCCGGCGGACGCACCGACCTCGATCAGCGCAAGCTCGGCGTCCACGCTTGCGAGCAACGGCAGGAATGCTCCACATCGCGCGACCTCATTCGTCTGCGTCGATCGGGCAAGCATGGTTGCTCGGACTTCGTCAGAATGAGATCGAACGAACTCGAAGAACCCGGCGACAGTGTCGGTCGAACCTCCGAGCAGGGTGACCGACGCGAACAGCAGGTTCGGCTGCCGCTTCGGTGTCGGAAGCGCGGAAAGCAGCTCCAGAAGCTCGTTGCTTTCGGCAACCGCGTGGGCGAGGCGCTCGTACCGAGGCGACGATCCGTGCGCTTCGTTCTCGGCGAACCATCGGTACCACGTGGCAGTGTCCATTCGTCGCGAACGTACCCGCCGTCAGCGAGGCGACGACCTTGATCGAATCAACGTTGACGACGCCATCCAGCGCCTGGACGCGAGGCCGTGCCCGGTCCCGGGCCTATTGACGCAGGTTGCACCGCCAGCAATCGGTTCCAGAATCACGGTCTTGGAGGTGGACGGCGAGCCGCTTCGGGCGAACAAGACTGGCGGTTGCATTTGGTTTGGTGAGCCGGATGGTTATTGCGTTCGTGGCTGCTCTGGTGTCGACAAATGCGACCTTGCCGTCTGTGATCGCGAACCCCGGGTCGCTGTCGTCGTGGACGCACACCTCGTCGTCGACGCGCAGCGCGTTCCAATAGGAGCGGATCACTTCGACTCGTGTTGAGCGGAGTCTCCGACGTCGCGTCGGATGCGTTGACGGCTCGGAGTGATCTCGGAGGCGCACTCGTCGCACGCCCACCACTCCTTCATCTCGGCGGGGTGCAGGTCTTCGCCCGGCCTCGGAAAGAACAGACGGCATCGTCCGCATTGACGGAGTTGCGGTGGGGTGGGTTGCGTGAACGTTGTGGGTTCGGTCATGTCGTGCTCCTGCATCATTGTGTGGTCTGCCATGGGTCGCGCTGATCGACGGTTTTGCCGATCAGCGCGGAGTCCCAGTCAGCGTTCGATCAGCTTCTTGTCTTGCTGTTTGGTTCGCTTGGCTTCGCGCTTCTCCTTGAGCGTCTTGCCGACCTTCTTGCTGTCGCGCCGTTGGGGTGTTTTGGCCATGGATGTCTCCTTCGTTGTCGAACGTGCGGTCAGATCGCAGGGGGACCGATGAGGTCTGGCTCGGGTCGCGGGAACACGAGATCCCGACACTCGATGCACTCACGCCAGGCGTCGAGCGCGCCTGGCTGTGCGAAGTCGTGGAACGGTGCAAACAACCGGCATCGTTCGCACTGGCGCATCGATGGCAGATTGACGTCGTCGATCATGCAGCGCGATCGCGTACGTTCGGAGTCGGCAGGGGTTCTGCCCTTCGAGTCCGACGGCGAGAAGCGAGCCGGATCCACGAGGTACTGATGTGCGTGACCGGCGCGTCAGCTTCCGCGGCGGGCTGGTCGGCGTTGCCGGTGGGGGCGGAACAGTGCGACATGGGTCTCCTGTGAGCTAGGGCTCAGAGGAGGCGACCGCATCATGCCGACATCGTCGAGCGTCAGAAGAGGTCCCCGGTGAGTCGGTGTTGTCTCAAGGTACCACCCCACCCAGCTGACGGGGTTCGCCACGCCGACGAGACAGCCGCGACGTTGTCGTCGGTGCGGTCGTAGTGTGATCGATGCGTTCCACCTTCTTGGTGGGGACTTCTTGTTGACATCCGACTTCATCGATCCTCGATTGATCCCGTCGACCAATCTTTTGCCTCCCCCGAGCTTCGACTTGAGGAGACAACATGTCCGAATCGTCCATCACCAACCGGTCAGCCGCGCACACGGCGGGTCGTCGACCACGAGCGGTCGTCTACTGCGATGCCAACCTCGGCAAGATCGATGGCAAGACCGCCAACGGGCTTGTGCGTCATAGCGAACGGTACGAGATCATCTCGGTCATCGATCACACACAGGCAGGCCGAGACGCTGGAGACGTCATCGATGGGGTCCCGAACGGCATTCCGTGCACGAGGGATTTGTACGAGTCGATCATGGACGCGGGGGTGACACCCGATCTCTTGATCGTCGGCGTGGCTCCAACCAGCGGCTTGCTCTCGGCCGTGGACCGGGCGGTGATCCTCGAGGCAATGGCCCGCGGTCTCGGCATCATCAACGGCTTACACGAGTTCTTGAACGACGACGTCGAATTCGCGGCGACAGCGGCGATCAATGATGTCGAGATCATCGACATTCGTCGGCCGAAGGCAAAGGCTGATCTCCACATGTTCGACGGCAGCATCCTCGAGGTGACCTGCCCGCGCATTGCGGTGCTCGGCACGGATGGCGCGATCGGGAAACGCACGACAGCGACGGTCCTCACCAAAGCGCTGATCGCCCGAGGCATCAACGCGGTGCTTGTCGGCACCGGCCAAACCAGCCTGATCCAAGGAGCGTTCCACGGTGTTGCGCTCGATGCGGTGCCTGCCCAGTTCGTTGCAGGCGAACTTGAAGCGGCGGTCGTTCGTGCGTTCGAGGCTGAGGCCCCCGACGTGATCATCGTCGAAGGCCAAGGTGCATTGAGTCACCCGACCTACCTGAGCTCCACCGGGATCCTGCGCGGCAGTCGGCCCCAAGCCGTCATTCTCCAACATGCCCCGGCGCGCCGGACGATCAGCGACTTCGCAGCCTTTCCGATGCCAACGCCTGCGAGCGAGATCAATCTCATCGAGACATTTGCCGACACGAAGGTGATCGGATTGACGATCAACCACGAGAACATGACCGACAGTGAAGTCTCGGCGGCCATCGCACTGTACGAGGTCGAGTTCGGAGTGCCCGCGACCGATGCCCTGACCCGGTCGACGGACCGTCTCATCGACATGGTGTCCGCAGCTTTCCCCGATCTGCAGGGGTCACCGGTCGCCGCTCGATGAGCGGGCTTCACCTCGACATCGACCTCGACAAAATCGGACAGAACGCGCGCCACCTCGTGGACCGCGCCGCATGCCTCGGCATCTCCATCACAGCCGTGACCAAGGCTCTGCTCGGCGAACCGCAGCTCGCACGCACGCTCAGCAATGCCGGAGTGATGGCGCTCGGCGACTCGCGCATCGAGAACATCGAGCGGATGCGTCACGCCCACATCACGACACCGATGGTCCTGATTCGGTCACCGATGCCGAGCCAGATCGATCGCGTCGTGCGTTCGAACACCATCAGCGTCAATAGCGACCTCGAGGTCCTGACCGCGCTCGGTGTCGCGGCACGTGTTTGTGGCCGAGTTCACGACGTGATCATCATGGTCGAACTCGGCGACCTGCGTGAGGGGGTCATGGCGAACGAGCTCCATGCGACGGCTCGCCACATTCTCCGGCAACCATCGCTACGCCTCCACGGCATCGGGACGAACTTGGCATGCCGCAGCGGCGTCGAACCGACAGACGACAACATGAGAGAACTGTCGCACCTCGTCGACACGGTTGAGACCACCTTCAATATCCAGGTCGAGTGTGTGTCCGGCGGAAACTCGGCGAACCTCGGCTGGATGACGGACACGACGGCGCTCGGCCGGGTCAACAACCTGCGTCTTGGCGAATCGATCCTGCTCGGACGCAACCCGCTGAATCGGCGACCGATAGCCGGCCTGCACACAGACGCGATCACGCTTGTTGGCGAAGTGATCGAGTCGCGCCGCAAACCAACCCGACCGTGGGGGCGAACCGGTCAGAACGCGTTCGGCGACACTTTGAACGGCGCACCCCAGGCAGGATCCGGACTGGACGGCGAAATCTGGCAGACCATCGTCGCCGCTGGACGACAGGACACCGATCCTGAGGACCTCGTGGGTCCTCCCGGCACGAACGTGCTCGGTGCAAGCAGCGATCACCTCATCCTGGAGACCAGCACCAGAATCAAACCCGGCGCTGGCATCCGGCTTGAGCCCGGCTACTCCGCGCTCCTTCGGTCCATGACCTCGCCATACGTGACCAAGAACTTCCGGCGCGACCAAGACTCGAGCCGCACCGTCGCTGTGACAAGCAACCACCGATCCAGAAGCCCAACGGCGCTGCCATCAGCTCGCTCTCCACGGTTGAAGCTGGTCCCGTTGCCGTCTGCCCTCGGGCATCAGCACGCCAGCGGCGGAACACGGCGCGACACAACCGGAGCTCATCTCGGCGACCTCAAGCCACCCCCGAGCTAGTGCAGATCCGGCACGACGAACGCCGCTGAATGCTCGATGTCGAGCACGCACCCGAGTGGCTCAGGCAACCGAGTCCGCAATGTACGCACGGAGGCGTTCGCGCGCGATGTGTTCCATTCGTCGGATCTCTTCGGGACTGTCGGGAACGTCGTCATCGTCGAACTGAGGTATTCGAGCACCGACGGGCAAGATGATCGTGCCATCGGCTCGGAACGTGTAGTCGGCACCGTTCGCTGCCCGCCTTCGCGCAAGACCGAGGTGATGCTTCGCCCGATTGTGCCGAGCACACAACACACCGGCGTTGGCCTGGTTGGTTTCGCCCTGGTCGACCCACTCCTTGTTGTGATCGACGTCCGACCATGCCGACGGCAGACCACAACCGGGATGTTGACAACGGGCCACTAGCAGCTTGGCTGCTTCTCGACTAGGCCCTTCGAACAGGCGCTTCTTGCGACCGAAGTCGACCACATGGCCATTCGAGTCCAACACGACACGCCGAACATGACCGGCGAGCGCCGCACGAAGCACATCGCGGGGATGCACCGGCACGCCACGATCGGTCTCGCACTTGATCGACTGCAACGCCGCCGGGTCGACCATCAGATCCTTCAACAGCGTGTTCGACGCCGGCAGCCCGGTGAACGGATCGACCGACACTCCATCGATGCTCGTCGGAGCGAGGCCGGCGGCGGCGAGCATGCGTGCAAACGTCTTCGAGTCGACGACGATGTTCACCACCGTCTGCGCAGCCGCAGCTCCGTGGCCAGCGGCGGCCGCTGCTCGAAAGACTGCGACGATCGCGTCGTGGCTTCGCTGCGCCGCCGTCCGCGCCAGCCCATGGTTCCCAGCATCGCTACCGTGGAGGGCGGCTCGGGTAGCCAGGTCCCTGTCGAGTTCGGCAGCGCAGAACGCCTCGTAGATCCCGATCACCTCATCGGTCGTGACGCCATCGCCGCCGAACACGCTCATGTCCAACGCTGCGCCGTTCTTGTCGACGCGCGCACGTCGATGTTCGATCGCATCATCACGTTCGTCGTGCGCACCATCGACGTCAGCGAGTTGCACGAAGTGATCGACCGTGACAGCAAAATCCTCGAAGCACAGCTCTTCGGCATTGGCGACCAACTGCGACACGAATGCCGGAAGGTGATCTCTCACCCGCCGGTTGCCGTGCGTCTGGGCCAGCTTGTTCACCTGCGCCGAACCGATGCGTCCGCGTCGCCAGGCATCACCGACCTCGGCGTGAGCGTTCACCGCAGCAGCCCAGGAGCGCCACCTCGCTACCTCGTGAGCCGACCAGTTGCACGTTGCCTTGAGGTAGCCCTTCATCGACCGATGCGCATCGCGCTGGTACAGCGCCCGACTGTCGGCAACTGCGATCGCCGCCGCCAGCTCCGCCTGGGTTTCTCGCTGCTGCAACTCGAGTTGGCCGAGGCGTTCGTGGAGCTCCTCATCGGTCAGGTCGACCAAGTGGGAAACAACGGCCTCGAACATGAGCTCCAGGATATCGAACGTCTGTTCGCTTGCAAGAGGACGGGGTTGGCGCGAGTTGTGCACCACGACGGATGGTCGTGGCATCGACGGAGCTCACCGTGCGCGAGCGCGAGCGCTGCGATCACCGCACCGGACAGGGCCACCCGCGCCGACAATGCAGGCCCGCCTACGCGCCGCGACACCGCAGTCTCAGGGCATCACAGCGGGAAAAAAATTTCGGAGATTTCTTCTCTCGCGACACTCCGCCCACTCACATCTCACCCAGTTATCGGGTGGCGCCCACTCGAGCCGGTCAGGCGACCGCTGAGTCGGGGTGGAACGCGATCCAGGCGAACCAGAAGGTGTCGATGTGGATGAACTGTTCGAGCTGGGAACCCGCCAACTCCCCGTCGGTTGCTTCACCGAAGATGTTCCACGTCGAGCCGGTTTCCGCATCGGTGATCGTCACATCCCCATCCGCATCCGTCGTCGAAGAGAAGGTCAGCGACTGACCGTCGAGCTCCGGCGAGAAGACACCGGTGGCCCCGACGTCGACACCGCCTGAGACTTGCTGGTCGTCGAGCGCCGACACCGAACCGGGCACCCAGAACGCGACGACCGACTCGTCACCAAGCGTCGAGGTCGCCACACCAGCCTCACGCAGTTCGAGCAGCGGGAATGCTGCGGCCAGGGTTCCTTCGTCGTTCTCGACGCCGACCACTCTGGTCATCGCGGTGAAACGGCCATCGACTTCGCCTTCGAACAAGAAGGGAGTCGCATCGACATCGTCGTATCCCGGGTACGGGTTCGCTCCGTAGTCGCGCGTCACCCCGGTTTGGCGGTTCAAGACGAGTCCATCCGGATTCTCTTCCTGCCACGTACCGAATCCAACGATGGTCGATGGGATCGAGACGAGTTCGGTCTCGGAGAGCGCTCCGTACAACGGTTCGCCGGTGAAGTGGCTCCAGAGCGTTTCGGTTTGGCGGTCGTACATCACGAGGCTGGAGTTGAAGAGCAGGCCTGACACGCCGAAGTCGAGGACCTGTCCCTCGATCTCACGCTCGTACACGGTCACGGAGTTGCACAGCGGACAGTAGGCAACCGAGACGGGAACGCCGCCGACGGTGTCGTTCACCAGCTCGTGCCAGATCAAGATGTCCAGCGGGTAGGCCCGCGCGTCACCGTTGATCTCGAGCGCAACGACTGGATCCGAGGAACGGAGATAGTCGACTCCCTCGGCGGCATGGAAGACCGGATCGTCGATCGACGGGATCCCATCCGGTGGCGGCCCGCCGGAACGCAGCACCGAGAGATCGATCGTCGGTGGCGGCAGGTCGTCAACCGGGCTCTGCCACGTCTGGAGACCGGATGGTTCGCTTTCGTCACGAGCAGACGACGGTGTCTGCTCGACGCCCACGGTCTCCGCTGCGGAGTCGGTGTAGTTCACGAGCCCCTCCTCGGACGCAGAGGATTCCGGGGCATCGCTCGCCGCCGGCTGCTCCGTCACCTCGTCGGACGTCGAGATGCTGTTTTCGCCTCCCGAAGAGCACGCGGCGAGCAAGACAGCTCCCACGATCGGAGCCACGACAAGACGACGAGATCGGGTCATAGCGGCATTCAAGGCAGCGAAGGTGAACAGGTGACGAGAGAGACCCGAACCGTTCACGAAACATCCGGGGCAGACTTCGGGAGTGACACAACAGGTTGAGCACGTGTTCGTGTACGGCACACTGCGCCCCGGCGACGTGCGATGGCGATTCCTCGAGCCCTTCGTGGTGGACGAGGGGTGGGACGACACGATCACCGGTCGGCTCTTCGACACCGGACTCGACTACCCGGCCGCCATTCTCGACGACCGAGCCGAACCGGGCGGCACGATCATCGGGCGGACCTACGCGCTCCTGTCGGCATCGATCGAACGGTGCCTGTCCGTGCTCGACGCGGAGGAAGACACCGTCGGTGGGCGCTACCGACGCATCGTCACCACCACCGCGGCGGGGATCAACGCCTACGTCTACGAGTACGGCGACGGCCTTGATCTCGTTCCCATCGAGTCGGGCGACTGGTTCACCCGTTAGGTCGACCGCAACCGCATCCTTCTAAGGTCGACGCATGGCTGTACGCGACGATCTCTCCACCCCCGGTGTCTGGTACTTCACCGACGCGATGAGCGCAGGTGAGGCGGCCGACACGGCCGGCTTCATCGAGTCCCTCGGGTACTCCACCTTCTGGCTCCCCGACACCGTTGGCCGGGATCCGTTCGCGCACATTGCCTGGTTGGCGTCTCAAACTGAGCGCCTGAATTTCGCAACGGGCATCGCCAGCATCTTCCATCGCCACCCCGGCCCGATGAAGCAGGCAGCGAGCACGGTCTCAGAGCAGAGCGGCGGGCGATTCATGCTCGGGCTCGGCGTCAGCCACGGCCCGATGGTCTCAGGGCTTCGTGGCCTCGACTACTCCAAACCGTTGACTCAGATGCGCGAGTACGTCGAAGCGATGAACGCCCAACCCTTCCGGGGCCCCGAGGTGCCCGACGTCCCCATCGTCCTCGCAGCCCTCGGCCCGAAGATGCTCGAGCTCGCCGGCACGGCGACCGACGGCGCTCACCCGTATTGGACCACGCCGGAACACACCGCTCAGGCACGCGAGATCATGGGTGCCGACGCACTGCTGTGCGTCGAGCAGAAGGTGTGCCTCTCGACCGACGCCGACGCAGCCAGGTCAGCGGCAAAGGCTGCGATCTCGATCTATGCGGACCTGCCGAACTACCGCAACAACTGGCTACGTCTCGGTTTCACCGAGGACGAGATCCAACACCGCGACGACCGGTTCATTGACGCGGTCGTGGTCTGGGGAGACGAGGACCGTGTGCGTGCCGGCATCCAAGCTCACTACGACGCAGGGGCCGATCACGTGTGCATTCAGCCGCTCTCGGTCGACGGGCCGATCACGCTGGATCGACACGCGCTCGAGGTG
>CALIOL010000098.1 GCA_938044705.1 uncultured Ilumatobacter sp. | reverse complement strand
GATGTTGTCGCGGAAGATGACGGGGGCCGCACCGGTACCTCCTCCTCGACCATCGAGAATCACATAGTCGACACCGATGGCAATCGCGGCGTCGATGTCAGCCTCGATGTGTTGCGCGCTGAGCTTGGCGCCGATCGGAATACCGCCCGACGCCTCACGCACTTCGGCGGCAACGCGTCGGTAGTCGTCGACCGTCACCAGGTCGGGGAAGGTCGCCGGGCTGACGGCGTCCTCGCCCGGCTCGAGGTCACGAACTTCGGCGATCTTGCCCTTGACCTTGTTGCCGGGCAGATGCCCGCCGGTGCCGGTCTTTGCTCCCTGGCCGAACTTGAAGTGGAACGCTTGGACCAGCTTGACCTTCTCGATGTCCCAACCGAATCGGCCGGAAGCCAGTTCGTAGAAGTACCGGCTGTTCTCCGCTTGCTCTTCGGGCAGCATGCCGCCCTCGCCGCTACAGATGCCGGTGCCCGCCTGCTCCGCGCCCATCGCCAACGCAACCTTCGCCTCCTCGGAGAGCGCACCGAAACTCATGTCGGAGACGAAGATCGGTCGATCGAGCTGCAGGGGTCGCTGCGCGTTGCCCCCGATGACGGTCGTGGTCGCAACCGGCACATCATCGAGCAACGGCCGTCGAGCGATCTGTGCGGTGACGAACTGAATGTCGTCCCACGCCGGGAGTTGGTCTCGCGACACACCCATCGACGTGACGGGTCCGTGGTGGCCAAGCTTCGACAGACCCTCACCCGCCAAGCGACGAATGAGTCCGACGTGAGGCTCTTCGGGTGCACCGTGGATGTCTTGATACGCGCCCTGGTAGGCATCACGGTTGTACGGCTGAGGGTTCTCTCGCTCCCATGCGCCGATCTCATCGGCGTCGACCATGAGTTGGTCGTCCTCGATCCAGCTCGAGAACTTGTGCAGTACCTCGGCGTTGTTATAGGCGCTGATGCCGGTCTTGATGCCGTAGTCCCAGCCGTGAACGCCGCAGATGAGGTTGTCGCCGTCGAGGTGACCGTCGGCCATCATCGCCCCGCGATGCAGGCACCGACCGAAGAGCACCGAGTGATTGTCTTCGAAACGGACGACGACGAGATCGACATTGCCGATCATCGCCGGGCGCGGCTCGCGGTTCGGGAGATCACTCCACGTCATGATCGATATCGGTTGCATGGTTGGTTACCTATCGGTTGGGTTGACGAGTCGAGGGCGTTCAGCGATTCACTCTTGCGCGAACAGACCAGCACAGGTTGACAGCGCTGAACGATTCTCGCCAGATCGGAAGAGTCCGACCGTTTCTTCGTTCTAGTGTCTCGGTGCGGCTGACGACGATCGCCTCGCCCTGACTCAGCGCTTCCGACACCGAATCTCGACTGGACCGACCTTCATGAGTGACACAGAGCAACCCTCGACCGAACCCGTACCCGCACCCGACGGCCCACACGAGTGGCACCGTGTGCTCGACACCGATGCACTCCCGTCCGGACGCGTGACCACCGTCAGCGTCGGCCGCCGCACGCTTGCCGTCACCAACGTCGACGGCACGTTCGGAGCGATGGACAACCACTGCCCGCACCAGGGTGGACCGCTCGGTGAAGGGACGATCGAGAAGGGCTGGCTTCGCTGCCCGTGGCACGGCTACGACTACAGCCCGTGCAACGGGGTCCCCCCGGAAGGCTTCGACGATGCACCCGAGGCCTACGCCAGCGAGGTGCGCGAGGACGGCGTGTACGTGGCGCTGCCGCCTGAACCGGAGCACCAACGCACGGTGTCGGACGTGATGGTCGAGACGATGACCAACTGGGGCGTCGACTCCGTCTTCGGCATGGTCGGGCACTCGAACCTCGGCCTTGCCGACGCGATGCGCCGCGCCGAAGAACGCGGCGACCTCCGCTACTTCGGGATCCGCCATGAGGGCGCAGCAGCGTTCGCTGCAACGGCGTACGGGAAACTCACCGGCCGGCTCGCTGCGTGTTTCGCGATCGCCGGGCCCGGCTCCACCAACATGCTGACGGGGCTGTACGACGCAAAGGTCGACCGAGCGCCCGTCTTGGCACTGTGTGGGCAGGTGCCCTCCAAGACAAAGGGGCGCGGCGCGTTCCAAGACATGGACCTCGCGTCCGCGTTCGACGACGTCTCACAGTTCGGTGAGGTCGTCTTGGCAGGAGCCGACCATGCGGAGCTGATGACGGTCGCGTGCAAGACCGCAATCGTCGACAAGAACGTCTCGACGCTGATCTTCCCCGACGAGGTTCAGGTCGATCGTTCAGAACAAGCCGCATCCGGACCGGCGGGACGCACCGCGTCCCGCGAGATCGTCCCGCCGCAGCAAGATGTCGATGCAGCGATCGAGAAGATTCGCAACGCCGAGCGTCCTGTCATCGTGGTGGGCCAGGGAGCGCGTGCCGACATGACCGAGGTCATCGAGCTCGCGGAACTGATCGGCGCACCGGTGATCACCACCTTCAAGGCGAAAGGCGCCATTTCCGATCGACACCCGCTGGGCTGCGGCGTGCTCGGGCGCAGTGGCACGCCGGTGGCGAGCTGGCTGATCAATGAATCCGACCTCGTGGTCGCGCTCGGCGCCTCGTTCTCCAACCACACCGGCATCGCCCCGTACAAGCCGATCGTCCAGGTCGATCACGACCCGATGGCCATCGGCCGCAACCACCCGGTCGAGCTCGGACTGCAGGGTGCGGTCGCACCAACCACCCGGTTGCTGGCAGCAGGCCTCGACGGCGAACGCAAGTGCATCGACCAGCGGGAGATCGTCGCGGAGCGGTGGGCGCTGTGGCGTGCAGAAAAGGCGAGTCGCCGAACCGATGACCAGAGCAACGGGATGGAAACCGCCTCGATCTTCGAAGAACTTGCGCGACACGTCCCTGACGATGCGGTGATCTGTGTCGACGTCGGCAACAACACGTATTCGTTCGGCCGGTACTTCGAAGTCGCCAACCAGGACATCTTGATGTCGGGCTACCTCGGTTCGATCGGGTTCTCACTCCCGGCCGCGATGGGCGCGTGGGCGGCGGTCGGCGACAGCCGCAAGATCGTGTCGGTTTCCGGCGACGGGGGGTTCGGCCAGTACGCAATGGAAGTGACGACCGCCGTGAAGTACGGGATGAACATCACCCACGTGCTGCTGAACAACTCCGAACTCGGAAAGATCAGCAAGGAGCAACGGGCCGGCGAGTTCGACGTCTGGCAGACCAGCTTGCACAATCCGAGCTTCGCTGAGTTCGCAGAACTGTGCGGGGCGCACGGCGAGCGCGTCACCGATCGGAGCCAACTCGA
>CALIOL010000097.1 GCA_938044705.1 uncultured Ilumatobacter sp. | reverse complement strand
TCGAGACGCGAGCGCACATTCACGCAAGCCCGGCTACGGTTCGACCGTGGCCTCGCCGACTGGGAAGCGCCGTTCCTGGACGTGGAGAGAGACTGGGCTGGGCGCGGTCATGCTCGCCCCGTCGGCGGTCATCCTGAGCGTGTTCATTCTGTACCCGCTCGGTCGGGCGGTCTGGCTGGGCCAGCAGCGATGCAACGCCACCGGTGACCGGTGCACCTCCAACGGGTTCGGTCAGTACGTCGACGTCTTTCGTTCAACCGAGTTCCAGTCGTCGCTGCTCGTCACCGCCAAGTTCGCGTTGATCTCCGTGCCGCTCGGCTTGGTGCTCGGCGTCGGTCTCGCCGTGCTCGCCGACAAGTTCCTGCGAGGCATCGGCATCTTCCGCAGCATCTTTTCCTCGACGATCGCCACGTCGGTCGCGGTCGCCAGCCTCATGTGGTTGTTCCTCTTGCAGCCGTCGGTCGGGTCGTTGGCGAACCTCGAATGGTTCAACTCGCTGTTCCCGTCGGTCAAGAACCCGGGTTGGCTCCAAGACTCCGGGACGGCGTTGTCGGCGGTGGCGCTGTCGAGCGTGTGGGCCGGTCTGGGGTTCACCTTCATCCTCGTCACCGCGTCGCTGCAGTCCATTCCTCGCGAACTCCACGAGGCTGCTGCGGTCGATGGTGCGACCGGAACGATTCGCTTCTGGAAGATCACGGTCCCGTTGCTTGGCCCGACGCTGATGTTCGTCATCCTGGTGCTCACCACACGGGCGTTCCAGACCTTCGGCGAAGTCGACCTGTTGACCAACGGCGGCCCGAGCCCGCAGGAATCGACGACGACGCTCGCCTACCTCGTCTACGGCGACACGCCGATCCAGGCAGACGCAGGGTTGCAGGCCACCGGAGCTGTGCTCCTGTTCGTCGTACTGCTGTTGCTCTCGGCGCTCCAGATTCGCGGGTTGGGAAAGAGGCTGGGCGATGTCAGCTGACACCCCGTTCGTCGATGCTGGCGATGGCTCGATTCTCGGTCGAGACCGATCGAAAGCCTGGGACGAACCACGCGGCGTGCGTCGCTGGTTGCGATACCTGTTGCTTCTCGTCATCGCCGCAATCGTCCTGTTCCCGATCTACACCACGGTGCTCGCCGCGTTCTCGCCCACCGAGCGAGTGCTTCAGCGGCGCCTGGTGCCCGGCGACGTGACCTTCGAGGTGATCGGCAAGGCCTGGACCGAGGGTCGGCTCGCTCGATACCTCTGGAACTCACTCGTTGTTTCCACCGCCGTGACGGTTGCGCAAATGTCGACCGCGCTCCTGTCGGGGTATGCGTTCGCCCACCTCCGGTTTCCGTTCCGCAAGACCATCTTTCTGCTGTTCTTGGCCACCCTGCTGGTGCCGTTCGAGGCGACGGTCGTCGTCAACCTCGACACGGTCGAATCGCTCGGCAACACGGCCTCGTGGCTCGGTGGCGTCAACACGCTCCAAGGGCTGGCGCTGCCCTTCCTGGCAAGCGCCGTCGGCACGTTCCTGATCCGGCAGTCGTTGCTCGCCTTGCCGCCCGACCTGCGCGACGCCGCTCGCATCGATGGCATCACGCACCTTGGGTACATCCGACACGTCGCGATCCCGCTCGTACGACCGACGCTCGGAGCGCTGGGGCTGTTCACCTTCCTCTCCACCTGGAACCAGTACCTCTGGCCAAGCCAGGTCATCACCGACGACGATTTCCACACCGTTCAGAGCGGGCTGCGGCTGCTGGGCAAGTCGGCGCTCAACGAACCGAACCTCGTCATGGCCGGCACGGTCATCGCTGCGGTGCCGATCGCCATCGTCCTGATTGTCTTCCAACGTCAACTCGTGCGTGGCTTAACCGCCGGCGCCGTGAAAGGCTGAACCTCATGTCCGCCCCCTCTGCTCCTTCCTCGAGACGGCCCGCCTCGCGCCGGCTGGTCGCCGCATTCGGCGCGCTCGCCGTCGTCCTCGCAGCGTGTGGTGACGGCAACTCGGCAATCGATGCCGGCCGCGATGACCCCGACGCCGTGGCGACGACGGAGTCCGAGGGCGACACCGTCGAGACCACGCCGGAACCGCCGGACTCGGGTGGCGAGTCGGCCGACACGGCCGCCGAGCCTGATACCGACGAGCCCGAAGCAGCCGCTGAACCCGAAGAAGAGTCGGTTGCAACCACGCTGCCGCCGGTCGACCTTCCGCCGTGCCCGGTCGACGCGCTCGACAGCGCAGACGGACCCGTCGAGATCACGCTGTGGTTCGGTCTTCCCACCGACCTGCAGGCAGTGCTGCAATCACTCGTCGACGAGTACAACGGCTCGCAAGATCGCGTCGTCGTGAACATCGAGAATCAAGTCGACTACGAGTCGACGATCGACAGCTATCAACAACTGGGAACCGACCAGCGTCCTGACGTACTACTGGCGCCTGAGTTCGTGGTGCAGACCTTCGCTGAATCGGAGACCTTCATCCCCGTCGAGTCGTGCATTCAGGCCAGTGGTTTGGATACCTCGACGTTCCTTCCGCGTGCGCTCGACACCTATCGCTATGGCGACCTCCAGTGGGGCATGCCATTCAACGTGTCCTCACCGGTGTTGTTCTATGTGAAGCCGGTCCTCGAAGCAGCGGGTCTCGACCCGGACGATCCGCCGGCCACGCCCGATGACGTGCGCGCCGCCTCCGAGGCGATCGTCTCGTCCGACGCAGCCACCTACGGGCTCGTCGTCGACGTGTCGCGTGATGCGGCTGGGGCCTACATCGAGCAGTGGTTCGGACAAGCCGAAGTGCCCTTCGTCGACAACGACAACGGCCGCTCCGCGCGGGCGACCGAGGTCCTCTTCGACAACGACACCGGACTCGAGTTCTTCGAATTCCTGCAAGGTCTGAACCGTGACGGCCTGTCATTCAACGTCGGCGAGAACCCTGGTGGGCTCGACGCGTTCCTCAAACTGGTCGACCCGTCCGAACCGGGGGCCATGCGGATCGACACGTCCGCCGCGCTCGGTCAACTGCTCGCAGCACTCGACGGTGGCCTCGGCGGTGAGCTGACACGCGACGACCTGGGTGTTGGGCCACTTCCCGGCCCGACTGGTGCAGCGGCGCAGGTCAGCGGAGCAGCGTTGTGGATCCCGGCGGACAAGGGCGATGCGTCTGCGGCTGCAGCATGGGACTTCACGCAGTTCCTCATCGAGGCGCAGTCGCAGTCCACATGGTCAGCCGGCACGGGTTACGTGCCGATGCGAACCGACGCTGTCGAACTCGACCCGATTGCTTCGCTGTTCGAGTCCGACCCGAGATTCCGTGTGCCCTACGACCTGCTCGCGGCGCCGACGGACTCTCCGTTCTCGGCCCGGCCTGCGCTTGGTCCGCAGCGCGAGGTGCGACAGGTCATCGTCGATGCGATCGCCCAGCTCTACAACGACCCAGATGGCGCTGACCCGGCTGCGCTCCTCACCGAAGCAGCCGAGACGTCGAATCGTCTGATCACCAACTACAACGAGCTGAACTGACGCCGATCGCTACGTCGAGCCTCGGTCGGCATCGGTATGTCTGCGCTCGACGTCGCCAACGGTGGCCGGCGGTACCCTGCGGCGCATGGCTACAGCATTCCCGCCCTTCGACGGTTCCGCTCCCAAGTCCCAGAAGTTCTCCGGTCCGCCGGAGATGGGGATCGACACCGCTAAGCGCTACACCGCGACGATGGACACCTCACTGGGTGAGATCGTCATCGCGCTCGACGCTCTCAAGGCGCCCAAGACCGTCAACAACTTCGTGTTCCTGGCGCTCAACCACTACTACGACGGTGTGATCTTCCACCGGATCATCAACGGGTTCATGTGCCAGGGCGGCGATCCGACCGGTACCGGAACCGGCGGTCCGGGCTACAAGTTCGCCGACGAGCTCCCCAAGCCGAACGAGTACCAGATCGGCTCGGTCGCCATGGCCAACGCAGGTCCGAACACCAACGGATCCCAGTTCTTCCTCGTGTCCGGCGCGTCCGGCGTCGGCCTGCCGCCGGCGTACAGCCTGTTCGGTCAGATCGTGAAGGGCCTCGACGTGCTCGACACGATGCAGAACGTGCCGACGGGACGCGGCGACCGTCCACAGACCGACGTGGTCATCAACTCGGTCGCCATCGTCGAGAGCGAGTAGCGCCGACGGCCCACGCCGTCCTGCCCAGTCCTGCGAAGCTCCCCACCCCCCACGCGCGCTCGAGTTTGAGGGAGCCATTCGGCCGCGCCAGGTCAGAATGTCTCCCTCAAAACTCCGGCCGAGAATTTGGGGGAGCCCGAACGCCGCGCCAGGTCAGAATGTCTCCCTCAAACTGATCGGGGGCGGGGCCGCGTAGGGTCGGGTAGATGGTCGAACTCTCGGCGTCTCAGGCGCGACGCGTCGCCCTGCACGCCCAGGGTTTCGGTTCCAAGCGTCCAACCGGTCGTGTCGACCGGCGCCACCTCCGCAAGGTGCTGGATCACCTCGGGCTCATCCAGATCGACTCCGTCAACGTCCTGGTCCGTAGCCAGGAGCTTCCGCTCTTCGCTCGTCTCGGAGCTCATCCGCGCGACCTGATCCCGAAGGCGACGGCCGCTGGTGAGCTGTTCGAGTACTGGGTCCACGAGGCGTGCCACGTCCCGGTCGAACAGCGTCCGCTCTACGGCTGGATGATGGAGGCGCACCCGCGCTGGCAGAAGATGCGTGAGTTCGCCGCGGAGCGACCCGAGCTGATCTCGTCGGTGCTCGACCGCTTGCAGTCGGACGGCCCGCTCGTGGCGAGCGACCTCGAGATGCGCGACCGGCCCAAGGGTCAGTGGTGGGACTGGGACGACGGCAAGTACGCGCTTGAACATCTCTTCCGCACCGGCGAGGTCGCTGCGGTGCGCAGACCCAACGACTTCGCTCGCATGTACGACCTCGCCGAACGGGTGATTCCGGCCGAGGTGCTCAACGCACCGCGCCCGACCGAGCACGACGCCAAGAAGGAGCTGCTCGTGATGGCAGCGAAGTACCACGGCGTCGGGACCGCAGCGGACCTCACCGACTATCACCGGCTGGCCCACACGAGAACGCTGCTCGCCGAACTCGTCGAAGAAGGCCGCCTCCTGTCGGCGTCCGTCGACGGCTGGACGAAACCGGCGTATATGCACCCCGATGCCCGCGTGCCTCGGTGGATTCGAGCGCGAGCGTTGCTCAGCCCGTTTGATCCGGTCGTATGGTTCCGTGACCGAGCTGAGCGACTCTTCGGGTTCCACTACCGAATCGAGATCTACGTCCCTCAGCCGAAGCGGATCTACGGCTACTACGTCCTTCCGTTCCTGCTCGGTGAGGAACTCGTGGGTCGTGTCGACCTGAAGGCCGACCGCAAAGCCGGCCGTCTGCTCGTGCAAGGTGCGTTCGGTGAACCGGGCATCGACGAGGCCTACGTTTCGAGCGAGCTGCGCGCGGAACTCGACCTCATGGCGACCTGGCTCGGGCTCGAAGCGGGCGTCGAGGTCATGGCGAATGGCGATCTCGCTCCGGCACTCGCTCGGACGGGGTCGTGAACGACGCGTCGTCGGAATCGACCGCTCCTCGTCGCCGTAGGATTCGGCCCATGCTGTTCGTCGTCGTCCCACTTGCATTGATCGCTGCGATCGCCACCGGTCTGTCCATCGGCGTGCGGCGTGCAGCCGTCGAACCCGAGGTGTGGCACATCGACCCGACGACTGCGCCGCCGACCGGCAACCCGAACTGGTATCGACTCACGCCTGACGAAGCGCCATCGGAACGAGATGGCCAACGAGATGGCTCGGCACCGGTGTTCCAGGTCGACGTGGCGGAGCTCGCTGCAGCGTTCGACGCTGTGGCTACCGGCGACGACCGAGTCGAAGTGATCGCCGGGTCAGCAACCGATGGGTTCGTCACGTACATGCAGCGCAGCTTCTTCTTCGGCTTTCCCGACTTCGTCAGCGTCACGTTCGTCGACGTGGACGGCGGTTCGTCGCTGTCGATCTTCTCGCGAGCTCAGTTCGGCAAGTCCGACCTGAACGTCAACCAGAAGCGCGTCGAGCGTTGGGTTGCTGAAACCGCGCAACGTCTTCGCTGAGCCGCCAACTGCTCAGTCGGCGACCGCACACCTTCTAGAGTTCGGGCGTGCTCCGACTCGAACTCGACGCCGATGCGATCGAAGCGACCTGCGCAAACCTGAGCGAGCGAATCAACGACCGATTCCCGGGCAGCAGCCTCCACACCCAGTCCATCCGGCTGACCGAGCTGGCCGACCGAGCTGCGCAGCGCTCCATCGAAGTCGCCGAGCCCATCCGCTGGGTCCGCGTGTCCTACGTCATCCTCGGCATCGTCGTGTTCGTCGGTCTGCTGCTTGCGCCGGTCGACCTGTCGGCATCGAGCGACGACCGCGACGTGATCGAGTGGGCGCAAGTGTTCGAAGCGATCGCCAACGACATCATCCTGCTGGGCGCAGGTATCGCCTTCCTCGTCACGGCCGAGGCGCGTCTCAAGCGTCGCAAGGTGTTGCGCGAGCTTCATCAACTGCGTTCGTTCGCGCACGTCATCGACATGCACCAACTCACCAAGACGCCGCAGCGGATCAAGGGGGAGGGGTCGGCGTGGGCGACGAAATCGTCGCCGGAGGCGGATCTGACCGCCTACGAACTCGGCCGATATCTCGACTACTGCTCCGAGTTGTTGTCACTCGACTCGAAGGTCGCTGCGCTCTACGTCCAGCACTTCGATGATGGCCCAACCCTGGTCGCGGTGACGGAGATCGAGCAGTTGACGACCGGGCTGAGCCGCAAGATCTGGCAGAAGCTGATGATCGTGATGAGCACGCACCCGGAAGCTTCGCCGCTCTCGGATTGACCCGCGAGAGAGGTCGGCGCGCCGGGGCTCAATCCGCGATGTTGACGTCAGCGGGCACGATGGCCCATCGCAGTGTCTTCGTCACGGCGTCGCCGACCGCGCGGCCCAGCGTGGCCTCGCTCACCGGCATCCACGGAAGGCGCAGTGGCCACCGGGTCCACACGGGCATCAGCGAGACGGACGCCGCGGCGATCAGACCGTACGGAGCGCGACCAGCCAGCGGGAGGGGTGGACGCACGAGGAGATAGCGAGCTGCATCCCGTGCTTCGCGGGTGCCTCGGAGCTCTGGCCGAAACCCATCGAGCTGACGTCGCAGGCCGCGTTCGGTGACGGGTGGTTCGATGACGCCGAGGGCCCGAGCGACGACCGCCGAGTTCGCGACGTATTCGTTGCGTTCCGCTCCGACGAGTGGCTGCTCGCCGAAACGGTCGTGGGCGGCGAGAAAGCTGTCGAGCTCAGCGATGTGCACCCAGCGGAGCAGATGCGGGTCGTTGGCTGCGTACGCCTCACCGTCACTCGTGGTGCCGACGACGCGCTCATGCACGCGATGCACGATGTCGACCGCTCGCTGGGCCTGCGAGGCGGGTCCGAAGGTCGTAGCTGCAAGGAAATCTGCGGTGCGCTGGAGACGGCCCCACGGGTCGTTGCGATAGTCCGAGTGCTGCGCGACTCCGGCCATCGCACGAGGATGCAGCGACTGAAACAGCAGCGCGCGGAGCCCGCCGACGAACATCGACGCGTCCGCGTGAACCCGCCGGATCGGTGCGTCGTCATCGAACCACCCTGGTTCGTCGGTGTCGAACAGTTCGGCGTGGCGAGCACTGGCTTGGGGACCTACGACGCGGCTGCGTACCTGCTCACCGAGCCATGTTCGCACTCCGTTGCCATCGGACATTCCCCCACCATTTCAGACCTCGCCGACGTTGGAGGAGCGCAGCGCGACGTTTGTCCTCGCGTGTGCCGCGTCAGCGGGTACGTTCCGGGGTGTGACGAGCGACGACCGCCGCGCCGACCGACGTGGTCGCGCCAACCCGGGCGACGATCCGTTGATCGATGACGACCGGACGCAGGACGAGGCGGACGCTGGGGCCGATCGTCGGCGTCGTGACGAAGACGCGACGGGCCCCACGCCGCGGCGCGACAACTGGGGGCGGCGAATCAACCCGGACACCGGGCGGCCCTACGACCGTCGACAGACCGACCGGGTCTTGCCGCGCTGGGCGATCCCCGCGATCGGCATCTTCTGGCTCGGGTACCTCCTGTCGATGGTCGCACGACATGTATTCGATCGACTGTCGAGCTTGCTGCTGCTCGTGCTCATCTCGGTCTTCATCACGTTCGCGATCGAACCTGGCGTCAACCGTCTCGCGCGCCGCGGTTGGCGACGGGGCACGGCCACGTTGACCATCTTGCTGGGCGTCTTGGCGACATTTCTGGTCTTCGTGATCGCCATCGGCACGCTGGTCGGGAGCCAGATCGCCGACTTGCTGTCCGAGTCGGAGTCCTACATTCGCGATTCGGTCGATTGGATCAACTCGACCTTCGGGACCCAGATCGATCCTCAAGCGGTCGTGGACGAGTTCAACGACCCCGATGGTCGCGTTCAGGAGTTCATCACGTCCCAGGGCGACGAGGCGGTGCGGTTGTCGGTGACCGCCGTGAGCGTGATTTTCCAAGGTCTCTCCGTGCTGCTCTTCACCTTCTACCTGGTCGCCGATGGACCACGTCTGCGGCGGGCGATCTGTTCGAGGCTGCGTCCGAGCCGTCAAGAGGTCGTGCTTCGAACGTGGGACATCGCGATCAACAAGACCGGTGGGTACCTCTACTCGCGAGCACTGCTCGCGCTGTTGTCGGCGGTCTCACACTGGATCCTGTTCCAGCTCCTCGGCACCCAGGCGCCCATCGCGTTGGCGCTCTGGGTCGGCCTGTTCAGCCAGTTCCTGCCGGTCGTCGGTACCTACATCGCCGGCATCTTGCCCATCCTGGTCACGTTGCTCGACTCGCCGGTCGACGCGGTCATCGTGTTGATCTTCATCGTGGTGTATCAGCAAGTGGAGAGCTTCGTGCTCACCCCCCGCATCACCTCGAGAACGATGGAGTTGCATCCCGCGCTTGCGTTCGGTGCAGCGCTCGGCGGGGCCTCGCTGCTTGGTGCCATCGGCGCCGTGCTCGCATTGCCTGCGGTCGCGATGGTCCAGGCGCTCGTGACCGGTTGGGGGCAACGCTACGACGTCGTCGACAATCACCTGACCGAAATCGTCAAGCCAACCGGCATCAACATCGGGTTCAAGAAGCGATGATTTCGATGCACGATCTTCGATGAAACGCGTGGACGGCACGCGTTTCGATGTGGCCTCGTTTGCTCCGATCGCCGTTGCGACGCGCAATCAGCTCGATGAGTCGTTGCACCATGGTGCCGCCGTCGTGGTCGACGCCAGCGGAGCGGTGACGGCCTCGCTCGGTGACCCGGAGTTGCTCATCCATCCGCGATCTGCGCTCAAACCGTTTCAGGCGGACGCGATGACGACGATGGGACTCGATCTTCCGCACCGCCTGCTCGCTGTTGCAGCAGCGAGTCATTCCGGCGAGCCGCATCACCTCGAAGCCGTCATGGACATCCTTCGCCGGCATGATCTCGAGGAGTCGGATCTCGCGAACACCCCCACTCGCCCGTACGGCAAGGATGCTCGCGACGTCGCTCGAAGAGCGGGTCGTCCGCCGTCGTCGCTGCAACAGAACTGTTCGGGCAAGCATGCTGCGATGCTCGCAACGTGTCGGGTCAACGGCTGGGCGATCGACTCCTATCTCGACCCGGAGCATCCGCTCCAAGAAGCGATCGTCGAGCACATCGACGCACTCGCCACCCGTGACGGTGGGTCGGTTGCCGACGTCGGGGTCGATGGGTGCGGCGCGCCGACCCATGTCATGCCGCTCGTCGACGTTGCGCGAGCCCTCGGCTCGCTGCTCGCCGGTGGCGCGCCCGTCGCTGCTGCGATGTCAGCCGAACCGGCAATGGTCGGCGGCACAGACCGGGACGTGACGATCTGGATGGATGCCGTACCCGGCCTGGTCGCGAAGGAAGGTGCCGCTGGCGTGATGGTGCTCGGGTTGCCCGACGGTCGCGCTGCTGCGCTCAAGATCGCGGACGGATCCGATGACGCCAGAAAGGCGGTCACGCCCGAACTGCTTCGTCGGTTGGGCGTGGACGTCGACGCTCCGTATCGCGATGCACTCGACCGCGTCGGCGTGCCGGTCTTCGGACACGGTGAGGTCGTGGGTGCGATCCGGTCGTTGCCGTGGAGCTGATGCGGTTCGGTCGGCGGGCATCCGCCTAGGTTCGACGGCATGGACTTCGTAACCCTCGACGAGGATGAATTCAGCTACGGCGTGCTCGCCGATGTCCTTCCCGGTGTGCAGCGGGTGATCGCTGAGAACCCGTCGAAGTTCACGTACCACGGCACGGGCACGTACATCGTCGGTGATGCCGATGTGGCGGTGATCGACCCGGGCCCGCAGCTCGACAGCCATCGCGATGCGCTCGCGGCGGCACTCGACGGGCGCACCGTGCGGTCGATTCTCGTGACGCACTGCCATTCGGATCACTCCCCGCTCGCAGCATGGCTCGCAGCAGAGACCGGTGCTCCAACGATTGCCTTCGGGCCGCATGCGGAGGCGGTCGATGAGTGGGACATCGGATCGCTGCCGGACGACTTCGGGCGAGCGCCAAGCACAGAATCAGTGTCGGCGGAGAAAGCGTCTGTCGACGACGAGCCCAAGGTCGAAGAGTCGACGGACACGGACTTCTCGCCCGACATCGCCGTGAGAACGGGAGACGTGGTGTTCGAGTCGGCCGACATCGAGATCCGGGCGCTCCACACGCCGGGCCACACTTCCAACCACTCCTGTTTTGCGTTGTCGAGTGAGGCGGTGGGGCGCGTGTTGTTCACCGGCGACCACGTGATGGGGTGGAGCACCACCGTCGTGTCACCGCCGGATGGCGACATGGGGGCATACATGGAGTCCTTGCGCATGGTTGCGGGCCGTGATGACGACGTTGCGATCCCGACGCACGGTTCACCGATTCCGAATCCCGCTCGTTACATCACGTCGCTGGTCGAGCACCGGGTCGAGCGAGAACGTCAGGTGCTCGATGCGGTGCGCCGAGGGCTCACGACGATCCCCGAGATGGTGACCGAGTTGTATGCCGCAGTCCGCGTGGAGTTGCACCGGCCTGCAGGAGCGAGCGTCCTGGGGCACCTGGTCAAGCTGGTCGACGACGGCGAACTCGCCGTCGTCGGCGATGGTCGCCCACGCCTCGACAGCGCATTCGCTGCTCACTGAACGACGGTCCCGATCGATCCTCGTTGCGAGAAATTTACATTGCGGCAGTCGGGGTGACTGAAGTGTCGGGTGGCGATGACGTGATGGTCGACATCTCGAATGTCGAGAGCGAGCCGGTCGCCGACTACCCGGGCTTCCCTGTCGGTAGCGCCGAACCGTTGCTCGTGGTTCCGGAGCTGTCGGCCGGAGCGAGCGCCAGCCTCGTGTCGGAGTTCGGGAACAGTGCACTCAGCGGCGTGCTCGGGCGCGACGGAGTGAATGTGCATCTGTCGGTGCGGACCTTTGGTTCCGGTGCGGAATCGCCTGACACGCAGATCGTCACGGCAGTCATCGCATGCGGCCCCGAGATCTCGGTCGAGGGTTCCCTGGACGGTGTTGCGGACAATGACTTCGACGACAGCTCGTCGAGCAACAGCCCCACACAAGGGTCGCCTCGCTCAGATCGTCCACGTTTCGAGCGTGTCGTACTTGGGGCCTTCGGGCCGCAGCATGCTCTCGACGAGAGCAACGCTGGCGGGACTCCACGACGCGCTCACCAGCTCGCCGAGGACGCGCGGCATGTTCGCTCGCTTCTTGAGGCGGGCGATGGTGACGTGACCGAGGAACTCAGGTCTGATCGGTTCGTCGCCGAACTCGCGAGTGGCGCGGACCACCTCGCGTGCGAGCTCGTCGGCGCCCGACACGGGGACGAAAAGCACGCGGCCGTTGCCCACGTCGACTGCCGGCCCGAGCTCGACGGTCGTCGGCTCGAACTGCGCCGTGTCGAGCGCCGCTGCGACATCGTTCGGGTCGGCATTGCCGAGGAATCGCAGCGTCACGTGCCAGCGATCTGGCGGAACGAATCGGGCCCCAACCTGATCCTTGCGATGCAGTTCCTCGAGACATATCACGACCTCCTCCGGCGGCCAGAGACAGACAAACAAGCGGCTCATGACCGAAGTGTGCCTGCAACCGGGTCGGCGTGGGCACGCGGCCGCGGGAGACAAACCCGATCGGGTGGAGGAAGCGGGCAGTGGGTTTGCGACACTGTGGGCATGGAGGTCTCGATCAGCGCCCCACCGAATCCGGTCGACGCGCTGGGCCGACTCCGCACCGTGCTGGAGCCGATGGCGTCGCGCGTCGTTGCGTGCAGCGGCGGTATCGACTCCCTCCTGCTCGCGCACGTTGCGCACACCGCGAATCCGACCGGGACGCTGGTCGCCCACACGATCACACCAGCCGTGCCAGGTGACGGAACGGCCAGGGTCGTCGACCACGCCGAACTCGAAGGGTGGAACCTGCACACGGTGCGTTCCGGCGAATTCGACGACGAGTCCTACCTCGCCAACCCGACCGACCGCTGCTATCACTGCAAGAGCAATCTCTACGACGCGGTGATCGAGCTACGAGACGCTGCGTGTCTGCCCGCCGATGCCGCAATTCTGAGCGGAGCAAACGTCGACGACCTCGGCGAGTACCGCCCGGGTCTCGCGGCGGCGGCCGAGCGAGAGGTCCGTCATCCATACGTCGAGGCGGAGATCACCAAGTCTGAGATTCGTTCGATGGCTCG
>CALIOL010000096.1 GCA_938044705.1 uncultured Ilumatobacter sp. | reverse complement strand
GCGCACAGGAATTCGGCTCACCGATGCCGATGCCAACACCATCCCCGACACCACCGAACAACTCGACGCACTGGTGACCGTTGCCTCCGAGATCGGCGTGCCACTCGACGACACCCGCTCCTTGCTCACCCCGGACGAAGTCCGGACGGCAATCGTCGTGACGGAGGGCGGAGCTGGACGCACGTCGTTCGAACTGGGGCTCGTCAACAGCCGTAGCCAGGAGTCGGTCACGCAAGCCCGCATGGTGCTCGGGCCGGTCGCCGCATCGATCAGCGACGACTTCGACGGGTCGTTCGTGCAGGTCACCGGTAGTCCGTTCGTCCGAGAGGCATCGCTCGAAGCGACCAATGACGCGCTACAGACGTCGTTGCCGATTGCGCTCGCCCTGTGCTTGATCGTCGCGACGGTGTTCCTTCGCTCCATCCGATACGGCCTCGCGAGCGTCGTCCCGATCATCATGGTGGTGGCCTGGCTGTACGCCTTCATGGAGCTCGCCGGCTACAGCATCAACATCGTCACAGCGACGATCGCAGCGGTGTCGGTCGGCATCGGGATCGACTTCGCCATCCACTTCATCACCCGATACCGAGAGGAACTGGAACGCTTCGGCGATCGAGGGCGAGCGGTACAGGCAGCGGGCGAGGGCACCGGTGTGGCGCTCGTGGCCTCCGCCTGTAGCTCGGCCGTGGGTTTCGGAATCCTCGCCCTCGCGCCGATGCCGCTGTTCGCTGCGTACGGATTGCTGACCGCCCTGATGATCGTGATGGCGCTCGTCGCGACGCTCGCGATCCTGCCGAGCGTCCTCGTCGTGATCACCTCGGACCGAGCCGACATCGTCGACGCCGAGGGCTACGGCTCGACGACGAAGCGTTCTTCCACGACGAGTCGTACATCGGTCGTCACGGCCCGGTCGAGTTCGATTCGCAACGCTTCGGCGAGCGACTCGGGTTCGGGAAGGCCATCGGTCGGGCCGATGACGACGACGGTGACCACGTCGTCGTCGATGACGACGTCGACGACACCGTGACTCGGCGACACATCGAGCCAGTCATCGACGACGCGTTCGACGCTGCTGCGCTCGAAGAGGTTCGATGCGACTTGGTCGCTGTTCAGGAACAGACTGCCCAACGCGATGGCTGAGATCACGGCGATCGCAATGACCGACGTGCGAACGCGGTGTTGGTTGCCGGCGACCTGAGCCAGCGGAGTGACGCCCGTGACCACGAACGTCAGGCCGCCCATCACCAGGATCGCCAACGCGTTGGTCGTGAACAGCAACAACGCTCCGTTGCCGGAGCTCCAGTCGCCAGCCGAGTATGCGATACCGACCACCGTGAGCGGCGGTACCAGCGAGATCGCGATCGCAACGCCCGGGAGTGAATCCGACACGTCTGGCCGGCTCAGTCCGTAAGCGCCGGCGGTGCCCGCCGCGACCGCGACGATGAGGTCGAGCATCGTCGGCGACGACCTGGCGATGATCTGGCTGTTCGTCGCCGTGTCGATCACGGTCGGCGCGACGAATCCCATCAGCACGCCGATCGTGATCGCCAAGGCGATGCCGGAGAGTGCGACGGTTGCGCTCAACGCGAGCCGATTCGGCCACCCCATCGCCAACGAGATCGCCATCCCCATCAGCGGTGTCATCAGTGGGGCGATGAGCATCGCACCGATGACCACGGCAGTCGAGTCGGTGATGACGCCCATCGACGCGATCACCGAGGCGAACGACATCAGTGCGAAGAACCGAATGATCCGGACTCTCGTCTCGCCGCCGTCGTAGAGGATCTTGGCGTACAGCGACTGCCGTTCTTCGACCGCCTTTGGGCGGTCCGTGAGCCACTCGCGTGCCAGGCCGATCGCGCCGCCGTACCCGACCGTGTTCGCCGTTCTGGCGTCGAGCGACGCGACGATGACGATGAGGGAGAGGACGATCCAGCAGAGCGCGCCGATGGTGGTGACCACTGCCAATGAGTCGGCAGGGAAGGCCAGCAGGAGCGCCGCGACTGCGGCGGGAGCCACTGCCGCTTTCACTCGGGTCGCGAGCGATCGCTCGTCACCCTCAGCACGCGGAGCGAGTCGCGTCGCTGCGTAGACCAGCAGCGTGACGCCCAGGATGCGGCCGAGCGAATCGGCGGAGTGGTCGCCACGACGGAGGATGAAAACGCCGACACCGAGACATCCGACTCCGACCGCGGCTGCCGTGATCGATCGGAAGTTCCTCCGTAACAGCCGAGCGAGCACGACGAGACCGAGCAGGACCAGAGCGACGCCGAGGAGTCGAGCAAGCACTTGGTCGGTCGGATTGGGCCACACCAGCGCAGCGGCACCGAGCACGACACCACCGACCGCGCCGAGCACCGTCGGGGAGGTGAAGAAGTTCAGGTCGAGCGACACGAGCTCGAAACCGGCGCGCTCTTCGATGTCGTCCAGGTCGGTGCTCGCGGAGTCGCTCATTTCATCAAGTTTCGACCATCTCGTGGAGGAGCATCGGCGCACGGTCGCCGAGGTCGCAGCCCGTGACCCCTGCAGCGATCAACTCGTCGCGCACATCGAGTCGCACCAAGATGGGACCCATCATCTGGCGCATGATCCTCGGAGCCGACTCGAGCACACCGACATGAGGTTCCACCCACGCATCGTTGACGACATCGTGACTGCCTCGCCACTGCGCCGCATCCTCGATCGCTCCGACGCCCAGATGTCTCACCACCGCTGAGGAGTCTCCATCGCTGGTCATGACGCATGCGCACGAACCCCAGTCGTACTCGGGAAGCACCGGCACGTTCACATACCGGCGTGTGATCGTGCCACCGGCGAACGCGATCGGCACCTCCGGTTGCTTCGCCGCGTCGCGACCCGTCAGGATCTCTGCGGCCCGCTCCGATACGACGATGCCGTGGATTTGCGGCATCGTCTCGGTGGTCAGGACGTCGAGGTCGCCGGCCGAGGAACCCAGCCGACCACCCGAAGCGTCGAAACGTGCCGTCGAGACAACGAACGGCCATGCGGCGTCTGCGATCTCCGGCGGAACCCTTCCGAACTTCACGAGGTGCTCGTCGTCGGCACGACCGAGCGCGCCGTTCGGCGTGAATGGCACGTAGCGCACCGGCTGCAGTCGGCGCGGCTCGTCCACCCAGCGGACCACGGTCTCGAGCGAGATCCCGGTGACCGCTGGCTGCTCCCAGACCGACACGACGACGAGTGCGTCCCCCGATCGAGCAACCAGTGTCGGCTTGCCGTGCTCGGAAACGAGCGCATCGTCCGGTGAAACGGCCACCGCACCGGTATCGAGCAGCGACACCATCGTCGTTGCCGGTATGTCGGCGAAGCGTGGCGGAACGAACTGCTCGATCGCGATGCGCTGGACGGCACCATCGATCTGCAGGTCGAGTGTCTGCCCAGGCTCGAGTGTGCTCGTCACACCCGTGTCCGGTCGATTCGTCGGAAACGGGACCATCCAGACCGGACTCGCAACGACCGTCGGCGCCGGTTGCACGGGCTGCGGAGGGTCGTGCATCAGCGGAGCGGTTTCGCCGAGTATCTGGCGACAGCGGTCAGCGATCACGTCGCGCCCCAGCCGTTCGAGTGGCTCGATCATCGCGTGGTACCCGAAGTGGATGCCCAACGCCTCCTGCCGCTTCGCGAATCTCGCAAGGGCCGAGTAGGCGATCCACAGCGCGGACCCTGGGTAGCCCCGGTCGAGCATCGCGCGAGCTGCGTCGAATTCGCTCCACGGGTCGTCGAGGTAGCGCGGCTGATCGGGTGCCACGGTGGGCTTCGGGACACGCACGGCGTCCCCGTTCAGCACCGGGAGCCAGGCCTCGCCCTCGCCCAGCCCTTTGGGCTTGGACCGTTTGATCTCGCCGGGCCACTTCTCGTCGACGGGCTTGGACTTCGCAGTTCCGAGTGCCGAGACGATCGCGGTGATCGCAGCGCTGTCGGTCCGTTTGGAATCGATTGCTCCAAGCATCTCGTGGGTGACAGAGCGAGCGAACGGCCGCTTTGCCTCGGGAGCGAATCGGCTGCCGGGAGAGATTCTGTAGAGCTGTCGATCGTCGACGGGCTCAGCTTCGGGCAGATCCCAGAAGAATCCGTCCGTCATGCCGTCGACGCCGACGGCGACGATCGGGATGAAGTGAGGCGGCATGCCGAACCAGATCGACGTGTGCGGTGCTCCGCCGATCGCTGCGGCCGCATCGTCACACCACAGTGCCCCGGTCCAGCCGTATTTGCGGTCAGCGATCGGTGTCTCGACCGCATCGGTGACGGCGAGGATCTTCTGAAACGGTCCTCCCGCAGGCGTGTGCGCGGCGAGGTCGATGGGACGGATCACGTCGCCGTCGAGCACCATGCCGATCACGATTCCGTTCGGCGAGGAGTGAATGTCGGGAAGCACGAACGTCGCCTGGGATACGGCATCAGCCTGGACGGACGAGCGAGCCTCGATGGTGACCCGCGATGGGGGAGCGTCCGGCTGGCGGCGCATTGCCGGAGGGCGAAGGAGGTGACGCACCGACCCATCCCGTCGTTCCACGGAGCGCTCGACGTTGCCTGCGAACTCCTCAGGCGAGAGTGGGTCGTCGAACGTGATCTGCCCGTCGACCATCCGCCCGGAGTGAGCCCGGAACATCACGCGAACTCCCGGAGGTGCTTCGACCTCGGCGACAGGCGCATCGGAGTCGAAACGATGCGCGCTCAACACGTCGAGCAGGTCGTGGAGGTAGTCGATGGTCCGTTGGATGGGCGAACTCGAGACGGAAACGTCGCGGGATCCGGGCATCAGGCCACAGTACGTTGCGGCGATGACCGCGCTCGCGTCGACGCCCGAACCGCCGTACTACGCAGTCATCTTCTCGACGACGACCACCCAGGACAACGATGGATACGCGGAGGCGGCGGCTCGGATGGTCGAACTCGCGACCCGCATGCCTGGGTTTCTCGGGATCGACTCCGCGCGTGAGCACGGATTCGGCATCACCGTGTCCTACTGGGAGTCCGAAGATGCGATCGCCAACTGGAAGACCGATGCTGAGCACACCGTGGTTCGCGAGACCGGTCGTGAGCGTTGGTACGAGGCCTACGAGCTGCGCGTGGCACGTGTCGAACGGGCCTACGGATTCAGATCGGACTGACCGTGACCGGGGCGCCGGCGGAGATGGTGCCCGGTCGCAGAACGGATGCGTACCAGCGGCTGTGACCCGGGTTGCGGTCGTGGTCCATCAGGTTGATGTCACTGTTCAAGAAGAACGAGCTGTTCTTGCTGCACGGCTCGGCGGGTGCGCTGAGTTGTATCCGTACAGCGCTGGGCCCGCTGCCCACATCGATGATCGTGCCGCCGCGCATCGTCGACCAATCGAGCCCCGCGAGGGTGAGATTCTCTCCGCATGATCCATAGGCGATCGGGTGGCCGTCAGCGGCGAACGCATCGATGACCTCCGCGCTCCACAGGCACAGTGCTTGCCAGGGGCGGCCGTGATGAACGCGGGACTGCTGCACGTCGCCGGCAACGCCACGGATTCCGATCTCGGCACGCTCGACAGCAGTCTTCGGAACGCCGCCGGTCGAGGAACTGATCTGGGCGAGGGACCCGGACTGGCGTCGTACCGCATCGTCACCAGCGCGACGGATGTCCGCGATGGATACGAGACCGTGCCACAGGTGGTGGACTTCGTCGTGCAGATCGGGTGACGCCTCGACCGCTTTCAAGTCGTCGACCTGGCGTTCGAGCAGCCGAGACTCGAGTTCCGGGCGAGCATCCACACTCCAGCCCGCCAGAAGCTCGTCTGCGTGAGCGAGCGTGCGGGTCGCATCCTGCTCGTTCCACTGGCTCCGATCGAATCCACAACGGTCACAGGTCTCGACGCCGATCATGGGGCGACACTAGACGCGTCCGTCGAGGGCCTGTCGGGTTGCGGGAGATGACCGATTCCGCCAAGCTGCCTTGCAATGCAGCAGCTGGTGCCGTTCGTTCGAGACGCCGACCAAGGCCCGCACGACGAGCTGGTCGATGCGCTGCGCGCGGCGATGCCCGACATCGACCTCCGAGTCCACGCCGAGATCCCGGCGGAGCGGCTCAGCGAACCAACGGTTGCGATCGTCGATGGACCGAGCGCCGAGCAGTTGTCGTCGATGCCGAACTTGCGACTGGTGCAGAGCACGTGGGCCGGTGTGGAAGCGGTGCTTCCCGCCGTTCCCGATCACGTGGCGGTCGCTCGGATGATCGACCCGCAGCTCGGCCTCACGATGGCGGAAGCCGTACTGGCATGGACGCTCTACATCCACCGCGATATGCCGCGGTACGCGCGCCAGCAACGTCAGCGTCAGTGGATCGAACATGCTCCGGTCCGCGCGGCGAATCGTCGTGTGGGGATCTTGGGTCTCGGTGCGCTGGGCGAGATCGCGGCTCGCACACTCGCAGACCAGAACTTCGAAGTTGCAGGCTGGGCACGACGTCCCAAAGCCATCGAGGGCGTCGAGAGCTTCCATGACGAAGCGGGTGGAGGCGGACTGGGTTCGCTCCTGGCACGGTCCGACATCGTCGTCAACCTGTTGCCTGACACCCCGGCCACCACGCGGTTGCTCGGCGCCGAATCGTTCGACCTGATGCCCGCGGGCGCGTCACTGATCAACTTCGGTCGAGGCCCGACCGTCGACGACGACGCGCTGCTTGCATCACTCGACGCGGGGCATCTCGACCACGCGGTGCTCGATGTCTTCGCCACCGAACCCTTGCCGGGGACCCATCGCTACTGGGAGCACCCGAAGGTCACGGTTCTTCCCCACATTTCGGGCCCGACGAGTACGGACACCGCTGCGATCATCGCGGCGGACAACGTCCGCGCATTCCTCGATCACGGCACCATGCCGACCGAGGCCATCGTCGACCGCCGGCGCGGGTACTAGTCCCGATCGAGGGTTCTGACGCAAGGAGGCGCAATATTCCGAGAACGGCATGGCGTGCTCGTCCTACCTTGCTCACCTCGGCTCACCACGGAGTCGTCTGAGCCAAGGAGATCATCATGAGGAACGTTCAATCACAGCCCCGAGCGGGATGGCGGTCGCGATGGGCCGCCCTCGGCGCAGCAGTCGCAGTCAGCCTCGGAGGGGGCGGCTTCTTCGTCGCCAACGCCGCGGTCACCGACCCGGCGTCGAGCTTCGTACCCGTCGACCCGGTGCGTGTCGTCGACTCCCGAGACGGAACCGGTGTGGCAGGCCCGCTCGCCTCGCTCGCGGACCAGGACGTTCAAGTCACCGGGACCGTGAACACCACGGATGGGATGCAAGAGGTGGTTCCTGCCGGCGCCAATGGTGTCGTGCTCAACGTGACGGCCATCCGCCCCACCGCAGGCGGATTCATCTCGGTGCGGCCGGGAGGTTCGACGGGTACGGCGGCGACGTCGAGCGTCAACTTCGAACAAGGTGCCATCGTCGCCAACTCGGTGACCGTGGCCGTCCCGACGTCCGGGACCGATGCGGGCGAGATCAGTCTCCGCTTCGATGCCTTTGGCGTCTCCGGACCGACGACCGACGTCACTGTCGACATCGTCGGCTACACGACGAGCGCGACGTTGACGGCGCTGCAAGCTGGCCAGCTCAGTGTCTCTGCGGGAGGCGATACGACGATGAACATCGAGACGTCGGGCACGGTCGTGCAGACCGTGGAGCTCCTCGCTCCAGCGGCGGGCGAAGTTCTCGTGAGTTCGCACACGTCGATCTACAACAACGACAACGTGAACCAGCAGAGCGCGAACTGTGCAATCACCATCGATGGCGCTCGCGGAAACGTGCTCCAACAGGTCACGATTCCGGCGTTCCGTGCTGGATCGATCTCGGGCATTCGAGCATTCGCCGTGACGGAGGGCCAGTCGCTGACCATCGAACTGCTCTGTGCGAAGAGCAGTGCCAGCAATACCGAGATCATGCAGGCGTTCGACGCTGCGCTCACCGCGCACTTCGTCGCCAGCTGACGGACGAGTTCGGCGCGACACGCACGGGGTCGAGCACCTCGTGCGTGTCGTCGCGCTCAGGCGGTCACGGGTTCGCGCACCGGCGCGCTGAACTCCATGACGCCATCGTCGACGTCGGCGTCAGCGGCGAGCAGGACCTTCTTGTCGTGTGAGTAACTCTGTGAAGCCGTCCACGGATCGCGATCCGATTGCTTCGGGAACGTGTGCACGCGACGTTGCATGTAGCCCGCTGAGAAATCATCGACGTACGGCCGCTGCGGCATGTCCGGATCGGCAACCGGCATCGCTCTCGTGCTCGCGTTCTCGTCCATCTTCTGGAGCAGCTTGCAGACGTATCGCGCGACCAGATCCGCTCGAAGCGTCCACGAAGCATTGATATAGCCGAACGTCGTCCCGAGGTTCGGCACCCCCGAGTACATGAACCCCTTGTAGGTGAACGTGTCGGCGATGTCGACCGGGCTCCCGTCGACCACAGGCACCACACCCCCGAGTGCGAGCATCGACAGCCCCGTCGCCGTCACGATGACATCGGCATCCAGACGTTCGCCGCTCTCGAGCACGATCCCCGTCTCGTCGAACGTCTCGATCTGATCGGTGACGACATCGGCTCGACCGTCCTTGATCGCTTCGAAGATGTCGCCATCGGGAGCGAGGCACAGCCGCTGATCCCAGGGCTTGTACGGCGGCGTGAAGTGCGGATCCATGTCCTTGGATCCATCGAGCTTCTTCGCCACGAGCTTGTTGATCATCTTTTCGATCTTCTCGGGCTTCGTGCGCGACTGCTTGTACGCCATCTCCGTACGCCACGTGTTCATCTTGCGGATCGCGTTGTAGGCGACCTTCTCCGGCAGCACCGCCCGAAGACCGATCGCAATCGGATTCTTGTTTGGCGCAGGGAAGATCCACGATGGCGTGCGCTGCAACATCGTGACCTCGGCACCGAGGTCGGCAATCGCCGGGATCAGCGTGATCGCCGTCGCGCCCGAGCCGATCACGACGATCTTCTTGCCCTCGAGCTGCTCGCGGGTCTGGAGGTGATCGGGCCACGTTTGGGGGTGGACGATCTCGCCCGCGAAGCGTTCTTCGCCGGGGAAGTCCGGGCGGTACGGCTCGGTGTAGGAGTAGTAGCCGCTGCACATCTGCAACCAGTTGCAGGTGACGGTCGCGTCCTCATCGGTCGGTCCGTCAGCCACGACGCCGTCGGTCTCTGGGCGAGTGGTGACGGTCCACAGGGACGTGTCGGAGTCCCACGAGGCGTCGACGACACGACGCCCGTACGTGATGTGGCGCTTGACGTCGTGCTCGTCGGCGGCCTCGTCGATGTACTCCTTGATCAGGTCGGCACTGACGATCGAGATGTTGCTCTTCCACGGCTTGAAGTCGTAGCCGAACGTGTGCATGTCGCTATCCGTACGGATCCCGGGATACTTGAACAGGTCCCAGGTCCCACCCAGGGCCTGGCGTGCCTCGACGATCGCGTACGACTTGCTCGGGCACTCACGAGTGAGATGGCAAGCCATGCCGATGCCGGACAAACCCGCACCGACGATCAAGACATCGACGTGTTGCAACGTTGTTCCATTCCCCATGAGGGCACCATAGGGGCAAGTGCGATCGTGGGATCAACGGAGGGTGCGGCCGCTGAGGAACGAGGCACGCTCGGCCTCGCACTGTGCGTGCGCGAAGCACGTGTCGTCGTGGTCGTTCGTGAGGCCTTCGGATTGCATGAACGCGTAGGCCGTCGTCGGTCCGACGAACTTCCAACCGCGGCGCTTCAGGTCCTTCGACAACGCTGTTGAACGATCGGTCAACGCAGGGATGCCGCCCGCGAACGCGGCGTCAGCATCGCTCACCCGCACCGGTTCGAGCACCGCCCAGCTCCAGATCCAGTCGACGAACGATCCCTCAGCTTCGACCAACTCGATCATCCGCTGAGCGTTGTTGATCGTCGCTTCGATCTTGCCGCGGTGTCGGATGATCCCGGCGTCACCGAGCAGCCGCTCGATGTCGGCCTCCCCGAACGAGGCCACAGCTTCGGGGTCGAACCCGGCGAACGCGGCCCGAAAGTTCTCGCGCTTGCGCAGAATCGTGATCCACGACAGACCTGACTGGAAGCCTTCCAGGCAGAGCTTCTCGAACAGCCGCGTCGGGTCGGTGGTGGGTCGACCCCACTCCTCATCGTGGTAGCGGACGTATTGATGGTCTGCGGTCGGCCAACCGCACCGCACCAGCCCATCATCGAGCGCATCGCTCATGTGACGTCGCGCTTCTTGCGGAGCAAGATCTGCTGAGCCATCGTCGCTGCGTGCACACCGTCGGCCGTGAGCACGTCGCCCGTGACCAGTCCACGTCCCCCTGCCAACCCGTGCGAGCGGGTGTCGAACCAGTGCCACTGGTCGGCGCGGGTCGGGCGATGGAACCACAGCGAATGGTCCAAGCTGGCGCCCAGGAAGCGATCACGGTCGGACATGTCCTTCTTGGCCTCGGGGTGTGAGGCGCGACCGACGCGATGGGGAGCGGCGTCGGACATGAACGTCAGTCCGCACAGGTGCAGGATGGGGTCGTCGCCCAGGTCGGCGAGCAGTCGGATCCAGTAGCCGATGTTGCCATCGGGAAGGTCCACAGCTCGGCGGTCGAGCAGGTCGCCCCATGACTGGTCAACGAGGCTCGGATCCATCGGGTCGGGGAGTCCGTCGGGCAGTGCCGCGAGGGTCACGTCAGCTTCTTCCTCGTGGACCTGGAACGACACCGAGGCGTTCAGGATCGCCCCACCCGACTGTCGTGCAACGACCTGACGCGTCGTGAACGAGCGACCGTCGCGCAGCCGTTCCACCTCGAATCGGATCGGTTCGTTGGGCGAGCCGGGTCGGATGAAATACGAATGGAAGGAGTGCGCTGCCCGCTCGGGATCGACCGTGTGCAGCGCGGCTCGCATTGCCTGGGCGACCACTTGCCCCCCGAACAGGCGCTTGCCCCACGGGTAGAACGCCACGCGACCCACGTAGGTGTCCGGTCCGTGTGGCTCGAGATCGAAGAGGTCTGCGAACTCGACGTCGCCGATCCGAGGTGCGCGTTCGCCGTGTTCCATTCGTTCATTGTGACCGGTGGATGCCCGGTTGCGAGCACTTGCTGGGCGAGGTGATCTAGTACGAGGCGCCAGCTGGGCCGCCGCGACGGCGAGCGCTTCGGCGTTCGCGGGGCTTCGCGACCGCGCGCTTGACGGCGACTTCGAACTCGACTTCGGGGACTTCGATCTCGCCGTCGAGCACCTGGCGCATCATCGCGATGTGTCGTGGAGCGCTGCCGCAACAGGCGCCGATGATCTGGATCCCGGCGTCGCGCTGACGGATCGTGTGCGCAGCCATGACTTCGGGCGAGCCGCTGTAGTGCAGTTCGGCGCCGACCCACTCGGGCATACCCGCATTGGCTTTGCTGACCAGGATGATGTCCGCGTTGGCAGCACGCATCTCGTGGAGGGCTGCTTCGGTGTCAGCGAGGTTGTTGCCACAGTTCGCGCCCACCGCGTCGACTCCGAGTTCAGCGAGCCGGATCACGGCTTCTTCGCCGGTGACCCCCATCATCGTGCGGCCAGCGGTGTCGTAGCTGAGCGTCGCACAGATGGGCAGGTTGCTGACCGAGCGAGCGCCTTCGACCGCCGAAGCGACTTCGTCGAGATGGCTCATCGTTTCGATCCACAACACGTCGGCGCCGCCGGCATCGAGTCCCTTTGCCTGTTCAGCGAACGCAGCGGCGCAGGTCTCCGGGGTCATCGACCCCATCGGCTCCAGCAGTTCACCGGTCGGGCCCATCGACCCGGCCACGATGACCTTGCGGTCGCTCGCATCGGCAGCTTCGCGCCCGACTTGGGCCGCGGCCTCGTTGAGCTCGATGACGCGGTCGTCGGCCTGGTGCAATTTCAGACGAAAGCCGGTGCCGCCGAACGAGTTCGTGAGGATGATGTCCGAACCGGCGTTCACGTAGTCGGTGTGGACGGCGGCAACTCGATCCGGGTGCTCGACGTTCCACAGCTCGGGTGCGCCACCGGATTCCAGACCTCGGGAGAACAGCTCGGTTCCCATGGCGCCGTCGATCAGCAGCGCGCCGCGTTCTTCGATCAGATCATGCAGGATCGTCATCTCGACAGTCTGCCCGACTCTCAGATGATGCGGTGGTACACGAGGTCGGTTGGTGGCCGACCTTCGTCCAGACCACGTTGCTCGAATCGTGTGAGGGGCCGAGACTCGGGCCTCGGAATGATGCCACCCGTCAACCGCGGCTCGGCATCGCAGACCTGTTCCATCAGCTCCGCATAGTCGGCGATGTCCGTCGCAAGGTGAAGTTCTCCGCCAGGTTCGAGTCGGTCGACGAGCGCAGTGACGACGTCGGATCGCACCAACCGTCGATGATGTTGACGTTGCTTCTTCCAGGGATCCGGGAAGTAGATGCGGATGATGCGCAGTGAAGACGGCGGGATCCGATCCAGGAAGGGAATCGTGTCCCCGTGCATCACGCGAACGTGAGGGAGCGGATCGTTCACGATGGCATCGAGCACCGTGACCACCCCGGGGTCGTGAACCTCCACCCCGATCACGTCGAGCTCGGGTTGCGCATGCGCCATCTGGATCGTCGACTCTCCGTGCCCGAAGCCGATGTCGAGCACGACGCCGCGCGCCGGATCTCGTGGGTCGCCGTCGAGGCGGGGAAAGACCTCCGCCCAGTCGAGCAACGGGCCCTCCATCGGAATCGACCAGTCGAGGATCCACTGGTCGAACTCGGCCTGACGCTTCGGAGACAGGCCGCGGCGCCGGACCTTGAACGTCAGCGCAGGTCGCCGAACGTTGCGTGCGCCGGATTCGGATTCGGTGATCATCGGTGCGCCGCCGCGGACTCGCCTCGGCTGAGGGTCGTCGGTCTCGCGGTCGGCCTCCACGACAGCGAACCTACCGACGTGCACGCTCGACTCAGCTCCCCGTAAGACCGGAGAGCCCTTCTTGGAACGCAAGCAGGCCATCGATGAGGGATTGCGTCAGGGTCTCCAGCTCGGTGCCTTCGACATCGATCGAGATCGGAACATCCAGTTTCACGGGCACGTCGACGTTGACCGGAATCGACTCGTCGATCGGAATGTCCACGGTGAGGTCGATCGGCACGTCGAGATCGATGGGCACGGTGATGTCGATCGGGATGTCGACGCCGAACGGCCCGTTGACCGTGATCGTCGTCTCGACTTCCTCGTCGATCGGAATCGAGGTGTTGATCGGTACCTGGACCGTGCGTTCGAGATCGAAGGTCTCGTCGATCGTGATGGTCTGATCGATCGGCACCGTGAACTCGATCTTCGACGTCCCGAAGTCCTCGAGCTCGGTCACCGCCTGATCCAAACCCTCGTCGATCGACGGGCCGAGCTCGTTGACGGTCTCGACGAAGCCGTTGACCTGGGAGGCAAAGAGCGCAGCGCCTGCTTCGACACGCTGGAGGTCTTCCTGGGTCGTTGCCAGTTCGTCCTCGGCCGCACGAACCCGAGAGAACATGAAGACGGACAGCGCCAGCGATGCAATGAGCAGCACACCCATGGCGGCGACCACCGTCGTCAGGTTGCGTTGAACCCAACCGACGGGTGGGGCATCGGTCGGCTGGTCCTCCAGCTCGAGGTCGTCGGTGTCCAGTTCGAGCACCGGCATCTCGTCGGTGTCGGTGATTCGTGTGGTTGCATCGAACGTGTCGTGTTCGGAGGTGATGGAGTCGTCGGCGTCGTCGGCCATGGGGGTGGGTCCCTTCTTGTCGGGGTGGAGTGGTGTCGGTCGCCGCAGCAGCACGAGGCATGCAGCGAGGCCGACGCCGAGTGCGACAGCGCTGGCGAGGAACGTGTCGGCGATGGATTGGGCGGTCAGTTGCTCTGTTGCCGCTTCGAGCGCTGCCCCGAAGCCGGGGTCGGTGATCGCTGGCAGGTCGAGGTCGCCGCGTAGTGCGTTGAACCTGGCCAGGCCCCACGCGGTGAGCGCAGAGAGACCGACGCTGAGGCCGATCATTCTGACGACCATGACGACAGCTGCTGCGGCGCCGCGCGATTCGGGTGCGGCGTGGTCGACCACTGCCGACGTGGTCGGCGCAACGGTCAGACCGATTCCTGCGCCCAGCACCGCCAGCTGCAGCCCGAGAAGGACATAGGAGCTGGTGCCGTCCCAGGTCAGGCCCATCAGGGCGTAGGCCCCTGTTGCAGCGAACAGACCGAGCACGATCGGCGGGCCGTACCAGGTGCGCTCGGTGACCCGCCCGCCGATGTAGGAGGCGATCGCCATCGCTGCGGTCAATGCGGACAAGATCCAGCCGGCGACCACGGCGGATCGCTCGACGTCGCGCTCGACCGCGTTGATGAACAGCGGCACGTCGACCATCGCAATGACCAGGCCGGCGCCGACGACGAAGTTGACGATGAGGGCGACTCGCACGTTGCGCCCGCGGAACAGCGAGGCATCGATCACCGGGTCGCCGCCACTGCGCCGAAGGCGACGCTGCTGGATGACCAGCGCGATCGCGGCGAGCAGCGCGACGGGATAGAGCAACCGGAGGTCCGTACCGCCGTTGCCCGTCAACTCGTCGAGGCCCTGGACGCTTTGAACTTCAGCTGAGCCCAGCAGTGCGAGGTTCAGCGAGACGAGAACGACGGTCAGCAGCGAGGCCCCGAGCCAGTCGATGCGGCAGCGCCGTTCGGGCCGGTCGTGCTCGGCCAGCGCCCACCACACCGCGGCGGCGCCGACGATCGCGAGCGGCACGTTCAGCCAGAACTGCCACCTCCACGAGAGGAACCGGACGAGCATGGCTCCGTACAGCGGGCCCCAGACCCAGCCCATTGTCTCGATCGCGCCCAAGGTGCCGAGTGCTCGTGCTCGCTTGCGTTCGGAATAGACGTCACCGACCACGGCGAGCGCGACCGGCACCATCGCACCGCCTCCGATCGCGGTCAGCACGCGGCCCATCAGAAGGGGTCCCAGCGAATTCGTCAGCGGGATCCAGATCGTTCCGACGGTGAAGATCGCGTACGCGATCATGAACGTGCGTCGACGCCCGATCACGTCGCTCACGCGTCCGGCGATCGGCATGATCGCGATGAACGCGATCAGATATGCGTTGACGATCCAGGCGGCGTCATCGAGTCCGTCGGGGAGCACGAGGCCGAGATCGCCGATGATCGGTCGGAGCATCGTCGACACGACCGTGAGGTCGTCTGCGGCGACGAACACGCTGAAGCCGACCGCCCAGAGGATGGCTCGCGGCGATGCACTCCGTCGGCCTGGTTCGGCTTCGAGCGACGTGGTCACGACGCGATCTCTTCGGGCGGCTGGATGTCGAACTCGGCGCCGTAGTCGCTGAGCAGCAAGGTCCAACGAACCTCGGCGCCACCGAAGTCGGCGGAGAACTGTGCTTCGCGGACCTCGCCCGTCACCGGCTGGATCCAGAAGTCGATGTCGACCTCTTGGTTTCGGACGAGGCGAGCGGTGATGACCTCGACCTGTTCGGCCGGCGCGGTCGCCGTGATGTGGTAGCGGGAGTTGCCGTCGCGGTCTTCGGTGCCGACCAGTGTCGCGTCGGAGAGGTTCTCCATCAGTGGCTGCCAGCCGTTTTCCGGGTCGAAGAAGAGCGACGGGTCGATGTCGTAGCCGGCGGGGAGGGTTTCGAAGTTGCCGGTGATCGGATTCGAGAGCCACACCTCGTCGTCGAGCGCGATCGCGCCGAGCTCGGTGGTGAGGCCGCCTTCGACACCGACTTCGAGCAGTGCACGCGCAGAGCGCGGCACCGTGAACTCTCCGATGGCGGAGTTGAGCGTGAGCCGGTCGAACTCGTCGATGAAGACCGGAGCGCCTTCGCGACGCAACTCGAAGCGGACGCTGGTGGTCGCTCCCATCGCTCTCGCCGAGGCGTCGATGATCGCTGTAGCGTCCGCGGCGATCGTCGGTTCCGTGGGTTCGGCGGTTCCCGACGTCGAACACGCCGCCAGACCCAAGAGTGCTGCTGCCAGGAGGCCTCGAGTCGCTTTTCGTTTCGTGCTGTTTGCCGTCATGTCGTCGGTGCCCTTCGAGCGCATTGTTGGACCATCGAGGTGAGACTTCCCCGATGGGCCGTCGCGAAAACGCGGCCGGACATTGGTGTAACCGGACCGGAGTCCGGGTTATTCCGGGCCCGACTCGCCACTGGTGTCGGATGTTGTCGCGTTCTCGTCCCGAAGTTTGCGCGTCACGTCCAGGGCCATTGCGTCCTGCAGTGCTTTTGAGCACTCTGCATTCAGCAGATTCAGTGCACGCAGGTCGTCTTGGTTCCATTGGCGAAACCGGATCGGGGTGGCCGCGACGACGTCCGCGCTGGCTGCTTCTCCGGACAGGAAACTCATCTCGCCGATGAAGCACGTGGACCTTCGGGTTCGACGAAGGCCGGCTCGGGTCGTCACGAGCAGTTCGCCCGACGTCAGGAGGAAGAGGTCTCGGTTTGGCGAGCCTTCGGTGCACAGCCGCTCGCCGACGGGTGCGTCGTCGCCGCGACCTGCAGCCCACAGCTGGAGAAAGTCACGCTTGCTCAGGTTCGGGAAGATCGCGGTCCGGATCGATTCTTCCTCGGCGCCGAGCGTCACGGCATTGCGTCGGACGATGCGGATGGCTTGATAGATGTTCACCGAGACGAACAGGATGTTCCAGACCAAGGTCGTCGGCGTGCCGGTCGCGACCGCCCACGTCATGAAGGCGATGCTCTGAGCAATGAGGCCGAGGCGTAACTTCAGACCCGATGGCATCAGGCTCGCAGCGACGTAGAAGGTGTAGGCGAGATTCAGCAGCAGTGTGTCCAACGTCGGCCTTTCTGGTTGCGGAGGTTGCGACACCGATCGATCGGGGTTCCGCCAGCTCGGACACCGTAGATGGTTCTTTGCGCCCGTCCGGTTCCGCACTTTCGTTCTGGTGTCGATGAGCGGCGAACACGTACACGCGATCGAACGCCGTCGGCTTCGACGGATGGCCGTGTCGATCACCGCGGCGGTAGCGCCGTTCGGCATCGTGTTCGGTGCTGCCGCTTCGACGTCGGGCCTTGGCGTGTGGGAGGCAATCGGCTATTCGGTCTTCGTGTTCGGCGGGAGCTCGCAGTTCGCCGCGGTCGAGATCCTCGGCGATGGCGGTTCGATCGCGGCGGCGGCACTCGCGGGGTTGCTGCTCAATGTCCGGTCGCTTGCGTTCGGTGTGATCATGGCGCCAGCTCTCGATGGTCCGCTCTGGAAGCGGGCACTGATGTCACAGGTGATGATCGACGAGTCGACGGCGGTCGGTACTGCCTCGGAGGAGCTCGCGCATCGCAGGTATGGATACCTCGCCGGCGGTCTCGGAGTCTTCGTCGTCTGGAACCTGACGACGGTCGTCGGCTTCGTACTCTTCAGCGGAGCCGGCGATCTCATTCGCGACCTTGGACTCGATGTTGCGGGACCGGCTGCGTTTCTGGCGTTGTTGTGGCCGAGGTTGGAAGATCGCCGTCAGCTGGCGGTTGCTGTGATCGGAGCGATCGTTGCCGTCGCGCTCGTTCCGTTCGCACCTGCGGGTCTCCCGATCCTTGCGGCGATGAGTGCCGTCGTGGCGGTCCGGAGCGTCGAGGGGCGGTTCACCAAGCCGAGCGAGCGTTCCGGTGAGTGACGCATCGATCGTGCTGGTGGTGCTGGCGGTCGGCACGTTTGCGCTGAAGTCGGCGGGGCCGATGTTGCTCGGAGCGCGTCGCCTCCCGGCTCGGCTACAGGACGTGGTCGACCTGTTGCCAGCGGCTCTGCTTGCCGCGCTCGCCATCGTTTCGACGCTCGGTGACGGACGCAGTGTGGTGCTCGATGCTCGCGCCATCGGTCTCGCCGTGGCGGGGATCGCGCTCTGGCGCCGAGCCCCATTCGTGGTGGTGATCGTGCTGGCTTCCGCTGCCACCGCGGCCACTCGCGCCGTCACCGAATTGTAACATGGTCATGTAGTTGTCACAATATTGGCCCACAGTGGTGGACTCGTGACTCAGGGCGGTCATGATAAGACCATGCAAATTCGTCGGCAGAGCTTCCTCAATGAGGATTCAACAGTCTCTCAAGATGATGCTCGCGCGCTCATGAACCCCAGCGGGTCCGCCGAGAGATCCCACATGAAGCGTGTCGTTGCTGTCGTCGTCGGGCTGTTGGCCTTCGTGCCGGTGAGCCAAGCCGCCGCCGCACCGGACGTCATCTCGGCGCCGTCCGTTGCGTTGCAGGGCGCTGGCCGAATTGGCAACGCCACCTCGACCGAACCCGCTCCGACGCCACCGTCGGTGGCCGTTTCAGCACAGATGCAGCGAGTGCTCGACCTCGTCAATGTGGAGCGAACGTCGCGTGGCCTGGTTCCGCTCCGGTTCTCAGCGGAGCTCAACGAAGCGTCGCTCGTTCACACGCAGGCCCAAGCAGCCGCGGGTTCGATCTACCACACGCACCCATCGACCGGCGAGGGTCCTGGCGATCGAATCTCTCGGACCGGCTACCGCTTCAGCACCTGGGGTGAGAACGTCGCTGCGGGTTACCAGACCCCCGAAGCAGTGATGCAAGGGTGGATGACCAGCGAAGGCCACTGCAAGAACATCCTGAACCCGGCGTTCACCGAACTCGGTGTGGGCTACGTCACCGGTGGCGTTCGCTACAACCACTTCTGGACGCAGTCCTTTGCTCGGCCCGCCGGGGTGGATCGGCCTGCGGGCACGTACAACCCCGCCTGGTGCTGAGTCCGGCTCAGGCCCCGAACGGGTCGAACGAGGCCGCCGCATCAAGAACGCGTTCGACGTCGTTGTCGGTGATCTCGATGCTGAGCGCGATGAAGCCACGTCGAGCCACGTAGATCCCGGCGTCGAGCATCGCGAAGAAGAACGCCTCCTTGAGGCGATCGTCGCCGTGCGCGAGATCGCCCGCCGATCGCACAGGGCCCTCGACGCCGTGGACGTTCATCAACGAGCCGACACCGGTGACGCACATCGGCAACCCGGACGACCGAAAGACTGCTTCGAGGCTGACTCGAAGTCGGTCCCCGCGCTGATTTGTCGCAGCGAGGACTTCGGGCGTGAGGACGTCGGTGAGTGCGGCTACGCCCGCAGCCATCGACGCCACGTTGTTGTTGAACGTCCCGGCATGGCCGAGTGCTGGCCGCGAGGCGCGACCTTCCGGTGCCGGGTCGAAGTGCGCCATCACGTCGGCGCTCCCACCGAATGCGCCGAACGTCAGACCACCGGCGAGGTATTTGCCCAGCGTCGTCAGATCTGGCCGGATACCGAGGACCTGCTGAGCTCCGCCCACGGCGAACCGAGACGTCATCACCTCGTCGAAGATCAGCAATGCGCCCGCTTGGTCGCAACCGGATCTGAGCGCCGCGAGAAACGCCTCGTCGCCGGGGATGCAACCCCCGGAACCTTGCATGGGTTCCACCAGCACCGCTGCGACCGATGAACCGTGTACACCCATTGCGGCAGCGAAGGCCTCGCTGTCGTTGTACGGCAACACCACGAAGTCGTGCGGGACGTTCACCGGGCTGGGTCCGGAGCCGAATGTGAGCACGCCGCCGTGGTAGCCGTTCTCGAACACGATGATCGTGCGTCGGCGAGTGTGATGCGTCGCCACCGCCAACGCCATGAGGTTTGCCTCGGTGCCCGAGTTGGTGAATCGGATCTGCTGGATCGACTCGAATCGCTCGACGAGCAGTTCGGCGAGTCGCACCTCGTTCTCGTGCACCGCGCCGAGTGCCCACCCGCCGTCCAGTGCGGAGCGCGCTGCTTCGAGCACCGACTCGGGCGAGTGGCCGAGCAGGCCGGCGGTGTAGTTGCCGAGCAGGTCGAGGTAGGTGTGTCCGTCGACGTCGGTCAGCTCACGACCGTGTGCGGTGGCGACCCGGAAGGGGAACGGCTCGAAGTCGAGCACGGAACGCGTGTTGCCGCCGGGCATGACGAGACGAGCCCGCTCGTGCCACGCTCGACTGTTCGGACGACAGTCGGCGTAGTCACGGCGGGCTCGCTTCAGGTGGGCGTCGAGCGGATGCTCATGGTCCATGGGCGCAGTGTCGCACCCCGCGCCGCCGGATGGTGGCCTCAGGCGGCGATTGCGGCGACGTCGACGCGGTCGACGGAGCCGCGAGCTGCCGAGACCGCAGCCTCGGGGTCGACGTTGAGCTGGTCCGCAGCGATCACGGTGACGTTGCTCAAGCCGAGGAACCCGAGGAATGTCGTCAGCCAGGTCGACGCCTGGTCCATCGGGGATCCGACCGGAACGCCGCCGGAGGCAACGACGACGTAGACGGGCTTGTCGGCCACCAGCCCTTCGGGGCCGGTCTCGGTGTACCGGAACGTCGTACCGGCGCGAGCGACGAGGTCGGCCCACGCCTTGAGTGCTGCGGGTGGACCAAAGTTGTAGATCGGGAGCCCGATCACCACGGCGTCGGCATCGTTGAGTTCGGCGATGTACTCGTCGGCGACGCTGAGTTCGCTGGACTGCGCTGCGCTGCGGTCGGCTTCGGGGGTCCACATCGCGGCGAGTGTCGTCTCGCTGAGGAGCGGAACGCCGTGTGAGAGGTCGCGTTCGACGACGTTCACCTCGCCGGGCACTCGGTCGATGAGCCGTCCGACCAGCTCTCGGCTGACGGAGTCGGCTTGACGGGCGGAGGAGTCGATTCGGAGGATTGTTGTCATAGCAACAATCTATGTATTGTTTGCGCTCGCAACAACCTGACATCGCGATCGTCGCGACCGCTCATACGCTGACGCGGTGTTTCTCGGTGACGACCTGCTGCCGTTCCTCGTGCTCGCCTTCGGCGGTGCCCTCTTCGCGGGGAATCTCCTGGCCGTGGTCAAGCCGCCGGAGCGTCAGCTCGATGACGCTCACCTCGAACGCGCGCCGGTCGGGCGCAGCCTCGGGTTCGCCCTGATCGGATTGATCGCAGCGATCTGGGCGATCGCCTCACTCGTCAGCGGCTGACGAGCCCCGTGCTCAGCTGAGCGCCACGATCATCTCGGTGCTGTCAGCCAGGGACTGGACGCTCACCGAGACTCGCCGATCACCGCGCTGATACGTCGAGCTCGCAGCCTCGTCGCCCTGGGTGAACGTCGACTCCTCTTCGAAGCCGGCGTCTGCGAGGCGTTCGGCATAGCTGTCCAACACGTCCCGGACCCCAGCTGAGGTCGTACCGGTGACGACGATGCTCAAGTCTTCGCCGTCGGCAAAGTACGTCCCGGTGATGTCGCTCAGACCTTCCGGTTCAGGCACGTCGTCGGGCCACTGCTCGGGGAGGCCTTCCGACGTCGAGAAGACCGTTTCGCCATCTTCGCCTTCGACGGTGAAGTTGCCGTCTTCGTCCGCCTCGCCGGTGATGGTCTCGCCATCCTCATCGGTGGCGACGAAGGTCCCGTCGTCATCGATCTCGAGGCTGGTGCCGTCCTCGCTCTCGATGTCGACGCCGCTCTCGTCTGCATCGACGGAGAAGTCGTTGCCGTCGGCGTCGGTGCCGTCGATCTGCACGCCGTTCTCGTCCGCACTGAACGTGATGTCGCCCTCGTCGGACTCGACTCGGATCTCGCCGTCGCTGAAGTCGATCTCGACGTCCTCCCCGCTGTCGGCTTCGATGGCCTGCTCGACCGCTTCCTCGGTGGCGCGCTCGATGAGTCGGCCACAACCGCTCGCAGCGATCGCGACCGCGCCAGCGACGAGCGTGAGGTGGATGGTGTTCGTGCGAATCATGGGGTTCCCTCCAGAACTGTTCGGCGCGAGTGAGACAGTGTGACGCCGCCAACCCGAGAACGTAGGTCGGCGACGTCATTCGATGTCGGGATTTCAGCTGTTGCTGACCGTCACCGACAGCGTGTTCTGCGTCGAGCTGACGTCGACTCGGAACTCGCCATTCGACAGGCTCGTCTGAGCGAAGCCCTGCGAGGTGCCGGTTTGGTCGACGTCGAACCCGCTGAGCGTTGCGACGTAGTCGTCGACAGCGCTCTGTGGATCGCTGGTGACTTCCCCGGTGGCGAAGGCGAAGACCTCTCCGTCCTGTGCGAGCACGCTGATGACCGGCGGTCCGGCGAAGTCGGGGCGGGCGACAACGTCCGGCCACTGCCCCCAGTCGCCTTCGCCGGCGCTGAACGTGCCGTCCTCGGTTTCGATCTCGATCGAACCGTCACCGCTTTCGTCGAAGTCGGCGTCGATCACCGTGGTGCCGTTCTCGTCGGTGACCTCGAATCCGTTCTCGTCTCCGCTGCCTTCGAACGTGCCGTCCTCGGTCTCGAGCACGAACGTGCCTTCGTCGCCGTCGACCGAGAAGCTCCCGTCTTCGGTCTCGATTCGGAACGTGCCGTCGTCGGCGTTGAAGTCGAGCTCGACGTCCTCGCCCGAGTCAGCCTCGATGGCCTGTTCGATCCCTTCCTCGACGACCTTTTCGGTTGCCCGTTCGACGAGCGACGAGCAGCTGCTGAACGTCAGCGCCGCAATCGCGGCGGCGGCGATCGTGAGGTTCCGTCGGCCTCGCGGCGACGTCGGGTTGGTCGTTGTGGTGGCGGTGAGGTTCTCCATCGTGGGCTCCTGGGTTTCGTGCGGTACGAGGCGCCGGGTGTGGCGTCTTCACAGTGCAAGAGCACCTCGTTGCGGAGTTCTTGCACTTTTCGAGAGGAAAACTTGGAAGATGTATCCGTGAGCAGTCCGTTGCAGCTGACCTTCGTGGAGTCGGCGTCGCGCGCCCGGACGCTCCCGGCCTCCCCTGTCGAGGTTGCATTCGTCGGACGTTCCAACGTGGGGAAGTCCTCGCTGATCAACGCGCTCGCGAACCGCAAGCAGCTGGCGCGGGTGTCGAACACGCCGGGGCGAACTCAGCTGATCAACCTGTTCCGGCTGGACGAAGGCAAGATGCGCCGGGCAGGCGGCAAACAGGACCAAGGTCTGGCCGAAGAGCCTGTGGGCACGGTCGTCGATCTCCCGGGCTATGGGTTCGCCAAGACCGCCAAGAGCATCAAAGGTGACTGGCCGGCCATGATCGAGGGGTACCTCCTCGAACGCGAGGAACTCGTCATGGTGTTCGTGCTGGTCGATGGAGCGATTGGGCCGACCAAGCTCGACGCACAGATGCTCGACTGGTTGCGGTACAACACCGTCCCGCACACGGTGGTCGCGACGAAGCTCGACAAGGTCAAGTCGTCGAAGCGAGCTGGCCGGAAGAAGGAGCTCGCCGCTGGGTGCATGCTCGACCCGGGCGACGTGCTGTGGGCCAGTGCGACCAAGGGGGACGGCATCGACCGCGTGCGCTCCGTCGTTCGTACACATCTCCTCGATTGACGCAGGTTTGTGCTCCGCCGGGAGCTCGCACCACTGGTTACCGGCGGGTAGTCGCGTAGCGTCGGGCCGATGGCCGCACCCTTGCCCGTCAGCGTCTCGATCACCGGAACCGGGTTGTTCACTCCGAGTGAGTCGATCTCGAATGCGGAGCTCGCAGCGTCGCTCACTGCATCGGTCGAGAAGTACAACGCCGACCACGCTGACGAGATCGCGGCCGGCACGGTCGAGGCTCGAGCCTTGCCCGACGAAGAGTTCATCGAGAAGGCGTCGGGGATCAGCTCCCGATTCGTGGTGGAGAAGTCGGGCGTGCTCGACCCGGATCGGATGCGACCGCACCTGCCGACGCGCTCGGAAGACGAGCTCAGCGTGACTGCGGAGATGGCGCTCCCGGCGATCCGCGAAGCGCTCGTGCAAGCCGGGCGCACCGGCGCCGACGTCGACGCGGTGATCCTCGGCGCATCGAACCTGCAACGTGCGTACCCGGCGGTCGCGATCGAGATCCAGGATGCGCTCGGTGCAGGAGGATGGGCCTTCGACATGAACGTCGCGTGTTCATCGGCGACCTTCTCGATCCAGAGTGCAGTCGATGCGCTTCGTAACGGCACGGCCTCGTGCGTCGTGGTCGTCAACCCGGAGATCACCTCCGGACACAACAACTTCGAGCTGCGCGATCACCACTTCATCTTCGGTGATGCATGTACGGCACTGGTGCTCGAACGTACCGACGACGCCGTCAACGACGGGTCGGGCGACCATGGCCGGTGGGACGTTCTGGGAACCAAGCTCGCGACCCAGTTCTCGAACAACATCCGCAACGACTTCGGCTTCTTGAACGAGTCCGAAGACGATCCGCGTGATCCACACGAGTTGGTGTTTCGTCAGAACGGACAGTCGGTGTTCAAAGAGGTGTGCCCGCTCGTCGTCCAGCACATCTCGGGGCATCTGGAAGAGGTCGAGGTGGCGGCGCCCGACGTCCGCAGGTTCTGGCTGCACCAGGCGAACCTGAAGATGAATCAGCTCATCGCCAAGGGCGTGCTCGGCCGTGTGCCTGACACCGACGAAGCTCCGGTGATTCTCGATGAGTACGCCAACACGTCCTCTGCGGGCTCCGTCATCGCGTTCCACAAGCACCGGGCGGACCTCGACGCCGGGGATCTCGGTGTGATCTGCTCGTTCGGCGCGGGATACTCCGTCGGCAGCATCGTCGTTCGGCGTGCCTGACCGGCGTGTGCGTCGCGTCTAGCGTGCAGGAATGAACTGGATCAAGAACAACAAGGGCATTGCCGGCGGGATCGGGGTCGTCGGGCTTGCGGTCTTGGCGTTCTTGGCATTCGGGGTCTTCGGGATCCAAACGGCGTTCTTCGATGAGGAGGTGTCCGAAGACGGTCCGGTCTTCGACTCCGGTGCCGCGTCTGACATTGCGTCGGATGTCGTGGACGAGGCAACGACCGCGGAGATGAACGAATTCATGGACGAGAACGACACTCCGCTCGAGGTGACGGCGCAAGAGGCGATGCCCGCGTCTGTGGACGACGCGCAGGAGGCCGGCGTTGTCGTGACTCAGTTCGAAGGAACGTTCGGGCCACGCAGCCACCCGGGCGAGGGCGTGGCGAAGGTGCTCAACGACGGCACCGCACAGCGCTTCCTCCGATTCGAGGACTTCGCAACGGACAACGGCCCCGACCTCAACGTGTACCTCACGACAGCCGACGCCGACGCTGACTCAGGAGAGTTCGGTGTCGGCGGACAGTTCGTCGACCTGGGTGACTTGAAGGGCAACGTGGGCGAGCAGAACTACGAGATTCCCGAAGACGTCGATCTCGATGAGTTCGACACCGTCGTGATCTGGTGTGTCCGATTCGGTGTCGCGTTCGCCGCGGCCGACCTGGCCCCTGCGGGCTGATCGGAACGCCCGACCGCCTAGATGGCTGACGCGTCCGGAACGACGCCGAAGGCCATCGAACCGGTTTCGCCGCGCAGCGCATCCAGTGGGTTGCGGACATCGTCGACGTAGCCGAGCGCGTAGGCGCCGATGCGGTACCCCATGAGTTCGAGCAGCTCGTCGTCGAAGGTGAGGGCGACCTCTCGCGGGCAGGACAGGTACTGGTTTTCCTCCTGGCGCAACCAGGCCACGCAGTACGTGAGGTTCAGTCCGGTGCGGGTGTCCTCGGAACGGTTGGCGCCGCCGCCGTGGTACACCTTGCCGGTGTAGAGCAGGCACGACCCCTTGGTCATCTCGACCGGGACCGTCTCATCGATGGTGTGCTTCAGGTCGACGGGCCAGTCCTGGCTCCCCGGGATCACTCGCGTCGCACCGTTCTCCTCGGTGAAGTCCGTCATGGCCCAGATCGTGTTGCACTGCGGGTGTACGTCGCTGGGGAAGGCAAAGAAGTCGAACGCCCACTCATCTCGATGGATCGATTGGCTCGGTGAGTCGGGGCCGATCGAGATGAGCTGTGTGAGGTGCAGTTGAATCGCCGTCGCTTGATGCATCAGCCGGCCGGCGACATCCAAGATCAGCGGATGGCTCACGAGCTTGCGGCTGGCTGGTGATCGAGCGACGAGTGCCCCGGTCCGCTTCGTGGTTCGACCCGAGAAGTCGTCTGACCCGTTGGGCGTTGCCTCGACGTAGCTGCCCATCTCGGACGCGATCGCATCGATGACGTCCGGCGACGCGAGTCCGTCGATCACGAGCGCGCCATCTCGAGCAAGGATCTCGTGGATCGTTTCGGCGGGCGTGTCTGCCGAAACGTGGATGAGTGCCGTGTCGGCGGCAGTGTCCGCAATCGTCATGGGCCAACGATAGTTGGGCAGGTGGTCAGCGTTCGACGCGGCCGGTGTCGTACGCCCACATGGCGATCTCGACTCGGTTCCGTACCCCGAGCTTCGTCGTCAGGCTCGCCATGTGCGTCTTGACCGTGCTCAGGCTGATGTGCAGGTCACCTGCGATCTCGGCGTTGGTTCGACCTGCCGAGACCCGCCGAACGACCTCCTCTTCTCGGTCGGTCAGATCGCCCGATGCCGGTGCTGCGCCGATCGACGCAGCCGAGCTGGTGAAGTGCGACAACAGTCGCGCGGTCACGCTCGGAGCAATGAGGGCATCGCCCGAGGCCGCTGCCTCGATTGCTTGGACGAGGAGGTCCGGGCCGGCGTCTTTCAGGAGGAAACCGCGAGCGCCCGCTTGAAGCGCACCGTGCACGTACTCGTCGAGATCGAAGGTGGTGATGACCACCACGGCGAAGGGGTCGTCGACATCCGGACCGGCGAGGAGTCTCGTCGCTTCGATCCCGTCGAGGCGCGGCATCCGAATGTCGAGCAGACAGACGTCGGGTCGGAGTTTCTGCGCCAGCTCGACCGCTTCGCGGCCATCGACGGCGTGAGCGACGACGTCGATCCCGTCCTGTGCGTCGAGAATCATGCCAAGACCAGTGCGCACGAGATCCTGGTCGTCGGCGATGAGGACGCGCAACGGCGTGTCCCGAGCAGTCATGTCGTCCCTCCGAGCGGAATGGTTGCGTCCACACGCCACCCTCGCACGTCGCTTGGTCCGGCCCGAAGGGTTCCGCCCAGGAGCTCGGCTCGTTCGGTCATACCGATCAGCCCGTAGCCGGACGGTGCGTCGAACACCGAGTGCTGTTGGGCGCCGTCGTCGACCACCACGAGTCGAACGTGGGTGTTGTCGCTGTCGACCGTCACGTTCACCTGAGTCGCGCCGAGCGCGTGGCGTCGAGCGTTGGTGATTGCCTCTTGCGCGACCCGGTACAGCGCTGCGCCGACAGTCGGCCCGACGCGACCGGAGGTGCGGATGTCGACGTCGACGCGCGGCCCGGTGCCGGCGACGGAGGTCTCGGCCAGCTGTCTGATCTCCGCGAGGCCCGCTTGCGGTGCCAGCTCGGCTGCAGGAGTCTCCAACTGATCGTTTCGTAGCGTGCCGACGATCGTTCGCATCTCGGCGAGAGTCCGCGATGCTTCGGCTTCGATCACCGCGAGCGCGTCGAGCGCTGCTTCGGGTCGTTGGAGCCCGACGACCCGACCTGCCTGAGCCTGCACAGCGATTGCCGACACGTGGTGAGCAACGGTGTCGTGGAGATCGCGTGCGAGGAGTTCGCGTTCGCGCGCTTTCACTTCGTCCCGGTCTCGGTCCCGACGCTGGACGAGGTGGCGGACCTCGGCGCCCAGAACCGCAGGAAACAGCAGCACGATCGCGCCGCCGATCGCATCGCCGAAACCGGTCCACGCCACGATCATCCCGGACGTGAAGGCGCCCGCGATGACGAGCAGGCCGAATGCGCACTGGCGGCCCGACCCCCACCGGAAGAGCGCATAGACGTGGATGAGGAGGAAGACCGAGCTGAACGCCTCGACTGGCCCGTCGTCGACGACGCGAGCCACCTGGTCCAGCACGATGAAGGCGCCCATCGACACGGCGGTCATGGCGAGCGGTCGTTGACGTCGCCAGAGCAGGGTCAAGCCGAGCAACACCACCGCGACCATCGACCACGGCCCCCAGACGAGGTCCTCGCGAAAGATCGCCTCGAAGACGGCACCGGTCGAGATCGCGCCGACCAGTACCCAGTCCCGCCAGACGCGGCGAGGCGCGTCAGCGACCGCTGGTTCTGCGAGCAGCGAGGAGACGAGGCCGGTGGGCACGTCCTCCAATGTAGGAGTCGTGCGGGACGCGGGTATCGGCCGAAAGGACGGTCCCGGCTCGTCAGAACGGGCGACCGCGAACCAGCCAGACCTCCGATGGCCGAGGCATCGCGAACGAGGACGATGGGAACAGCGACTGCGAGGTGCGGTTCGCCACGTCGTACGTCTCGACCCCAGGAGGAATTTCCCATGTCATCGCTGCTCTACCGACTCGGTTCCGGTGCTGCCCGCCACCCTTGGCGAGTCATCTCGGCGTGGCTTGTCGTCGCCGTCGCTGTCGTTGCATCGTCGGCGGCGTTCGGGCAGACCCTGGAGGACTCGTTCTCGGTGCCGGGTGTCGATTCCCAAGAAGCGGTCGATCTGCTATCCGCGGCTGGTTCTGATCAGGCAGGTTTGACGGCACGCGTCGTCGTGACCCCGACGGCTGCTGACGGCTCACTCCTCGACTCAACGTCTGCGCAGCAGATGTTGATCGATCTCCGGAGCGATCTCCTCGCTCTCCCGAACGTGCTCGACGTCGATGATCCCGCAGCTGCGCTGGCACGAGGGCGCGACGCTGCGGTTGCTTCCGGTGCGGTCTCGTTGGACGGCAAGGTCGCAGTGCTGTCGGTGAGCTATCCCGTGATCGACGATCTCGACGCAACGGATCTCGAACGACTCGTCGAGACCGTCGAAGCAAACACCGAAGGGTCGGGCTTCCAGGTCGAGGCCGGAGGCGACCTGTTCTTTGCATTCTCCGAAGCCGAGACGGGACCCAGCGAGATGATCGGGCTGCTGATCGCGATGATCGTCCTGCTGGTGGCGTTCGGGTCGGTGATCGCGATGGGACTGCCGATCGGCATGGCCCTGTTCGGTCTCGCCGTGGGGGTCAGTTCGATGTCGCTCGTCGCGTATCTGATCGATGTGCCGAGTTGGGCACCCCAGATCGGCAGCATGATCGGCCTCGGCGTGGGGATCGACTACGCACTCTTCCTCGTCACCCGCCATCGGGAGTTCCTGGCTCGCGGACTGGACGTCGTCGATGCGGCCGGTCGAGCGGTTGCGACCGCTGGCCAGGCCGTGATCTTCGCCGGCGGCACCGTGGTGATCGCCATTCTCGGGCTCGCCGTCGCAGGCGTGCCGTTCATGACCGCAGCCGGCGTCGCGATTTCGGTGATCGTGCTGCTCATGGTCGTTGCATCCGTGACATTGCTCCCGGCGTTCCTCGGCGTTGCCGGGACGCGAATCGATCGATTCAGCATCCATCGGCGGGGTGCAGCGGCGTCCGCTGGACGCGGTTGGCAGCGCTGGGGACGCCACGTCGCCGACCACGCGTGGGCGTATGCGATCGGGGTGACGGCGCTGTTGCTCGCGCTGACCGCACCGGTGCTGTCGTTGAACCTCGGGTTCCCGGACGACGGGACGCAGCCGGTCTCACAGACGCAGCGGCGTGCGTATGACCTGATGGCCGACGGATTCGGACCAGGGATCAACGGTCCGTTCGTGATCGCGATCGACCTCGCAGGTGACGAGACGATCGTCGAGCCGCTCGCAGCCGCAGTGGCTGGCGATGCGGGTATCGCTTCGGTCGGTGACGCACGGGTCGATTCCGAGGCTGGCATCGCGACCCTGGTCGCGTTGCCGACGACAGCGCCACAGGACAGCGCCACCTTCGAGACGGTGCAACGGCTCCGTGCCGAAGTGTTTCCCCCCGTCCTCGAGTCGAGTCCCGCATCAGCGCACGTCGGCGGGAACACCGCCAACTTCGGCGACGTCGCCGGGCGGGTGACCGATCGCCTGCCTGCGTTCATCGGTGCGGTGATCCTTCTGTCGTTCCTGCTGCTGATGCTCGTGTTCCGCTCGGTGCTCGTGCCACTCAAGGCAGCGCTGCTCAACCTGCTCAGCATCGGCGCGTCGTATGGCGTGCTGGTGGCGGTCTTCCAATGGGGGTGGGGCAAGGACCTCATCGGGTTGGAGACGACCATTCCGGTCGTGTCCTTCATCCCGATGTTCCTGTTCGCCATCCTCTTCGGACTCTCGATGGACTACGAGGTGTTTCTCCTGTCGCGGGTGCGCGAGCACTACGTCGAGACCGGCGACAACGACGCTTCGGTGGTGCATGGGCTGGCCACGACCGCTCGTGTGATCACGTCTGCTGCGCTGATCATGATCTCGGTGTTCGGTGGCTTCGTCTTGGGAAGCGATCCGACGACGAAGATGTTCGGCCTCGGCCTCGCCGTCGCGATCTTCGTCGATGCGACCATCGTTCGGATCGTGCTGGTGCCTGCCACGATGAAGCTGCTCGGTGACGCCAATTGGTGGCTGCCGGCGTGGCTCGACCGCATCCTTCCGCACGTCGACATCGACAGCGAAGCGAGTCTTCCCGGGGAGTCGGAACGCGCCGTCGGGTCAGTCGAGGGTCCCGTCGAGACCGAGCGTGCGCTGGTCGGCCGATGACGGACGAGCGTCAGGCGGTGGCGCGGGTCTTGCGCAGGATCGGGTCGGCCACGCCGAGGCCCTTGTCTGCGAGCCACATGACTTTGCCAGCCGCACCCGGAGTGGTGTTGTCGACCAGGTTGCCCATGACAGCCAGCGTGATGTTGGCGATCGACTCCGTGCTCACCGAGAACTTGAGTCCGGTCTTGAGGATCCACGGGTGACCGATCAGGAACGAGAAGCGTCGACCGGTCCGCAAGAACGCGTCGAAACGCTCGCCGACCAGTTCGTCGTAACGAGCTGGCGCCGTTGCGGGATGCTCCACGAACAGGTCGGCGGCGAGCATGCCCGACTCGAGTCCGTAGTCGATGCCCTCGCCGTTCATCGGGTTGACCAGGCCCGCCGCGTCGCCGACCGCGACCCAACCCGCCCCGAACCGCTTCTGCGTGGACATCGGTAGTCGCCAGGCGCGAGGACGCTCGAGATTCGGGCCGAGCTCCCAGTCCGGCTCGACGACGCGCCGGTACGAGTCGATCATCGTGTTGAGGTTCAGCTTCTTGAACCCCTTCATGGTGGACAGTGCGCCGACGCCGATGTTCACGGTGCCGTCGCCTGCCGGGAACATCCAGCCGTAGCCGGGCACCGCGGTTCCGTTCTCGTCCTTCAGCGACAGCATCGCTTCGAGGTGTTCGTCGCCGTGGCGTGGGGTCTCTGCATAGGTACGAATCGCGAGACCGAAGGTCTCACCGTCGACTCGGTTCGCGCCGAGCATTCGAGCCACCTGACCGGGAGGGCCAGCTGCGACGACGGTCAGGTCGGCTTCGAACTTCTCTGAGGGACCGCTCACGTGGCGGTCGTCGCTCGCGGCGCGAGCTTCGACGCCGATGACTCGGTCACCGTCCAGCATCGGCAGGGCTTCGGTTTCGAAGCGGATGTCCGCTCCCGCAGCACTCGCCGCGTCGATCAGCGCAGCGTCGAGTCGGCGACGCGGCCACACCGCGCCGTGATTCGGGAAGCGATCCGTCGTCGGCCAGTCGAGTTCACGGGTGGTCTTGCCAGCAATCATCCGAAGACCGCGAATTCGGTGGGCGTCGGCCATGTCGATGTCGAGCTCGTTCAAGGCTCCGACCGCTCGGGGCGTGAGCCCATCGCCGCAGACCTTGTCGCGACCGTGCGGGCCCTTCTCGAACACGACGACCTTTGCGCCCTGTCGGGCGGCACGAATCGCGGTCGCGGCACCGGCCGGGCCGCCGCCGATCACGGCGATGTCGATCTTCTCCACGCCACCACGGTGCCGTGAAATCGTCGCGATCGCACGATCGAGCGAAAGGACACGCGTCACCCCCGTTCGGATCCTTACCGAACCTTTCGAGTTCGCGATCCCGAGGCTCACCCTCGGGGCGTTGCATGTGCTCTATCAAACACGGCCCACCGGGGCCGAGAGTCCGAACCACACAAGGAGCACACCATGAACAAGATCCGCACCACAGCAATCACCGCAGCAATCGCTGGCGGTTCGATCCTCGGCCTCGTCGGGGTGACCGGCATCGCAGATGCCGCAGTCAGCACCGACGACGCCAGCGTTGCCGCCGTCGGTGACGACGTCGAGGTCGACAACACCGACCGCGCCGAGCGACGGGCTCTCCGCCAGGAAGCTCGCCAGGAGAAGCGGCAGGAGATCGCCGACCTCCTCGGAGTCAGTGTCGAAGAGCTCGCCGAGCAGATCGGCGAAGGTGCAACGCTCGCCGACGTCGCTGAAGCGAACGGTGTCGAAGTCTCGGCAGTCGTCGACCTGATCGTCGAGAACAAGACCGAGCGCATCGACGCTGCAGTCGAGAGCGGACGCCTCACCGCCGAGGAAGCAGCCGAGAAGACCGCAGACCTCGAGGAGCGGGTGCAGACCCGAGTCGAAGAGGGACGTGCCGATCGCGGTGACGGCGAAGGTCGTGGCGGAGAACGTGGCGGCGCAGACGCAGACGCAGACGGCGAGGCAGACGCAGACGCCGAGGGCTGAGTGAGAGCTGGCCGGCCGAGACCGCTCGGCCGGCCAGAGTCGCCCCACTTCAGTACCGCTGTCATCTAGATTCGAGCAAGCCCATGCCAACCATCCTCATCGCCGAAGACGACAAACAGATTCGTGAAGCACTCGATCGCATCTTGCGTTTCGAGGACTACGACACCGTCGCCGTGAACGACGGCGCCGCTGCACTGGAAGCGTTCGTCGATCACGAACCTGATGCGGCCATCCTCGACGTCAACATGCCGTTCGTCGATGGCATGAGCGTCATCCGTCGTCTCCGGGATCGAGGCAACCGAACACCGGTGTTGCTCCTCACGGCCCGCACGGCGACCGCCGATCGCGTCGAAGGGCTCGACGCGGGTGCCGACGACTACCTCCCGAAGCCCTTTGAACTCGATGAGCTGTTGGCTCGAGTGAGAGCTCTCTTGCGGCGCAGCGACAACGGGGCCGTCTCGGCCGTACACCACGTCGCCGATCTCGTGATCGACACCGCGAAGCGGACCGTGATCCGCGGCGAGCGCTCCGTCGAGCTGACGAAGACCGAGTTCGACATCCTCGAACTGCTTGCCCGCAACGCGGACATCGTCCTGTCACGCAGTCAGATCTACGAAGACATCTGGGGCTACGACTTCGAGTCGTCATCGAAGTCGCTGGACGTCCACGTGGGTTACCTGCGTCGCAAGCTCGAACACGATGGCGAGGAACGCCTGCTGCACACCGTCCGCGGAATCGGCTACGTACTGCGACCGACCGCCGAGCCGTGAGCCTACGTTCACGACTCGCGATCCTCTTCGGCCTGGTCGCACTCGTGACCAGCGCGATGGTTGGAGCGTTCACCTTCCGGACCACGACGACCGAGCTCTCCGACTCGATCGATCGGTTTCTGACGGAGCGCGTTGCCGATACCGCCGAGGACCTCCGAGACAACGATGACGATGACGATGAAGGCCCGTCCGGCAACGGTGATCGGGATCGCACTCGGGGTCAGACTCGCTTCTTCGAGGGTCGCCCCGTCGCAGATGACGATGCGATCATCCAGGTGACACGAGGATCCAACTCGGTGCGTTCAGGAACCATCGAGCTTCCGGTTCCCGACGGTTTCGATTCCTTCGACGACCTTCCCGAGACGTCGCTGATCTTCGAAGACATCGAGATCGATGACGAACCGTACCGGTTGGTGTCACGGACGTACGTGGGAGGAGCTGTGATCCAAGTGGCTCGTTCGACCGTCGAGGTCGAAGCGGTCGGTCGGGCCTTGGTGGGGCGCTTTGCGTTGATCTCCACGTTCGTCGCACTCGTTGCAGCAGCGCTCGGCTGGTTGATCGCATCACGCACGACCGCTCCGCTGCGACGCCTCACGGCGGTCGCGTCGGGTGTGGCCGCGACCAGCACCGGCGGGTCCGAACTCAGCGTGGCAGACGGAGATGCGGCTCGCGAGGACGAGATCGGCAAGCTCGCCGCTGGGTTCAAGTCGATGTTGCAACGACTCGAAGACAGCCGCGAGCAACAACACCGACTGATCCACGACGCTGGCCACGAGCTGCGCACACCACTGACCAGCCTCCGGATGAACGTCGAGATGCTCGAGCGCGGCGTCGATCTCGAAGGCGATCAGCGCGAAGAAATACTGACCGCGATTCGATCCGAACTCGTCGAACTGGGAGACCTCTTCGACGAGATGATCGATCTCGCAACGGATCAACGTGACGTCGATTTCCGTCCCGTGCCGGTCGACCTGGACGACGTCGTTCGGTCGGTGGCAGCGAGGTGGGATCGGCGTAGTGACCGCCCCATCAGGGTGGACTCCGCATCGTCGGTCGTGACGGGCGACCCGGCGATGCTGGAGCGGGCGGTGAACAACCTGGTGAGCAACGCGGACAAGTTCAGCCCTGTCGGCACACCCATCGAGATCGTCGCCGGTGGCGGATCCGTGAGCGTGCGTGACGCCGGGCCAGGCATCCCGGTCGAAGATCGGGCTCGTGTCTTCGATCG
>CALIOL010000095.1 GCA_938044705.1 uncultured Ilumatobacter sp. | reverse complement strand
AAGACGCGGGTGCTCACGCACCGCATCGCGCACCTGATCCACATGGGCGTCCACCCGTCCAAGATCCTCGCCATCACCTTCACCAACAAGGCAGCCAAGGAGATGCGCGAACGCGTCTTCGAACTGGTCGGGCCAATCGTCAAGACGATGTGGGTGTCCACGTTCCACTCGGCATGTGTTCGCATCCTGCGAGCCAATGGCGAAGCGATCGGCTACCCACGCCAATTCTCGATCTACGACTCGGCGGACTCCAACCGGCTCGTGTCGTACGTGATCCGCGACCTCGGTCTCGACTCGAAGCGGTTTCCTCCGCGCACCGTGCAGGGCATCATCTCACTGAAGAAGAACGAGCTCGTCTCCCCGGAGGAGATGGCAGACCACGCCGAGAATCCCTTCGATCGCAAACACGCAGAGGTGTACGCCGAGTACCAAGCCCGGCTGCTCAAAGCCGGAGCGATGGACTTCGACGACCTGTTGATCAACGTGGTCAAGCTGTTCCGTGAGCACGGCAACATCCTCGAGCACTACCGCGAACGCTTCACCAACATCCTCGTCGACGAATACCAGGACACGAACCAGGCGCAGAACGAGATCGTCCTGCTCCTCGCCGGCGGCCACCACAACGTGTGCGTCGTCGGTGACACCGATCAATGCCTTCCGCCCGGCACGATGATCGCGACCCCGAACGGCGAGCAGCCGATCGAGTCGATCGAAGTCGGCGACACCGTGCTCGGCGCGTCGGGCCATCGGGCGATCCACCGCGGCGTCGTGACCTTCAAGAAGGAGGGCACGTTCGACGGCACCGTCGCCCGAGTTTCCGTCGGCGGCACTGAGGTGATCGCCACCCCCGACCACCTCGTTCCAGCCCGCCTCGTCCCGCTACCCGGCCAGTTCCTCGTGTACCTCATGTTCCGGGCCGACCGCGGGTGGCGAATCGGGCGAACCGCCGGTGCCCGACCGCCCGGCAAAGGAAAGGTTCAACACGGTCTTGTCGTACGGACCAATCAGGAACACGCTGACGCCGCCTGGATCCTCAAGGTCTGCTCGACGGTCGCAGAAGCCGCCTACTTCGAATCGCTCTTCGCCGCCGAATACGGCTTGCCGACCGCGTGCTTCCACTCGACCGGCCGATCGCTCGCCATGGACGACGCTTGGCTGCAGTCGCTCTACCGCTCCATCGACACGCACACGCGAGCCAAAGTGCTCATGCAGGACCGGCTCCTCAATGATGAGTTCCCACATCACCGGCCGCAGAACGGAGCCCGGCGCTCGTCGATCAACCTCACGATGTTCTCCGATCGACGCACCGACATCGGCTACCACCGCGTGCAGTGGTCGTCGAATCGCGCCGATGTGATCGAGCGACTCCAAGCCGGGGGAGTGGCACTGCGTTCGAGCAAGGCGAACTCATTGCGCTACGAAACCTCGTGGAAGAGCTACACCGCAGCACTCGACGACGCGAAGCGTGTCGCAGCAATCGGTGGGCTCGACGTGCGGCGTCGTCTCGCCAGTGACGGGGTCACCTACGACCTCATGCCGATCGCCCATGTCCGGCGGGGCATGGAGATGCTCATCGAGCAAGACGGCGAATGGACACCTGCGACTGTCGACGACGTCGACTTCGAGGGCTACACCGGCCAGGTCTATGACCTCGAGGTCGACGGCACGCACACCTACGAAGCCAACGGCGTGCTCGTCCACAACAGCGTCTATCGGTTCCGGGGCGCCGACTTCCGCAACATTTTGCAGTTCGAAGAGGCGTTCCCCGACGTCACCACCGTCGTGCTCGATCAGAACTACCGCAGCACGCAGACGATCCTCGACGCGGCGAACGCGGTGATCGACAACAACTCCGAACGCAAACCGAAAGCGCTGTGGACCGACCTCGGGAGCGGCGAGATCATCACTCGATACCACGCTGAGGACGAGGGCGACGAGGCCACGTTCATTGCCTCCACAGCACGCCAGGTCACCGAGACCAACGACACGAATTGGCGCGACATCGCCGTGCTGTACCGCACGAACGCGCAGAGCCGCGTGCTCGAAGAAGCGTTCATGCGCGTTGGCGTGCCGTACAAAGTGGTCGGCGGCACCCGGTTCTACGACCGGCGCGAGGTGAAAGACGCGATGGCGTACCTGCGCACCGTGGTGAACCCGGCCGACGAGGTGTCGCTCAAGCGCATCTTGAACACGCCCAAGCGCGGCGTGGGCGACGCCAGCGTCGACAAGCTCGACGCGTTCTCTCGCGCGGAGGGCATCCCGTTCGTGGAGGCACTTCGCCGATGCGAGGAAGCTGGCGTGTCCGGGAAGGCACTGCGCGGCATCGGCCAGTTCTTGGAGTTGCTGGACGGGCTGAACGCCACCGCTGCCGACTCGACCTACGGGCCCGGCGACGTGCTCCAGCTCGCCATGGAGGGCTCGGGCTACCTCGCGGAACTCGAGGCGACCGACACCATCGAAGACCACACACGCATCGAGAACATCGGCGAACTGGTCGGGTCCGCGCGAGAGTTCACCGTGATCGAGGAGTTCATGGAGCAGGTCGCCTTGGTCGCCGACACCGATCAACTCGACGACGACAACCAAGTCGTGCTGATGACGTTGCACTCGGCGAAGGGGCTCGAGTACCCAACGGTGTTCCTCGCCGGGGTTGAAGAGGGCGTGTTCCCTCACGTGCGCGCGCTGACCGAACCGGACCAGATGGAAGAGGAGCGACGCCTCGCGTACGTCGGCATCACCCGGGCCATGCAGAAGCTGTACATGAGCCACGCCTGGAGCCGGCAGCTGTTCGGGTCCACGCAGTACAACCCTCCGTCGCGGTTCTTCGATGAGATCCCCACCGAACTGATCGAGTCGAAGGGC
>CALIOL010000094.1 GCA_938044705.1 uncultured Ilumatobacter sp. | reverse complement strand
AACTCGATCAGCGATCTCACCGCACCGGACATCGCCACGGTCAGCCGCCAGGGCGGCGCGAAGCCGGCCGACCACGACGAGCGGATCGTCGCTGTCTCCGATCAGCGTGGGTGTGAGTTCGCGCGCTGCGCCGTGTGCGGTCAGGCCGCGTGCGGTGACGAGTGTGGATTCCGAACCGCGCGCTCCGGAGTACATCGGGTACGTGGAAAGGGGAAAGCTGTCTCGGTCGAACAGGACCGGTGTCGCGAGCGTAGCCACGACGCCCACGGTGACCGCCAGGCGAGTGTGGCGCCGCGTCGGTTCCGGGGAACGCATCTCTTCATCTTGACCCACGCTGGATGGTGCGGTGGGGTCGCACCCGCTGCGAATTCTGCGTTCTCAGACCAGCGACGGACGCGCGAGCGGACCGATCACTCGGTGACTGAGCAGCTCGACGAAACCATCGCGGGGAACAGGTGGCGAGAAGAGGTAGCCCTGAATTTGGTCGCAGCCCACTGCCCGGAGCACCGCGACCTGTTCGGCACAGTCGACGCCCTCCGCGACGACTTCGTAGCCGAGGGCGTGCGCCAGATCGATGATCGATCGCACGATGACGCAGTCGCGGTCGTCGGTGGCCGAGTGTCGGATGATGTCGCGGTCGAGCTTGATCTGGGAGACGTTGCGCCACCGCAGCCGATCGAAGGTCGCGTGGCCGGTTCCGAAGTCGTCGACGGCGATTCCGACACCGAGCTCCGCGAGCCGGTCGATGGCTTCCATCGTTGCCACGGCATCGTGCAGGTCGCGTTCGGCCACCTCCAACACGATTCGACTCGGTGGCACCCCGGCCTCAGCACACGAGTCGGCGAGCCATTGCTCGAAGTGAGCGTCCTCCACCGAGCGGACCGGGATGTTCACCGACACGGGGATCGGATACCCGATTGCAGCAAAGTACGCGGCAGCATCGATCGCCTGGCCGACCATGCATTCGGTGAACTGGCCCGAGCGTTCGGAGAGCAAGATCACGTCGAGGAACGCTGCCGGCGGCAGGACGCCTTGGCGAGGGTGCTCCCATCGAGCAAGCCCTTCGACTCCGGTGATCTTCCCGCTCTGTGCATCCACGATCGGTTGGTAATGGAGCACGATCTCGGCCGACTCGAGGGCTTGGGCGACCTGCGTCGACAGCGTCAGGCGCTGTTCGAGCTGGCTGCCCATCTCGTCATCGAAAACGACCGTCGTCACGCAGTTGCGTTTGGCGGCGTACATCGCCATGTCTGCGTGGCGAAGCATCGTCGACTGGTCGGCCTGTGACGGTTTGGCTCGCACCACACCCGCAGAGATGGATGTGGTGACGTTCACTCCACTGATCTCGACGGGGCGCATCAGCGCAACGGAGAGCGTGTGCACATCGGCGACGACGACGTCGGTGTCGACCGCTTCGCGGTGGATGATCGCGAACTCGTCTCCTCCGAGTCGAGCGAGGAACATGTGGTCGGGAAGCAATGCCGAGATGCGGTCGGCGACGACTCGTAGCAGCGCGTCACCGGCTTCGTGACCGAGCGTGTCGTTCACCTCTTTGAAGCGGTTGAGGTCGATGAGCACCAGGTGATGGCCGACATGCTGGTCGAGCTCATCGAGTTCGACCATGAGCGCTCGCCGGTTCTTCAGCCCGGTCAACGGATCGGTGGTGGCCTCTTCGTTGACGCGTTCGAGGCCGACCTGTTGGGCGGTGACGTTCATCGTGAACCCGTGCAGCTCGACGTGACTTCCTGCGTCGACGACGCGGGAGACGTCGCGGATCCAGATCCAGCGGCCGTCTTTCGTGCGGAACCGGCCGGTCCGGTCGACCACTTGACCGTCGACGAGCTGGCTTTCGTCGACGCGGAAGATGTGGTGGTCATCGGGGTGGACGACCTTGAACTGCTCCATGGTCATCCACTCTCGGCGGGGCCAACCGATCACCTTTTCGACGTCGCCGGACATCGTGACCAGACCTTCGCCGAGTTTGGTGACGTGGGTGAGCGCGTCGGCTGCGTCGATGGCGAGGTGCAGGTCTCGGCGTGTCGATTCCGTGGACCGGCGAAGGTGACGGCCGACCAGCCCGAGCACGATCGCGAGGAACGCCGTCCACCCGACCACGAGTTCGAAACGCTCGATTCTCGTCACGGCGCCGACGATCGCCAGCTCGATCGGCACGAGGAGGGCGATCGGCACGAAGCGCGACGCTGGCGAGACGATCGAGTGGATGGCGAGGATCGCCACAAAGCCCGCTGCGAGCGGCCAGTAGAAGCTCGAGACTGCGATCGGAATGAGCCCGGCCATGATGATGTCGTGCGTTCGCATCGTTGCGCGAAGGGCGGCCATGCGCTTCACGGTCCGCCCGATCACCGGCTGGAGGATCGCCGACACCACGAAGGCTGCGCTCACGCCACGCTGCCACTGGCCGTTCCCGAACCAGCAGCCGACGGCGAGAGCGAGCAGCACGACGACACGACCGGCGAAGAGTTTGACGAGGAACGGTTGCCGCGGGGCGACCGAACGGCGCGGTACGCCCGAGGGAGTCAGACGCTGCGCGTCACCGTCGTCGGTCGCGGCCGGCGAGCCGGTCGACGCGCTTCCGGGTCCCGTGATCTGGTCGCTGACTCGCGTCGCTGACTTCTGTTGTCGTGCCACGCGCACCTCAGCTCTCGTTCGCTACTCGGCCGGCGGATGTTCAACAGACTCGCCGTGGGCAACTCTATGGTCGAGGTATTCACCCCCCAACGTTGTCCGACGACCACGTAACGTCCAATTCACGAGAAAAACGGGCGCACGGACCGCCAACATCATGATCGGCTCGCGGGGTCAGCGGGCGTTGGGCAGGTCGGGGTCCGCTGGCCGGCCAGTCGGACTTCAGGCGAACTCGATCGGTACGGTTGGGGCACTATGACCGACACCAGACCTGAACGGACGATTCAGCGGGTTCCGAACGAGTTCGTCACCCCCGAGCAAGAGCAGGTCGTCAAGGGTGCTGGTGTTGCTCCTGCCGACGAGTTGGAGCTTGACGAGATCAACCCGCTGAATGCGAACCTCTTCGCTGAGGATCGGTATCACCGCTACTTCGAGCGGCTCCGCGAGGAAGACCCGGTCCACTTCAACGAAATCGACACCGCCGGCCGCTACTGGTCGGTCACCACCGCCGACGACATCAAGGCGGTGGAGGGCGATTGGCAGACCTATTCGTCGGCGAGTGGTATCACGCTCGGGGTCCCGGGTGTGGAGCGCGGCGGAGCGGGCGCACAGACGTCGGCGTTCATCGCGATGGATCCACCCAAGCAGCGCGAGCAACGCAAGACGGTCACACCGGCGGTGCAGCCTGGCCACTTGGCAACGGTCGAGCCGCTGATCCGCGAGCGCACGATCGACGTGCTCGAGTCGCTCCCGGTCGGCGAGACGTTCGATTGGGTCGAAGCGGTGTCGGTCGAGCTGACGACGCGGATGCTGGCGACGCTGTTCGACTTCCCGTTCGAAGATCGCCGCAAGCTGGCCCGGTGGTCCGACATCGTGTTCGCGATCCCCGAGCCCGGCGGCGTGATCGAGACACACGAGCAGCGTTTCGACGAGCTGATGGAATGCGTGGAGTACTTCTCGAGGCTGTGGGAGGAACGTGCGGCGAATCCGGGACACGACCTGGTCTCGATGCTCGTTCACGGTGAGGCCACCAAGGACATGTCGGCCATGGATCACCTGGGCAACCTGCTGCTCCTGATCGTGGGCGGCAACGACACCACGCGCAACACGATGAGCGGCAGTGTCTACGGGCTCAACACGTTCCCGAAGCAGTACGACAAGCTCGTCGCGAACCCTGAGCTGATTCGCAACATGGTGCAAGAGATCATTCGCTGGCAGACGCCGTTGGCCTACATGCGCCGAACTGCGACCTGCGACACCGAGCTACGGGGCAAGCAGATCAAGAAAGACGACCAGCTGCTCATGTGGTA
>CALIOL010000093.1 GCA_938044705.1 uncultured Ilumatobacter sp. | reverse complement strand
CTATCGCACCACTCCAATCGTTGATCGGCGACTGAACGCCCGCGCAGCGCCCATCTGGGGGTGACGTTGCGTGTCGTGCGAAACTCGGCGGATGGCCGAGCTGTATGACGTGATGAGCACCCTCCGAGCGGTTCGGAAACTCAAACCGGACCCGATCCCTGACGACGTGCTCGATCGTGTGCTGCAAGCTGCCTGCTGGGCGCCAACCGGCGGGAACGCGCAACCGTGGCGTGTGGTCGTGGCGACCTCGCCGGAGATCAAGGCCAAGTTGAGTGAGATCTACGGGCCGGAGTGGGCGAAGTATGCGACCGGCTTCATGAAGATGATGGAGGGCCTGCCTCCCGAGGAGCTCGCGAAGTGGGAACGCATCGTCGCTGCCGGAGACCACCTTGCCGACAACCTCGCCGACGTGCCGGCAATCCTCGTGTTCTGCGCGAACCCCAAGATGATGGCGATCACCGACGCCAAGCTCGACCGCATCAGCATGGTCGGGGGTGGCTCGGTCTACCCAGCTGTGCAGAACGCGATGCTCGCCTGTGTCGAAGAGGGGTTGGGCTGCACGCTGACAACGCTGCACTGCCTGCGCGAAGACGATGTGAAAGCAGCGCTTGGTGTTCCGGACGACTGGGCAACCGTGGCGCTCGTCCCGATCGGCTACCCCGTCGGCAAGGGCCACGGCCCGATCACGCGACAGCCACCAGCGGCGATGGCCTATCGCGATACCTTCGGCAACGCCTGGGGGTAATTGCGGAATCCGTGAACCGTTTGACGCTGTTCGCACGAAAGACCATGTGATGAGATCACAGCGACGTGCGAGACGAGCGATGGCGCTGGTCGTCATGATGATGGTCACGGCGTCATGCCGCGACCGTGGTGAGACGGTGCCGGTTGACACGACCGCAGTGGAAGCCGAGCCCGACGAGACCGTGCCTGATGGGACCGAGCCAGCTGGGACGGTGTCCGATGAGGTGACGGCAACCGACGGGCAGGTGGTCGACAACCAATTCGGTCCCGGGGATCACGTGGTTGCGGTACGCCATGACGGTGAGAACCGGAGCTACATCATCCACGTTCCGGAGTCGGTGATCGCGAACGCGCCGGTGATGATGGCGCTCCACGGTGGTGGCGGCACGGGGGCGCAGTTCCAAGAGGAGAACGGCCTCGACGCGGTCGCCGACCGGGAAGGGTTCATCGCGATCTATCCGGAAGGCAGTGGGTTGCTGCCCAACCGACTCCACACCTGGAACAGCGGCGATTCGTGCTGCGGGTTCGCGTTGGATCGCAACATCGACGACGTCGGCTTTCTGCGTGCCGTGGTCGAAGACCTCGACGTTCGCATGTCAATCGATCCCGACCGGATGTATGTCACCGGCCACTCCAACGGCGGAATGATGGCGTACCGGCTGGCCGCTGAAGCCTCAGACCTGGTGGCCGCGGTGATCTCGATCGGCGGGGCGATGGACCTCGCCGACTTTGCACCGTCCGAGCCGGTGGCGGTGTTGCACATCCATTCGCTCGACGATCCGAGAGCTCTCTACGAAGGTGGCGAGGGGCCGCCCTTCCCGGGCACCGAACGCACGGTGAATCACGAGCCGGTGATATCGGGGATCGAACGATGGGCGGAAGCGAACGGTTGCGACGCCGATCCCGTCGTGGAGCGGTCGACCGAGGGATCGGGCGATGACGACGGCCAACTCGTCGACCTTCTGGTCTGGGAGGGCTGTCGAGCGGGGGCCGAGGTCGAACACTTGCGGTTGAGCGGTAGCGGTCACGGTTGGCCCGGCGTGGAGGTCGGCCGGGTCTGGCAGAACCTCTTGGGCCCGTCCACCACGCTGATCAACGCATCCGAGGAGGCCTGGGCGTTCGCGGATCGCTAGTTCGACGCGACGTCGCTGGCGGAGTCGCCCATGAGGTAGCGAGGCCCGACGCCCAGCTGAACGGCCGCGTCGTCGGGGTTCCACATCTGACACTTCTCGAGTGAGAGACACCCGCACCCGATGCAGCCGTCGAGTTTGTCGCGAAGCGTCTGCAGCCCGGCGATTCGAGCGTCGATGTCGGTTGCGAACGTCGTCGCGAGTCTGTTCCAGTCGCGTTCCGTCGGCGTGCGGCCGTTTGGGAGCCGGTCGAGCTGTTGCTTGATGTCGTCGAGCGCGTAGCCGAGCTTCTGGCTGATCAAGATGAACGACAGCCGACGGATCACGGACTTGCGGAAGCGTCGATGCCCAGACGACGCTCGTTCGGACGAGATGAGTCCCTTGCTTTCATAGAACCGGATCGCGGAGATCGCGACACCGGTGCGCTCGGCGACCGCCCCGATTGCCAAGAGCGGATCTGAGTCTTCTCTTGATCTCGACATTGGTCGAGATATTACAACCATCGATGTGCCCGAGTCGGTGGTTCCGTGGGCGACCTCAGGCGATGCCGAGCCGGCGAGCGGCGCGGTTCGCGGCATCGGTGCCTGCGAGCTGGCGCAGGAGCAGGAGTCCGTCGAGCACCGCGATCGACGTCTCGGCTTCGGTGCGACGATGTTCATCGTCGCCGACGAGGAACTCGGTCGTCCACTCGATCCACATGGCGACCAGTCCCTTGACCATGCTCGCGTACGGCTCGCGCCCAGTGACGGCGAATCCGTTGGCTTCGAAGAAGAGCGCGAACACGGGCGCTGCTTCCTCGGTCGCCAGGACCGGCCATGCCGCGCGGAGGAGTTCGACGTGATCGCTCGCCGGCTCGGTGAGTGCGCCAGCCAGCGTGGCCTGGAGCTGGGTGCCCATCGACATGAGGACTTCACCGATGAGGTCGTCCTTGGTGGGGAAGTAGTACACGACGGTCCGGTCGTTGATGGCCAGGTGTTTGGCGACGCGACCGAACGTGAGCTGACTCAGGCCGTGCAGGCCAGCCACCTCGACGGCACCGGCGAGCATCTCGTCTTTTGAGTGTTTGTGACCCACGCCCGTTGATTGTAGTGATGACTACGACTAAGGTTTTGAAGTAATCACTACAAAACGGAACGAGGAATGATGTCCATCACTCAAGAGGCTGCAAGCGACCTGTTCAGGAACGACCCCGATTCCTGGCTCGACATGGGACCGGGGCGTGGAGAGGTCGCGCATCGCGTCGTCGGTTCAGGGCCCGACGTGCTGTTCGT
>CALIOL010000092.1 GCA_938044705.1 uncultured Ilumatobacter sp. | reverse complement strand
GAAGCGGGCGAGCGCGGCCTGACCGAACGGAGAGTGGACGACTTCGGGATGGAACTGAACGCCGTAGATCTTGCGGTCGTCGTTCTCGAGCACAGCGACGGGAGCACCCGCTGAGGTCGCGGTGGCGACGAAGCCATCCGGCATCTCCGTGATGCCGTCGAAGTGGCTCATCCAGCACTCGTGTTCGGCAGGAGCGTCATCCGGGAGGACGAGTGAGTCGCCGGTCCGTCGAAGCTGTGTACGGCCGTACTCGCCCGCCATCCCACGTCCGACGACGCCACCGAGCTGCTGAGCAATGAGCTGGGCGCCGTAGCAGATACCGAGGATCGGGATACCGAGGTCGTAGATGCCAGCGTCGAGCGAGGGCGCTCCCTCGACGTGCACACTCGCGGGGCCGCCGGAGAGGATGATCGCATCGGGCGCACGCTCGGCGACCTCGGCAGCGCTGATCCGGTTCGGGACGATCTCCGAAAAGACGTGCAGTTCGCGAACGCGTCGTGCGATCAGCTGGGCGTACTGGGCTCCGAAGTCGACAACGAGCACGGTCGACCGATCGACGGAACTGGCGCCGCCGCTCTCGTGTGTGGGATCGGCCGAGGACTGCGGTTGACTCACCATATGCAGCGTAGAGGAAGGGCCCGCCCAGGAAGGCTCCTCGTTGCAATCGTGACTGCGCTGTGGCTGACGCTGTTCGCGCCCTCCGGCCTCACCGCAGCGACCGGAGTCGACGATGCGCCTCCGGCACCCGTCGACACGGTCACCGAGTTCTTTCCGGAGAACGCGAATCTGAGCGACTGCGTCGGCCTCGTGGAGCGACCCGGCTGTGGCAGCGAAGCCCGCGGCGGGTGGGGCCAGACCCTGGTGTTCGTTGCACTCGCCGGCGGGCTCGGCATCATCTTCTGGAGGGTGTCACGAGGGGTCCGAGCGAACCGAGCGGCAATGGCGCAACAGCCCGACCGCGCATCCGACCCGGGCTGACGTCAGCGCCGGAACGGCTGCCGGGAGCGATACGTCGCCGTTCGCCAGAGCCATTCGACCGGGCCGAACCGGAACCGATCGAGCCACCACGGCGACCAGGCCAATTGTGCGGCCCAGACCAAGACGACGACAGCGAGGATCGTCATGCGGTCGAGACCGGCGTCGTCGAATGCGAACGTCAGCACGAGCAGTCCGATCAGCGTCTGCGTGAGGTAGTTGGTCAGCGCCATACGACCGACCGCCCGGAGCCGATCGTGCAGTGGGTGCACCCGTTGAGCCCACAAGATGATGATCGAAACGTACGCGATCGCGATCGGTACCGTGCCGAGCGTCGAGATGCCGTACCCGAGCAACGCTGACGACCCCGCCCAATCGGTCGACGTGTGGACGATGAGCCCAGCAATCGACAGAGGAAGCCCGATCGCGAGCCCACCGATGACGAGGCGGCGGTACTCGACCTCGCTCCGGGTGCCCTGCACGACCCTCAGGCGGAAGAGACCGACGCCGACCAGCATCAGTCCGAGTGCTCGGCCGAACCCGTCGAGCAAGAGCAGCCCTTCGAGCCCCGCGGACAGCTCACCGACGAGATCGCTTCCTCCGGAGAACCACGCGTCGCCGAGCTCGGCATCCGTCGTCCCGTCGTTGACCAACAAGGCGCCGATTGCTCCGAGGTTCGCCACCGCCGTTCCCGCCACGAGGAGAACGGCAGCCGGCAACTTGCGCGCCAGCAGGACGAACGGGGCGCACACTGCGTACACGGTCAAGATGTCCCCGTCCCAGAAGATCGTGTGAGCGATGCCGATCACGAACAACAGCAGGTTGCGCCACATGCTCAGCAGCACGGGTCGTCGCCCCTTCGCTTCTGCTCGGTCGGCGAAGATCACGATGCCGACACCGAAAAGGAGCGAGAACAGCGCCATCATCTTCTGGTCGACGAAGACTCGTGCGAGCACGCCGATGGCGGTGTCGAGCAGCGTCGAGTTTCCGCCCTGCTCGAGATTCGAGTACGCCGCGTCGTCGAGACCGAAGGCAACCGAGTTCATGATCAAGATGCCGAGCGTTGCGACGCCGCGGATCAGATCCAGACGATCGATCCGTTGCGGTACACCCGCACTCGCATCGAGTGGCCCGGCTGACGCGGAGACGGAAGCGGGCACGGCTCGTTGTTGCATTCGATCAGGGTGACATCGGAGCGGCGGTTCGCCATCGGCCGGGAGTCGCATCTGCCTCCACCGAAAGAACGACCCGCGATCTCTCCGCGGATGACGGCTCGGTTCCTTCGTGTGCCACTCGTTCCTCGACTGCCGGTCTGCTCCTACCCTGCACGACCATGACGCCAGACGAGTTTCGACGCGCCGGTCACGAGCTGATCGACTTCATCGCCGACTACCTCGACACCGCGCCGCCCGAACCGGGGGGCCCGCAGAACGAGCGCAGCGTCGCCACCCGGCCGGTTCAGCCCACCGTCGAATCCGGCGACGTGCGAGCTGCACTTCCCGAGCATCCACCGACCGCGCCCGAACCGTGGGAGGACGTGATGGCGGACGTCGAACGCATCATCGTCCCGGGCATCACCAACTGGCAGCACCCTGGCTGGTTCGCGTACTTTCCAGCAAACATCTCGTACCCCTCCGTGCTGGGCGAACTGCTCTCCGCCGGGCTCGGTGTCCAAGGCATGAGCTGGGTGACCTCGCCGGCGTGCACCGAGGTGGAGACCTTGATGCTCGACTGGATGCAGGAACTGTTGGGGCTGCCGGCTGCGTTCCACTCGACGAGCGAGTCGGGTGGCGGCGTGATTCAAGGATCTGCGAGCGAAGCAACGCTCGTCGCCATTCTCTCCGCTCGCCACCGCGCAACAGGCGGGGCGGTGAACGCGGACGGAGCGACGACCAAGCTGGTCGCCTACGCGACCAGCCAGTCCCACTCGAGCATCGAGAAGGGTCTCCGGATCGCCGGGATCGGGACCGACCGCATCCGCACCATCGCCCACGACGAGAACTTCGCAATGCGTCCCGATGCGCTGCGCCAGACGATCGACGCCGACCTCGCTGCCGGGCTCACGCCGTTCTTCGCCAACTCGAACCACGGGTCGACGTCGTCGATGGCGTTCGACCCGTCCCCGGAGATCGGGGCGATCTGTCGTGACCACGACATCTGGTTCCATGTCGACAGCGCCATGGCCGGAATCGCCGCCCTCGTCCCAGAGTTCCGTTGGGTCAACGACGGCATCCAGCTCGCCGATTCCTACTGCACGAACCCGCACAAGTGGATGGGTGTCAACTTCGACTGCACGACGTACTGGACGACGGACCGAGCATCGCTGCTCGGCGCACTCAGCATCCTCCCCGAGTACCTCCGATCAGCGGCGGCGGAGTCAGGTGAGGTCATCGACTACCGGGACTGGCAGATTCCACTCGGTCGACGTTTCCGCGCGCTCAAGCTGTGGTTCACGATTCGCATGGATGGTGTCGACTCGTTCCAGGAACGAATCCGGCGCGATGTCGCACTCACCCAGGACCTCGCGCTGCGGGCGGCGTCCGATGATCGCTTCAGCGTCGTTGCACCTCACCCGCTCAACCTCGTGTGTCTTGCGTTGACCGGCGGGGACGAGGCCACCGACGAACTGATCGAACGGGCGAACGCGTCGGGCACGGCGCTGTTCACCCGCACGGTGCTCGACGGCCGATCCGTGCTGCGCGTGTCGATCGGGTCCCACACCACACGGGCCCAGCACGTCGACGCCGCTTGGGAACTCATCACCCGTGATGTGTGAGGATCGGTCCATGACGACTCGACCCGTTGCACTCCTCACCATGGCCACCGGATACGTCGGCCCCGCACTCGCCCGGACCATGGCAGATCGAGGATTCGACCTCGTGCTGCACGGGAGTGCCGATACCGAGTCGATGGTCGGTGTCGAAGAATCGTTCGGTGACCAGGTCCCCGACCTCGAGTCTCGAGGCGCCCAGGTCGAGACGGTCACCGATGTCGACCTCACGACCGCCGAGGGCAACCAGGCCCTCGTGCAGCGTTGCCTCGATCGTTTCGGCCGACTCGACTCGGCGTGTTTCGTCACCGGGATGATCATCGTCGGCAAGTTCCTCGACATGACCGAGAAGCAGTGGGGCCAGATCAAGAAGACGAACCTCGACATGGTGTTCCATGCGTTGCAAGCAGCGTTGCCCCCGATGGTCGGCGCCGAAGGTGGACAGATCGTCGTGTTCACGTCGTCGACCGGAGGTCGCCCCGACCCGATCACCTCCATCTACGGAGGAACGCGCGCCGGTGCGAACGGCATCGTCCGAGCGGTCGGACTCGAACATGCTCGCGACGGCGTCCAGGTCAATGCCGTCGGCACCAACTTCATGGACTTCCCCGGCTTCATCGCGGCGAGCGGCGCCGCCGACCCCGAACGACGGGCACGGATCGAAGCGCAGACACCGATGCGGCGACTCGGAACGATGGACGAGCTCGCACATGTCACCGCCCCCCTTCTCGATGGCCAGAACCGATTCCAGACCGGCCAGTTCTTCGACTTCTCGGGCGGCTGGGGCGCCTGACCGCTCAGCGTTCGCGCACCAGGCGGCGCTCACATTCCTCGGCGCGACCCGCGCCGGCGGGGCGAACACTGCCATCGGAGAGCACGACGCCGTCGGCGCATTCGGTCTCCACCGAACCATCACCGAACTGCTCGCGGTAGAGCTCGGCGTACGCACCGCCTGCTGCAAGCAGCTCGTCGTGAGACCCGGACTCGACGATCCGACCGTGGTCGACCACATGGATCACATCGGCAGCCTGGATGGTCGACAACCGGTGCGCGACCGCAAGCGTCGTGCGCCCGGAGATCAGTTCGCCGAGCGCTTCCTGGATGCGCCGCTCCGAGGCGGTGTCGAGCGCAGAGGTGGCTTCGTCCAAAACAAGGACTCGCGGGTCGGACAGCAAGACCCGAGCGATCGCGATCCGTTGCCGCTCCCCACCCGAAAGGCGAAAGCCGCGCTCCCCGACGACGGTCTCGAACCCGTCCTCGAACTCCATGACGCGGTCGTAGATCGCTGCGGCCCGCGCCGCCTGCTCGACCTCATCATCCGTCGCATCAGGTCGCCCGTAGGCGATGTTGTCGCGCAGCGAGCCAGCGAACAGGTACGACTCCTGCGTGACGAAGCCGACGGTGCGGGCCAGCGAGGCGAAGGTGAGCGTGCGGAGATCGTGACCATCGATCGTGACGGCTCCGCCGTCTGGGTCGTACAGCCGCGCCACCAACTGCAGAATCGTCGACTTTCCCGCCCCTGACGGTCCGACGAACGCCACGAGCTGGCCGGGTTCGGCCGCGAAGGTGATGTCGGCCAGCGACGCCACATCGGTGTCCGGGTAGTGGAAGTGCACCGCATCGAAGCGAGTGCTGCCGGTGGCGTCGTCGAGATCGTGAGCATCGGCCGCCTCGACGATCTCTGGTTCGATGTCGAGGTAGGCGAAAATCCGACCGAACAGCGCCCGACTCGACTGCAGCTCGACGAACGTCTCGAGCATCCGAGCAACGGGGAAGAACAGCCGGTTCTGCAATGTCGTGAACGCGACGATCGTGCCCGCTGTGAGGTCGCTGCCACCGTTCAACGCGTAGCCCGCCGCAAGGTATGCGACGATCGGAGTGATGCCGAGGAACGTCTGAATCACGGTGAAGAACGCTTGGCCGATCACCTGCTGGCGCTGCGCCGACGCCGAGAGCCGTTCGCTCGTGCCTTCGAATTTGCCTACCTCGTGGTCCTGGCGACCGAACAGCTTGGCGAGCGTGATGCCAGACACCGACAGCGTCTCTTGCGTGATCGTCGACATCTCGGCGGTCTCGACTTGCATCTCGCGGGTGTAGCGCTCCCGGCGTCCGCCGATCGCTCTGGTGGCGAGCACGAAGAGCGGAACGGCGAGCAACGTCACGACGGTGAGCTGCCATGACAGCACGAACATGGCGATCAGTGCACTGACGAAGGTGATGCCGTTGGACAGGATCGATGACAACGACGACGTGACTGCGTTCTGCGCACTCGAGACATCCGACGACAGCCGCGACTGCAGGTCTCCCGTGCGCGCTCCGGAGAAGAACGAGAGCGACAACGTCTGTAGATGGCGGTACAGCCGCTCGCGCAGACCTCGCAGGACGAGCTGGCCCAGCACGTTGGTCTGCACCGTCTGGAAAACCCCGACGACCCCGCTCACCACGGCCACGACGACCATGATCGACACGAGGATCCACAACAGCTCGAGGTCGAGACCCGCCGAACCGAAGAGCGCGTCGTCGAAGACCCGCTGAATCAGCAACGGGTTGATGATGCCGAGCACGGCACCGGCGACCACGAGCACCGCCACGATCGCTACACGTCCTCGGTATTCACCGAACAAGGCCGCAACTCGGCCCCAACCGAACGCATCACTCGGGTCGGCGACCTCGGGTGCTCGCCGCCTGGGATGTCGGGGCTCAGCCGGTGCGTCGGTGTCGGTCATGTTCGCACCGTATTGGTGCGAGGCGGCGGCGTCCATCCCACTGCAGCGGCCGCGCTGGCCCTCGCCGGGTCAGCGCGGAAGGATCAACAGGTCGACGAGCATCCGTGCCGTAGCGCCCCAGACGGTTTCGTCCTCGAGCAGAAAGAAATGCAACGGCCGGTCGAGCGGTGCCAGACCCCATCGTTCCCGGTGGTAGGTCCCCGGCCGGGTGAGTTCGGCGATCGGCACCCACATGACACGATCGGCCTCCATGGTCTGCGGCGACAGCTCGATGCGCTCGTCGAGCGTGGCGACCACCGGCACGATGTAGCTCTTGGAGACGATGGTGGACAGGTGCTCGAGCTCACCGACGACCTGAGGTCGGTGAGGTTCGAGTCCGATCTCCTCGTGCGCTTCACGAAGCGCTGTCTGCACGGGCGATTCGCCGGGGTCGCAGCGTCCACCGGGGAAGCTCATCTCGCCCTTGTGGTTGCGCAGCTCCATCGAGCGGCGCGTCAACAACACCTCCGCGCCCTCCGGCCCCTCGGCCAGCACCAACAGCACGGCGGAGTGCCGCGCATCAGGAAACGACGGGAGCATCGGGGCGGACGTGCTCTCCACGGGAGCAATCAGCTCCTCGACGCTCCATGTGGCAGCGTCTGCCCACGGCGCTCCGAACTCCGTGACGACGTTCGATGGTCGAGGGATGACCTGGCGCCCTCCAGGGCGCCGGGGTACCGCGCCGTCCGGCGGCGGTGTGTGCGTCACGGCAACGAAACGACGCCTTGGCGAAGCAAGCCGGAGTTCAAGAACCCGAAGGAGTCCAGCCGGCCGCCGTCAGCTCGGCGAGCACCTCGGGGAGCCCTGCGGTCTTCATGTTGGCAAGAACACGACCCGGTGCCTCTTCGCCCTTCTCGAACTCATCCCAGGCTGCGATGATCTTCGCGAGGTCGGGTGCCGGTTGCTCGAAACTCATGCACTCCAGCCTACGAGCACAGAGCACCGGTCAGGCTGAGTCGGACTTCTTGCGGTCGTCGACCACTGCCTTCTTCAGGCGTTTCGCCGCCAGATAGGTCTGCGCTGCCGATCGGCCCGCCGTGCGACCGGCCTGCTCCGAGTTGGGCTGCGGCTTGGCGTCGTCGGCCGATTCGATGTGCTTCGCGGCGACGGTGCGGCCAGCCGAGCGCGCTGTGCCCGAGGAACCTCGTCGGCGCTGCTTGCGTTCTTCGCGAGTGGCGAAGTCCGTGTTCCACCAGATGAACGCCATGACCACGGCAAGCCCGATCATCACCGCACGCGTCGAACTCTGGACGTCGTACACCGGTTGAATCGAAGCGAGCACGATCAACGCGATGATCGCCAGGTCGATGATCCGATGCACTTGGCGATGAACGATGCGGAACGCTCCGCCGGGTCCGATCGCGATCGCTGCATTGATCAGGACGATGGCGCCCAAGACGATCGGGATCACCGGCGTCGCACTCGGAATCGCCGCCGAGATGAAGGCGGCACCGATGATGTACTCGACGATCTGATGCATCCAGAACGGTCGCATCGCCCGAGTCGACTGAGATGCCATGGACGCAGGGTAGCGAGCGGTCGTTGCCGGACGGTTTCGTCGTGGCACGCTGGTCGACATGGATCTCGCCGAATTGATCTCCCGTTTCGACGTGACCGATCCGGCGTTCATCGCCGATCCGTACCCGACCTTGGATCGGTTGCGCGAAGCAACCCCGATCTTCTGGAACGACTCGAGCAGACAGTGGATGCTCACCCGATTCTCCGACGTTGCGACGACGCTTCGTGATCGCCGCGTCGGGCGTGGGTACACCCATCGCTACTCTCACGAGGAATTCGGCCGGTCTGCGCCAGATCCGCGATGGGCAGCATTCAACGAGCATGAGCGCTGGTCGCTGCTCAGCCTCGAGCCACCGGACCACACGCGTCTCCGACGTCTGATCTCGAAGGTCTTCACGCCCTCGTCGATCGCACAGCTTCACGGCCGCGTGTCGGAGTTCTCGGACCGCCGCCTCGATCGCTGTAGCGAGCTCATCGGCGACACCGGCTCGTTCGACCTCCTCACGGACTACGCCCAGCCGTACTCGGTCGCCGTGATCTGTTCCATGCTCGGCGTGCCGACCGAGGACGCCGACCGCTTGCTGGCCTGGTCACACGCGATCGTCAAGATGTACGAGCTGTCCGGCGACGACGAAACGAAGATCGCAGCGAACGCAGCGGCCGCCGACTACATCGAGTACACCCGTGAGCTGATCGCCGAGAAGCGTCGCCGGCCCGACGAACTCCTGGTGTCGCAGCTCGTTCAGGTCACCGATGGGGGCGACACGTTGACCGAGGACGAGATCATCTGTACCACGATGGTCCTCGTCGAGGCAGGCCACGAAGCAACGGTGAACACCCTGGGGAACGGCTTCCGTGCGCTGATGCACCACCCCGAGCAGTGGAACCGGCTCACCTCTGGCGACGTGGCCCCCAACGAGGCGGTCGAGGAATTGCTCCGCTTTGACGCTCCGCTCCAGATGTTCGAACGTTGGGTGCTCGAGGACGACGTCGAGATCGCTGGCCAGCGCATCGAGGTCGGCCAGGAAGTGGCGATGTTGTTCGGCGCAGCCCAGCGGGATCCCCGCCGCTTCGACGACCCCGGTCGGTTCGACATCGGCCGCAACGACGCCAGCCACGTCGGCTTCGGGGGCGGCATCCACTTCTGTATCGGGGCTCCCCTGGCGCGGATGGAGCTCGCTGTTTCGGTCGAAGGTCTCGTAACTCGGTTCCCAACCCTGACGCTTGCGGAAGAACCCGAGTACCACCCGACCTTCGTGATTCGTGGCCTCACCGAGCTCCGCCTCAGCACCGACGCGTCGCGGTGAGTCTGCGCACGGCGAGGGCCGCTGCAGACTCACCGCTCGCGCTCAGAGGGCTCCTCGCTCCCACGGCCCGGTGATTGCGAACGTCACACCCGGGGACTGCACGTTGACGAAGAGCCAGTCGTACGCAAACGTCGCACCGCACCACTCTTGGTCGCTGTAGACGCCGACCGGTTCATCCCAGAAATTCGCCTTGGTCCCGGGATAGACGGCATCGATTCGATCGACGTCACCGGGCGCGAGATCGATCAGGTTCTCCGCAAAGTCGAACGCAGCCCCACCTGGCGTCAGCCCGATCAGTCGTTTGGGATCCGACCCTCCGTCCTCGCACAGCAGGATTCCGCCGCGGCGCGACACTGCGATGTTGTCGGGAGCATCCATGACATCGGTACCCGGCGACTCGAAGAGCAGGGTCACGGTCTTCTCACGAGGGTCGAGGGCCCAGATCTGACCAGCTCCGGCCGCTCCTCCATCGGTCGACACGAAGTAGACGGTGCCTCGGTCGTACCACGCCCCTTCCCCTCGGCTGATGATCGCGGCATCGGGCGCCGAGTCGATCGCACGCCCCTCCTTCGCTTCGGGATCCGCAACGAGTTGCCAGTCGATATCGAAGGTGGTCCCCGTCTCGAAGCCGGCGGAGAGATCGAACCGCGGCGAGCCGACCACGACCATCGCATACAGCTCACCTCCGTCGACGATGCAGCGCCGACCGCCGGGATTCTCATACGCGTACAGCGCGGATGGGTTGTCGTCCTCGGTTTCGTAGACGATGCCGGTGCGGGTGTCGACAGCGACCGCCTCGTGGGAGAAGCGGCCGGCTGCCCGGATCGGTGTCCCATTCGATGTCCCGAATCCGGGGACGTCGAAGATGTAGCCGTGATTGAGCGCCTGAGCGTCGTAGTCCTCGAAGGTCTCCTCGCAGGACAGCCAACTCCTCCATGGGGTCGGTCCCCCCGCGCAGTTTCGGATGCAACCGCCGAGGCTTGCCCAGTCCTGCGTGAATCTGCCCGAGCGGCGGTCGAACACCAGATTCGTGGTGCCACCGAACTCCGCCATGTCGTACATGCCACCCTCGACCAGCGATTGTGTGCTCTCGCCTGCTGTCAGTTCGTGGTTGCGAACCAGTGCGAGTTTCCCGCCTCGCTTGTCGACGACAGCCATGCCGTCGTGGTCGGTTGGCGTCGGTTGACCGTCGGTCATGATCTGGCCGGTCCAACCGTACGAGTGGTACGTGAACCCTTCCGGGAGCGCGAGCAGCGTGAGCCCGGTCGCCTCGTCGACAGCTGGCCTCAACAGCCCGTAGTCGGCCGACGGGTCCCGCCGCTCCGTACTGGCAGCTGACGCCGCTGAAGGTCGGGCGAGGCTGGCGAACGCTGCTGCGACGGCGCCGCTCGCGGTTCCGGCCAGCAGGCGCCGACGACCGAATCGGCTGACGCCCTGTGTCATGCCGTCATGCGCGGACGCGGGAAAGTCAATGGTCATTCGATGCTCCGATGTGTGCGATGTGCGTCGCTCACCGGTTGGCGAACGACAATCCGACCGCCCACCGAGAACCTAAGGACGCCACCTGAACTCAGGCTGGACCGCGGATGTCCTCGACGAGATGAACACCTGAACACACCCCACCACCGGTGAGTCTCAGCGGGACGAACCCCGCCGCAGACTCACCGGAACGTGGATCGTTCCGAAAACGCAAACGGGTGGACCGGCCGAAGCCGATCCACCCGTTCAGGAGCGTTGAATGCTCACCGAGACGCAAGCGCCTCAGTGGGTCATCACATCATGCCGCCCATGCCGCCCATGCCGCCCATGGGGTCGCCGCCGCCACCGGCGGCCGGCTCGGGCTCGTCGGCAACGAGGCACTCGGTGGTGAGCACCATCGCAGCGATCGACGCGGCGTTCTGGAGACCCGCACGGGTCACCTTGGCCGGGTCGATGATGCCTGCTGCGAGCAGGTCCATCATTTCACCGGTCGCAGCGTTCATGCCGGTCGAGCCCGTAGCGGACTCGACTTCGCGGACGACGACGGAACCTTCGAGGCCGGCGTTGTTCGCGATGTTCAGGCCGGGAGCCACGAGTGCGGTCCACACGGTCTTGGCGCCAGTCTTCTCGTCGCCTTCCAGCGAGTCGACAACCGTCTGCACGGCGGAGCGGGCACGGATGAGCGCGGTGCCGCCACCGGCGACCACGCCTTCCTCGATGGCTGCACGGACCGACGACACGGCGTCTTCGATGCGGTGCTTCTTCTCCTTGAGCTCCACTTCCGTGGCAGCGCCGACCTTGATCAGCGCAACACCGCCGGCCAGCTTCGCGAGACGCTCCTGGAGCTTCTCACGATCCCAGTCGGAGTCGGTGTTCTCGATC
>CALIOL010000091.1 GCA_938044705.1 uncultured Ilumatobacter sp. | reverse complement strand
CCGGTCGTCGTCGCCGGGTCTGGGACCGGGCCGGTCGACGGAACCGTCGTCGCCGAATCCTGATTCGTCGTGTCCGCCGTTTGGACGTCCGTCGTGGTCGGATCCGCGGTTGCATCGAGCGTCGTCGGCGGCGCGGTCGGGTCTGGCGCCGGCGCCTCGGTGGTCCCGGTGACCGGCACCTCGGTCGTGGTCGTCGTCGCACTGACTGGCGTCGGCGCAAGGGTGGTCGAGGTCGTCGGGCCAACCGTGGTCGGTGCGGTGTGTGCCGGCAGCGTGGTGGGAGCCACCGTCGTCGGAGCCGCTGTCGTCGGAGCGGGTGGCGACGTGTCTTGCGTGGTCGCCGGGGTCGCCGGGGCTTGGGGCGGCGTCGTCTGCGCGAATGCCACAACCGAAGGCCCGAGCCCGATCGGCACCGCTGCGGCGCACGCGAGCACGCGCGTTGCGAGGCGGCGGCGCCGCCAAGTGTTTGACACCCGCTCTGACATGATCTCCACCATAGGCAATGACCGTGAACTGTCCGTCAATCGATGAGACGCATGCTCTGAGCTGGACAAACGCACCCATCGATGGCACTGTCGGCGCCCCGTTCACGCCGGGCTCACACGGCATCAATACGATGAGCTCCGTGTCGACCGCGGGCCCCGACCTCTCCACGCTCCTGCCGGGGTACGCGCTCGAACGCGAACTCGGACGCGGCGCCATGGGCATCGTCTACCTCGCTCGACACGAATCTCTCGGTCGCCTGGTTGCGGTGAAGGAACTCCAGGGAGCTCTCGCCTGCGACCCGGCAACGCGTTCTCGATTCGTCGTCGAGGCCAAGGTGTTGGCCTCGATGGATCATCCACACGTGGTCCCGGTCTACGACTTCATCGAACGAGACGACCGCTGCGCGCTCGTGATGGAACAACTCCCGGGCGGCACGGTCTGGGATCGATTCGTCTCCGACGGCTACTCGATGCCCCACGCAACGGCAATCACGCTCGCAACATGCTCCGCGATGCAACATGCCCATGACGGCGGGGTCCTTCACCGAGACATCAAGCCCGAAAACCTGATGTTCGACGCGACCGGTTTCATGAAGGTGACCGACTTCGGCATCGCCCGCGTCGTGAACGGACCAAGCACCAAAGCCACGATCGCGGGAACCGTGCTGGGGACACCTGCCTACATGGCCCCCGAGCAAGCCGAGGGCAAAGAGGTCGGAGCGACGGCCGACGTGTACGCGACCGCAACCATGTTCTACGAGATGTTGTCGGGGCGATTGCCGTTCGATCGTGCGGAGTCGCTCACGGGAATGCTGACCCAGCGAATCCTGAGCGACCCCACGCCACTGTCTGAAGTTGCACCTCACGTTCCGACTGAATTGGCCGACGCGGCGATGCGCGGGTTGGCTCGGGATCCTGGCGATCGAACGCAGTCAGCGGACCTGCTCGGACGAGAAATCGCAGAAGCGGCGGCTCGCTCCTGGGGTGCGGCGTGGCTGGACGCATCACCCGTGATGGTCGCCGGCTCCGACTCGATCGAGCGCGCAGCGCGTACCACCGCCGGGAAGTCGGCAACGCCGAACGACGCACGCTCGACGATGCTGCCGGGAGCGGTGAACCCTCCTCGAGCGGGCGCGTCGGAGACGATCCTTCCCGGCTCGACAGACGCACCCGACCTCGCAGACGACACGCCGGTGCGTGCATCAGACCCGCCCGCCACACCGGAGAAGGCTGCGCCAGAGAGGAAGGTCAAGCCACGGCCCAGCGATCGAGACGTCGGCCGAGCACAGTCCGACCAGATCGACCAACTCATCGACATCTCCGAGGTCCTGAAGGCGCCACCGCGACCCGTCGCCCAAACGCTACTCGCCGCCGCGTTTCTGATGGCGGCCCTCGCATGGGCATGGTTCGGAAACACTCTGCCAGGCACGTCTGTCGACTACCTCGACGACCGCGAACGACCCGGCTTGGCGATCAACGGCGAAACGTTCGATCTTCAGCCGTTCGATCTCGACCTGACCGAACCCATCATCGTGAGTGGAGTGCAAGCCGGTGAGATCGTCTCGATCGACGTCACACAACTCGGTGCACCGGTCGGAGCGACCGACAGCCAAGCAGCAGGATCGGACGGCACCGCGGTGCTCGACACCGGGTTCGTCGGGAGGGTCACATCGGGCGCATTCGATGGCACGGTGTCGATCGGTGACGGGACCACGGCTTCCTCGGAGACGTCGTTCGACGCTACGGCAACCAACCCGTGGTTCCTGACCGCCGCCGGCATCCTCTCCGTGATCGTCGTGCTGTTCGCGCTCGCTGGCATCGAGTCATACCTCCGAGCGTTCCGGCGCGGCCGCAATCGCGTGACCGGATACGTCGGGCTCCTCGCGACCGGCGCGCTGCTCGGCGCGTCGGCGGCGGTGTCGTTCACGGTCGCGCTGAGCAGAGATCGCGAAGTCAGCGGCGTCGTCGGGCCCGCCGTACTGGGCTCATTTGCAGCGCTGATGCTCGGCTTGGCGACTCGGGCCAACCGAAAGCGTCGCCGCGCCGCTCGCCAGGAACTCCGTCACACGGCAATCAAGGCGCTGGCGAAGCAATGACGAACGGATCAGAGCCGTGCCCAGTCCATCGGATACACGACTGCGTCACCGATGCCTTTCAGATGCACGGCGCGCGGTTGGCCGAACACGATGTCGCCACGAGAAGCAATGATCTCCTTCGACAGCGACGACACGAGGATCTCCCCGCCGTCGGCGAGATTCGCCACTCGCGCTGCGACCACAACGTGCTGGCCGAACAGGTCGCCATCGGCGTCGGCGAGCACCTCGCCGGTGTGCATTCCGATGCGAATCCGAACCGCTCGCGCCGGGTGAGCATTGGAGTGAGCGGCAAGGTCGCGCTGGACATTCATCATGCAGTCGAGCGCGCGACGCGCCCCTGGGAACGAGAGCATGAAGCCGTCGCCCTGGTTCTTGATGATGGAGCCGCCGCTCTGCGCAACGCGATCGGAGATGATCCGGTTGTGCGTGCCGAGCACTTCGAACCAAGCCTGGTCACCCAGTTCGACGTTGCGCTCCGTCGACGACTCGATGTCGCTGAA
>CALIOL010000090.1 GCA_938044705.1 uncultured Ilumatobacter sp. | reverse complement strand
GTTGCGCAGCGTTCCAACGAGGGCCGACGGCACGATCACCGCCACCGACGTGCCTTTGGCGACCACGGGAATCTCGCCGAACAGTACGACCATCGCGGGGACCATCACCACGCCACCGCCGATCCCGAGCAACCCCGAGAGCGTGCCGGTGACGAAGCCGATCGCAATGAGAGCGAGGACCCCGACCAGCGACAAGGATTCGCGACCCGTCACGTCATCGGCAAGCACGAGTCGGACGGCGGTCAGCAGGATCACGGCGACGAAAATGATCGTGAGCGGCCGTTTCGGGATGACCTGGAGCAGCTGGGTGCCGACCACCGCTCCGACCACGGCACCAGTGGCCAAGCACGCAGCGACCGGCCAGTCGACATTGCCACTGGCTGCGTACGTCGCAAGGCTGGCGAGCGCGACGGGGAAGGTGGCGGCCAGCGAAGTGCCATGAGCGAGCTTTCGGTCCATCGACATGATCGCTAGCAGTGCCGGCACGATGACGATGCCGCCACCGATGCCGAACAGGCCGCTGAGGAGCCCAGCGGCGGCGCCGATGGCGAGGCCCTGCAACGGCAAAGCCGACGTTCGCGTGCTGCTCACGCGGTCACCTTAGGGTGCGGGTCGTCAACCGCACCTTTTCACGAAACGGACTTGATTCGCACCGGTCCTCGCCGCTCGGTCACGTCGGTGTACTTCGCGACAACTGCGACGATGTCGTCGCCGGGAACCTCGTCATTGGCGCAGAGCAGGTCTGCGATCTCGAGGAGCGCAGTTCGGTACTTCGACACCATGAGGTCGGCGCGCTGGGCGCCTTCGGCCATGTAGGCCTCGGCTGCTTCTCGGCTCGGCTCATCGCTGAGTACCTTTGCCACCAAGTTTCCGGCACCGGGCACCATCGCTGCTTCCAGGCTCAGCAATCCCGGGCCGTTGCCGAGCTGCCCGACGAGTTGCGACGCGAGGTTCGTTGCGGCGGCGAGGTCCGAGCTGATGCCGCTGCTCGCTTCGCCGTACTCGAGTTGCTCGGCCGAGCGTCCGGCCAGCGCCACACAGATGAGGTCCTTCGCTTCGGCAGGTGTCCTCAGGAAACGTTCCTCTGCGTCACCGTGTGCCACCAGACCGAGTGCAGCGGACCGCCGCAAGATCGATGCGACCTTGACGTCGCGCCGGGTCAGTACTGCCGTGAGGGCGTGGCCGGCCTCGTGGATGGCGATGCGGCGGCGCTCATCGGGGTGGTAGCCCATTTCGTGTGCCACGCCGACCTCGGTGACGAGCTGAGCGGACAGCACGTCGGCAAGGCTCATCGCCGTGCGGCCCTCTCGCAGCGCCATGATCAGCGCCTCATCGAGCAGCTTCTCGATGCGGACCGGCGTGTAACCAGCGCTGAGGTCGGCGATGATCTCACCGGTCACCTGAGGGTCGTGTGACTTGCGATCGAGGTAATACTCGGCAATGGCGAGACGATCGGCCCGTGGCGGAAGGTTGAAGCCGATCGTGCGGTCGAAACGACCGGGGCGCAGGAGTGCACGGTCGAGATCCGCGGCGCGGTTGGTAGCGGCAACGATCAAGATGTTTGCCAGCGGCGACTTGGGGTGCTTCAAGCGGCGGTGGGGCGGCAGATGTTTGTTGATCCAGTCCACCGCCTTCGCCTTCACCTTGTCCCGTGGGGCGGGCAAGGCAAAGCTCTGCATCTGGACCAGCAACTCGTTCACGATCCCGGCTGAGCCTTCGCTCATCGACGACCCGTTACCCATTCCGCGGCGGGCCTGGCCGATCGCGTCGAACTCTTCGATGTACCCGATCGCGCCGCCTTCTTCGCGTGCGGCCTTGCGGAGGTGCTTGAAGAAGGTCCGAATCTTCTTGTTCGTCGCGCCGTAGTACATCGACTGGAACTCCGATGCCGACACAAACAGGAACGGAACACCTGCTTCAGCCGCCATGGCTTTGGCCAGGTGGGTCTTGCCGGTCCCCGGAGGACCTTCGAACAGCACGCCGCGTCGAGCCTTTCCTCCCATCACACGCTCGAAGGTGTCGGATGCGAGGAACAGGTTCATCGAATCGATCGCTTCGCGCTTGGTCTGGTCGGCACCGACGACGTCGTCGAGTCGAACGTCGGAGTCTTCTGCTCGCAGCACGGTGTGCGGCGACCGGCCGTGGCTCACCACCGGCATCAAGATGACCACGCCGAGCACGGACACGAGGACGAGCACGATGATGATGTGCGGGTTTGCCCGCAACCAACCTGGAACGCCGGCGCGCACCGGATTGTCGGTGACCACCCGATAGACGAAATACACGAAGAGTGGTGCGAGCAGATACAGCTTGCGGCGTAGGCGCCGTTGGCGAACCGTCTCGCGGTTCGCGTTGGCGTCGATGTCGTCCCCAGACAGCATCGCACCGGTACTGAGCTTCGTGATGTCCATAGACAAATGCCCCTTCGAAGGTCCTGGTCGCCCGGTCCGGCGACGTCACTGACCGTAGTGTGAGCGCGCGGTGAGCAATAGAGCCACGAACGTCAAGGGTTGGTAAAGAATCATCCGTCTCGGATCTCCAGGGGTGCTCTCTCGTTCTCGACGGACCTGCGACGATGTTGGCCATGTTCCATCGATTTCGCCAGGTTCCCGTCACATGAGCGACGCGCTCGCCCCAGGTCATGCGTCGATCGGCTTCGTTGGACTGGGCAACGTCGGCGGCAAGCTGGCGGGGTCCGTTCTGCGTAACGGGTTCGACCTCCACGTCCTGGATCTCGACAGCGCCCTGGTCGATGACTTCGTGGCGCGTGGTGCCGTTCGCGCACTCACTCCGCAGGAGCTGGCGGCGTCGTGCGACGTGGTCATCACGTGCCTGCCGAACCCTGCAGCCTCAGCTGAGGTGGTCGAGGGCCCGAGCGGACTGTTGAGCGGGCTGACGCCAGGCACCGTCTGG
>CALIOL010000089.1 GCA_938044705.1 uncultured Ilumatobacter sp. | reverse complement strand
CGCCGACCGCTTCGCTGGTCGTCTGCAGTTCGGCACGGCTGGTCTTCGTGCCGCAGTCGAGGCGGGGTCAGCACGGATGAACCGGCTCGTCGTTCGCCAAGCTGCGGCCGGACTCGGGCGGTGGCTGCTCGATCGAGAAGCGACTGGCGCGATCGACGACGCCGCAGCTCGCGGGGTCGTCGTGGCCTGTGATGCGCGTCGCAAGAGCGATGTGTTCGCGTTGGACACGTGTCGGGTGCTCGCCGCGATGGGCATCCGTTCGATGTTGCATCCTGGCGTGACGCCGACACCGGTGCTGGCGTGGTCGATCACCGGGCTCGAAGCGGCGGCGGGCATCGTGGTCACCGCGTCGCACAATCCTCCGGCCGACAACGGCTACAAGGTGTTTCTCGAGACGGGGGCACAGATCGTGAGTCCGATCGATGCGGAGATCTCGGAGCGGATCGGAGCGGTCGATCCACTCGATGTTCTCCTGGCTGCCGAAGATGATCATCTGATCCAGCGGCTGGATCTCTCGTGGCAGGAGGCATACGTCGCGTCAGTACCGAACGTTCGCCTCAGGCCGAGTGTCGCTGGCGTGCCCGTTGCGTACACGGCGATGCACGGCGTGGGCGCGGAGACCATCGAGATGGCGTTCGCCGCGGCAGGGTTCGACGCGCCGATCCCGGTCGCCGAGCAGCACGAACCCGATGGCTCGTTTCCCACGGTGTCGTTTCCGAATCCGGAGGAACCCGGAGCGATGGATCTGCTCGTCGAGACCGCGGTGGCGTCCGGAGCGGCGATCGCACTCGCCAACGATCCGGACGCGGACCGTTTGGGCGTGGCGATTCCGCAGCCTGATGGGTCGTGGCGACGGCTCAGCGGGGACGAGATCGGTTGGTTGTTCGCGGACCACATCCTGTCGAACACGTCAGGTGACGATCGCCTGGTCGTGACGACACTGGTGTCGTCGTCGCTGCTCGGCCGGATCGCGAACGCACACGGCGTGCACTTCGAAGAGACGTTCACCGGGTTCAAGTGGATCGCCAAGGCCGCCATGGAGCGAGCTGACGCCGGCCAGCGCTTCGTGTTCGGTTACGAACAGGCGCTCGGCTACCTGGTCACTGGTCGTCCGCTCGACAAGGACGGCATCACCGCGGCCGTGCTGATGGCGGAGATCGCCGCCAGCGCCGCGGCAGATGGCGTCACGGTCCAGGGTCGGCTCGACAGCCTCGGGGAACGTTTCGGCCGATACGTCACCGCCGAGCTGTCGGTTCGAATTCCACCCGCTGAAGGCGCCGAGTGGGTCGCGGCGATCCAAGCGAACCCGCCTGCTGATGTCGGGGGTGTCGGGGTGGTTGGCGTCGAGTCGTATCCCGAGGCGAACCTCGTCCGGTTGAAGCTGGATGGCGGTGCTCGGGTGCAGGTGCGGCCGAGCGGCACGGAACCGAAGGTGAAGTTGTACGGAGAAGCGGTCGGCATCGAGCCCACCGAGCTCCAAGCGCTCCTCGATGCGCTTGCAGCCTCTCGCTGATTGGTTTCTGCTTGGCACCAACCAGACGGTCGGTAGCGTGGGCTCATGTCGACGGCTGAACTGATCGCCCGGGCGCCCAAGGCGCTGTTGCACGACCATCTCGACGGCGGTTTGCGTCCGAACACGGTGGTCGAGCTCGCGCAGGAGTACGGGTACAACGACCTTCCGACGACCGATGTCCACGAGCTCGGTTTGTGGTTCAACAAGGGCGCAAAGCGCAACGATCTCGTGCTCTACCTGGAAACGTTTGCGCACACGGGTGGCGTGATGCAGCATCGAGATGCCATCGAGCGCGTTGCCTACGAGTGCGCCCAGGACTTGGCGTCCGACAATGTCGTGTACGCAGAAGTTCGGTTCGCACCCGAACTGCACCTGGAGGCCGGCCTGTCGCTCGATGAGGTCGTCGAGGCGGTGCTGACCGGATTCGAGCGGGGGTCGGCGGGGACCGACCTCACGATCTACGCGATCTTCTCGGCGATGCGACAAGCGGCGCGCAGCTATGAGATCGCAGAGCTCGCGGTCAAATATCGCGACCGGGGCGTAGTCGGGTTCGACATCGCCGGGCCAGAGGCTGGCTTTCCTCCCACCCGCCATCTCGATGCGTTTCAACTCGTCAACCGCGAGAACTTCCACGCCACGATCCACGCCGGTGAGGCGTTCGGGTTGCCGTCGATCTGGGAAGCGTTGCAGTTCTGCGGAGCGGAGCGGCTCGGCCATGGCGTTCGGCTGGTCGATGACGTCGAGGTGAGTGCGGACGGCGACGCCACGCTCGGCCAGCTCGCCACGTACATCCGCGATCGTCGTATCCCGTTGGAGGTCTGCCCGACGTCGAACGTCAACACCGGGATTGCTCCGTCGATTGCCGAGCACCCGATCGGCATGCTCCGGCGTCTGCGATTCCGGGTCACCATCAACACGGACAACCGGTTGATGAGCGACACGTCGATGACTCGCGAGATGGTGGCCTGCCACGATGCGTTCGGCTGGGATCTCGATGACATGCAATGGCTGACCGTGAACGCCGTGAAGTCGGCGTTCGCACCGTTCCCGGAGCGGATCAAGCTGATCGATGGCATCATCAAACCGCGTTTCGCGATGCTCAAAGCGGAGCAGCAGCTCGGCGTCTGAGAAGCTGTTTGCCATGTCAGTCGAGACCGTCATCGTCGATCACCCACTCGTGCTTGATGCACTCACCCGCATCCGCGATGTCGATACGCCCAATGCGTTGTTCCGCAACAACTTGGAACGCATCGGGATGTTGCTCATTGCCGAAGCGACCCAGACGTTGCCGACCGTCGAGGGCACGGTCACGACACCGTTGACGGAGGCGCCAGCCACACGCATTGCGCAGCAGCCGGTGATCGTGCCGATCCTTCGGGCAGGACTCGGCTTCCTCACTCCGGCTCAGCAATTGCTGCCCGCCGCCGACATCGGTTTCATCGGGATTGCTCGCAACGAGGAGACGCACGAGCCCGAGCCGTACGTGAACAAGTTGCCCGACAACATCTCCGAACGACCGGTGATCGTGGTCGACCCGATGCTGGCCACGGGCGGTTCGCTGATCCACACGCTGGAATTGCTGGTCGAGCGAGGGGCCCAGCAGCCGATGACGGTCATTTGTGCGCTCTGTGCGCCCGAAGGGATCGCCGCGGTGGAAGCGAGCGGGATCGACGTCACGTTGTTCACCGCAGCGGTCGACGACCATCTGAACGAGAACGCGTTCATCGTGCCGGGCCTCGGCGACGCGGGCGATCGTCAATTCGGCGCCCCGGCGTAGCGACTCGGCGAGCTAGCGGTAGTACCCCGTGATGTCGAGGATCGCGTGGGTCGCGCCGTTCTCCGCAAAGACCTTTACTTGGCGACTGAGGTCGAGCTTCACGACGCCGGCGTTGGCGATCGTGCTGCCAGTGCTGCTCCAGTTGATTGCGGATGCGCCAAAGCTTGTAGCGCCGCCTGGGGTAACGGCCACGAATCCGTTGTCTTCGGTTTGCGTGACCGTCAGGTTGTAGGTGACGGCGGTCGAGCCGTCCGGTACCAGCCCGACGATATCGACCTCGCCGGTGGCGAGGTCGCGGCCATCGGCGAGTGAGAGGACCCGGCTGGTGCCAGCGGCGAGTTTGCCGGGAGTCGGGAGCGGCGAACGGGAGTCGTAGACGCGCTTTGGTTCGATGGCGTGGAACGCGCCAGCCGTGAACGGGCCGGCGAGTTTCTGCCAGACGCCTGGAGCTCCTGGTGCGCTGCAGAACCAGAGGCTGGCCGCTCCGGAGTCGCTGAGCAGCTGGACATCGATGGAGCCGCCAGGCTGTCCGTCGGTTCGGTCGGGCGGCGAGACGGGGTTCGACGGTGGGAGCAGCAGCGCGGAGAAGCCGCCGGACGCAACCACGCCGTGCTGAAATCCTTCGGCAGACACACCGGTGAAACCGCCATTGGCTTTGACTGCGGTGCCCCCATTGCCAGCGGCGAGTGCGTCGAGCGCTGTCCCGCCGATGCCCGAGTTGTTCGCTCGGACGCCGACCGCCTCGGCAGCGCCGCTCGATCCGACCACGCCGGCCGCATCCTCACTTGTGACGCCGGTGAAGCCGTAGACGCCATTTGGCCGGGCGGTGTTGCCGGTCCACCCGCCAAGGGCGGCAGGGTAGGCAGATAGATCTGCGGTGAAGGGAGTATCTGTCCGCACCAGAAGGCTCATGTTTCCCGGGCCCGTGTGCGTCACCGTCGTGGCATTCGCCCCGGTGTTGCCGTTACCGATGACGATGGGATCGCCGTCCGCAGCTGCAGCCGACTGTGATGGCCCGAGCGCGACCGCAGTTCCGCCGACGGCAACGGCTGCCGCTGCCTTCATCCATCCTCGCCTGGTAACCAGGTCGGCAACCGGTTCGATTCGTTCGGCGTCATCGGGTTTCGGCGACAGGTCGGCAACCATTTGGCGCATCGAAGCCAGCTCGCTGGATAGCGCTGCGACTTCGTTGCGCAGTGTCTGGAGTTCGTCGTTCATTGTTCCTCCTCAGTCGGAGGACAAGCCTGACAGGTCGGAGGAGTCCTGTGTATGAGATTTCGCTTCAGCGGCCCGTACCGCGACCTCGCCGCCCCCGGAGGAATTTCGTCGTCAGCGTTGGCCGGGAGTCATGTAGAACCAGACCGGGAACTTCGCACTGCTGTCCTGAATGGCTTTGCGCGCAGCGAGGACGGTCGCGCCGGCCTCGGTCTGGTCGAAGAACCAGTCTTCGAGCGCTCGACCGCCGGGAAGCGGCCCGTCGACGAGTTCGAGCGACGCTTCTTCGTAGTACGTGCGGATGTCGTGGCAGATCGCCGTCGTGTTCCCCCCAGGGATTCCGGCGGTCTTCCAGTCCTCGCCGTTGGCGATCGCGTCGAGGACGCGTAGCGCATCCGAGACGCCGTCTGCATCGACGACGCGTCCGACGGAGGTGACGCCGCGGCGGGCAACGCAGCGGTCGTACGCCTTGCGGAGTCCCTGCGCTTCGTCGACGGCCGCAGGCAGATCGGGGTCGAAGCGGGGCGGGAGGGTGCATGACACGGCATCGGTGTCGGCCTCGATCACGTCGGGGTAGTCGACCAGGACGGGTCCGGACTCTGCAGCGAGCAGGGCGAAGCCTCGTTCGAGGACGTCGTGTTGGAACTCGGGGTCGGACGGTTTGCCGAGGGGGCGGCCCAGTGGGAACTCGCAGTGGAGCGTGCGCGGGGGAGCGGCGGCGACGGCCATCTCCCTGATGTTCGACAGCACCACCGTGGCGATCCCGGCGGCTTCGAAGACGTGGGCGAGCACACTCACGGTGCGCGTGCAGAGCGGTCAAACAGGCGTGAGGATCGCGACGTCGACCCCGTCGCTGCGCAGCTGCGCTGCTGCCGCGGGACCGGTGTCGAGCCGGATCGTGGCGACATCGTCGGGCTGATTGCCTGCGAATGACACGTGGCGAGGTGCAACGCGACCGATGACGCCTCGCTTGGCGAGCTCTTCGAGCCGGTCGATCGGGTAGACGACGTTCAGGTCCATGGCCACCGCCGCTCGGTCGAAGTTGGGGCTCCAGTGGCCCATCACCAGGTCGCGTCGATCACGATCGATGAGTCGGTAGCCGGCATCGCCTGCGGAAAACGCTTCGTCGCCGGTGGCGTACAGCGCCGCAGAGGTGACGATCGCGACGGTTGCCTCGGCGAGATCTGGCGGCGTCACCCATGCCGGATTGGCGAACTCGGGCGCTGGAAGCGTCGCCGAGTGCATGCGCATTGCTTGATCACCGTTCACATTGTCTCCATTCGTCTGCCTTCGGCGAACATAGCCTTCAAGGGTTCGAGGAGTGGCAAGGAGGCCGTCGTGTTCGCAATCGTAGGAAGTGGCGAGTACCTGGAGCCGATGAGCGCTGTCGATCGGGAGTTGCTCGCAACGTTGCCGACCGACCCGCGAATCGTCTGCGTGCCGGCCGCAGCAGGCACCGAAGGCGACGCCATGATCGATCGATGGCTGCAGCGCGGGGTCGATCATTTCCGGGCGCTCGGTGTCGACGCAGACGGTGCGCGGGTGTGGAACGCTGAGTCGGCGAACGACCCCGAGTTG
>CALIOL010000088.1 GCA_938044705.1 uncultured Ilumatobacter sp. | reverse complement strand
GTCATGCGGCGTCATCTTCTTCGTCTGGTTCAGCCACCCCGAAGACTTGGGCGAAGATCGCAGCCTTCGTCTCGTCGGCTGCTTCCACGATCTCGAGAGCTGTCGCGACCTTGCGGTTCTCGAGCACCCGTGCGGCGTTGTCGTGACGAGTCGCCGCGACACGTTGCTCCTGCAGTTCGGTCGCGTACTCGTCGAGTGCTTCGCCGCCGCCGAGCATGGCGTCGACGATGACGCCGTCGGTTCGCAGACTGATGAGGTTCGCTGAGAAAACGATGCCGGGAACTTCGAACTCGCGTCCCGATGCGAGCACGTGGGTCGATGTCTTCGATCGGTCGATGCTGTGCACCTCAGAAGTCGAGCCGTCTCGTTCCTGGTATTTGGTGGTCTTCACCAAGTCCTTGTGGACATTGCCGTCGTAGTCGACGATGTTGGCGAGCGAGAACAAGATCTCATCGCGCACGGTGTCCTTGTCGGCGTCGTTGGCGATGCAGTAGTCGAGCAGACGGTCGATGTCCGCGAGCGACACCTCCATTCGCGTGTCGGGGTAACCGTTGTAGAACGCCACGCGCACGTCCACGAGGTGCAAGATGCTGATGTGCTCCTGAATCAGTTGCCGGAACCCCAGGTTCAGCGTGCGGCTGAGGTTGGGATTCTCGATCTCGCGCTCGATCGACGTCTCTTCACCTTCTTCGACAGATACCTCGGAGGTCGTGTTGACCTCCACATCGCGCTGTCCCGATGCCGTCGCAGCGTGCTTCTCCGACGCTGATGACACGTTCGATGCGAAGGTCTCCCGTGCCGAGTTCGTGCTTCCAGACGCTCCTGCGCTGACCGATGCGCTTGCGACACCCCAATTGCCGGACGCTTCAGCTTCCACATTCCATTCGGTGGTCTTCTCCTTCGCTTCGGTGTCGGAGTTCTCGCTCTGCACCGAGGTCTCGAAGGCGTCCTCCGTCGTGGTCGTGTAGGAGTCGAACAGGCTGTTCGTTTCGGACACCTTGGACGCGATGTTCTTGTAGGTCTTCATCGAGATCTTCTGGCGCTCCCCCGGATGCAACGTCGCGGTGCTGATGGTCGGCCCCGCTCCGTAGTCGCCGAGATAGTTCGACATCCGATAGGTCTCGACGAGATAGATGCCCGGAGTGTGGTCGACCTCGATCGGTGCGTACACCGTCGTCGCCCCGCCGGTGGCCGTTGTCACGATGACCGGACGCTTCCCGTTGAGTGCGTTTGCGCTCACCACCGCCGCGTCGAGGCCGAGCGCCCGGGCAAGCGGTCCCTCCGCTGCGCTCACCGCTGCGGTCTGAACAACCTGGCGACCGGTTGGCACCGGGTCGACGGGGTCGAGCGGGCCGGTATCCAGGTCTGCCGGTTGGAGATCTTGGAGGTACCTGTCGACCTGCCGATCGATGACCTCGTAGCCGACATCGACGATGCCCGTATCGATCGTGTTCTGGATCAGGTCATCGATCCAGACGTCCACGGGCGCGGTCGTGTCCGGGACCTCTGGGTCGGCACCCTTGAGCTCGAGGAAGTAGTCCTCGGGGAAGTCGAGTTCGATCAGATTTCGTCCGAAGTAGAACGTCGGTTCGGGGACGTCGTACCTCAGGACCGGCGCTTGGCCTGCCTGGTCGAGTTTGATGAGCGGTTCGGTCATGTCCTGGTCTCTCTCGTGTGTTGGTTGCAGTGACCAACGTAAGAAGCGCCGACTGCGCCGTCATCGGTAGCGACTACCCAAACTGTCCGGACGAGCTACCCAGGTTGGGTCGGTGATCGCCGTGAGCACCGGCGCAGGCGCACGCTCTCGAGAGCGATACCGTCTCGCCCTTGAGCACGTTCGAAGACCTCCACGAATGGGTCAGCTTCGATGACCCCGACGAGCACCGAACGTGGGTGTTCGACAAGACGTACCTGACGTCGAACTACAAGTGCATCTTCGGATGCGGGTGCAAGGGCATCCTCGATCAGCCAGCCCCTGAGCTCGAACAAGGGTGCTGCAGTTACGGCGCACACTTCGCCGATGCGGCGGACGTCGCAAACACCAAGCGACACTTTGAGCGGGTATCACCCGAGCACATGCAGTTCCACGCAGTGGCGCTTGCCGAAGGCATTACGAGAGAAGGCGACCCCGCCGAGAACGAAGACGGCGAGATCGAGCCGACGATCCTGTCGACGCTCGCGGATGACGCCTGCGTCTTTCTCAACCGGCCGGGATTCGAGGGTGGGGCGGGATGCGCGCTGCACATCTCTGCGCTGGCCGCCGGTGAACGTCCCCTCGATTGGAAGCCGCAGGTCTGCTGGCAGGTCCCACTCCGTCTCGAGGACTCCGAGGACGAGAGCGGCCACGTGACGACGCGACTACGCGAGTGGAAACGGCGCGACTGGGGCGAGGGCGGACAAGACTTCGGCTGGTGGTGCACCGAGGAACCCGACGCGTTCGTCGGCGATGAGCCGCTGTACGTGTCGGCGCGTGACGAGATCGTCGAGTTGGTGGGGAAACACATCTACGACCTGATGGTCGAGATCTTCGAACGGCCGATGGCTGTTCCCGTGCCACACCCGGCACTTCGCCGGGGCTGACACTCACTCCTCGTCGGAGGCGTCCTCGTCGTCGTCGTCGAAGGTGACGCCGTACTTCGCGGCAAGCGCTGCGTACTCGTCGTCTTCGTCGTCTTCACCATCATCATCCTCGTCGAGCGAACGCTCCCCAAGGCCGAGGTCGAAGGCTCCAGGCCCTGACTGCTTCAGTTTTCTCGCCTCTTCGAAACGGCGATGACGACCCTTCTTCACGACAGGGCTCCCTCACTGGACTGTGGACATTGGCATTCGATCGTACCGGCGAGAGCTGGTGTTTCGCGAATCCTTGCCGTGTGTCACCCGTCGACGGTGTGTGCCACCATGAGTTCATGCGCACGGTTGCGGTTCTCAACCAGAAGGGCGGCGTCGGCAAGACGACCGTCACACTCGGGCTCGCCTCGGCTGCTGCAGCGGCGTCACGACGAGTCCTCGTCATCGACCTGGATCCACAGGGTTCGTCCAGTTGGGTGCTCGGTGTCGACCCCGGGTCGGACGTAACGTCGGTCGGCGACGTTCTCGGCGGAACCCCCCTCGTGGACGCCATCGTCCCGTCATCGTGGTCAGAGCATGTCGACGTCGTGCCCGCAGGCAACCGCCTGCAAGACTTCGAGGCAGGCGATGCCACACGGCTGGCTGCAGCGTTCTTCCAAGCCGGCGACGCCATCGAGAGCTACGACGCGGTGCTGATCGATTGCCCTCCGTCGCTGGGCAACCTGACGACGAACGCCCTCGCCGCCGTTCGGCACGTCGTGATCGTCGTCGAACCATCGGCACTCGGCCTGCGCGGCATCGGCGGAGTCGCCGATGCCATCGATGACGTGTGGGATTCACACAACCCCGACCTCGAACTGTCCGGTGTCATTCTCAACAGGGTTCCCGCGATCTCGAGCGAGGCCGAACGCCGCATCGACGAGCTACGTCGCATCGTGGGGCGTCATGCGATCTGGAAGCCGTCGGTTCCCGCTCGTGTCATCTTGAACCAAGCGGTCGGTGAACGTCGACCGATCCATGGTTACGCGAGTCGAGCGGCGGATCCGATCGACGTGTTCGACAAGCTGTGGGCAAAGATGCGTCGTACGCTCAAACCGGCATGAGCGTGAGTCGGCCCTGCGGGTCGAACGTCAAACCAGCTCTGCCCGAAACCAGGTCTTGGATGCCCTGACCGAGGAGGTCAGCGCGCCACCCGCTTGCGAGTCGGGCGTCGGGATCGTCGCGGAGCAATGCGACGATGTCGGCCTTCGTGGCCAACATCGCAGTGTCGATCTTCTCGTCTCGTGCCATCTGCGAAACCCACGCGGAGATCAGCGTGATCGCTGGGCGCAGTGAACGATCGAGGTCATCGGTCGACTTCGGCGACTCCGGTGCCGGAGCCTCCTTGCCCGCCGCCACTGCGGCAAGGATCTCATCGGCGATGCCGCCCTTGGTGTGACGATCGTCAACGCCGCGCGCTTGGCGAAGATCTTTGAGGTTCGATGGTGCGCGCTGCGAGATACCGAGGATCGCAAGGTCGGGCAACACCTGCCGGACCGGGATGTCGACCCGCATGGCCCGTTCTTCGCGCCATGCCGCAACGGCTTGAGCCACCGCCCGCCCGTTCGGCCTGAGCGAACGCGCGTCTTTCAACCGCAGCCACGCATCGTTGGGAACCGAGCCGCTGACGGGCCGGGTACGCAGTTCCTCGCACGCATCCTCCGCCCACTCGACACGGCCGGCTTCTTCGAGCTTTGCGACCAGCGAATCGTGCACCCCGAGGAGATACTCCACATCCGCCGCGGCGTACTGGCATTGGCTGTCGCTCAGCGGTCGCCGCAACCAATCCGTGAGACGATCGCCCTTGGGAGGGCTGATACCCACTTCGCCCTGAAGGAGCGAGACCAGCGATGGCGTGCCGTAGCCGAGGAAGCCAGCCGCAAGCTGTGTGTCGAACATCTTGCGGGGCACCGCACCGCACGCATGGGTCAGCACGTCGAGATCCTGCTGTGCGGCGTGGATGACGCACAGCGCGTCGGTGTCGAACAGCCGGGCGAGATCCGAGACGTCGATCTCGAGTGGATCGATGAGGACCAGTTCTTGCTTGTCCGGCGTACCTTCCGGCCACCACGCGATCTGAATCAATGCAAGCTTGGGGAAGTACGTGCGTTCCCGATGGAACTCCGTGTCGAGTGCGTACCGCGGCATCTCGATCAGTTCATCGACGAGTTCGACAAGACCTTCCTGGTCGTCGATCCAGCCGAACTCGATGTGAGGTGGTGCTTGTTCAGGCATCCGATCCCGTTTCGACGTCGTAGCCCGCTTCACGCCACGCCAAGATGCCGCCAGCGACGTTCACGACGTCGTGACCATTCGCTGCGGCGAACTCGCACGCTTGCAGGCTGCGGCCACCGACTTTGCACATGACGTACGTCGGGGTGCCGGCGAATCGATCGAGCTGATCGGGCACGGTGCCGAGCGGCACGTGCACCGCATGGGGAGCATGTGCCTCCTCCCACTCGTCGTCTTCACGCACGTCGACCAGGACCACATCGGGTCCGAGCGCATGGAGGTCCGCCACGGAGATCTCTTCGATTGCCACAGCCGAGGACCTTACCGAGACAGCTGGTCGGGCGTGTTGATGTTGACGAGGCCAGCAGGATCGACGGTCACAGCGACGTGCGGCAGGGCGCTGATGACTGCGTGCACGGCGCGCTCCCCTGCGTTGAACCGATCCTCGATGACACCGATGGCCTCGGTCGACCAGATCGCACACATCGGCTCGAGTCGGTCCGACGCCGCCACCCAGACCTTCGAGAACCCATCGCCCGCTTCCGCTTCGAGGAGCGGAAGCAGCGTGGAGGCATCCAGGTCGACGAGGTCGCACGGCAAGATCAACACCCTGTCGGCGGTGCCCTCGAAGTGCTGGAGGGCCGCGAGCACACCGCCGACGGGGCCCTCCCCTGGGTATCGATCGAGAACGACGGGCGCGCTGAGCGATGCCAGCTGCGTCGGGTCGCCGCCGAGCAGCACCACCGGGTCCGCACCGACTGAGCGCGCCGCATCGAGGACTCGATCGGCCATCGCCCGGCCATCGACCTCGATCAGTGCCTTGGTGGTTCCCATGCGGCGGCTGCGGCCTCCGGCGAGCACCGCTGCGGCGAGCGTCATCGGCTCGACGTCATTCGGCTGGGATACCCGACGGGTCGAGTTGCAGCAGGAACTGCTCGCAGCGCTCAGCCTCGTCGGTCTCGCCGATCTCAGCGGCCATCTGGCCGAGGCCGCGCAACGACCGCAGGAACCCGTGATTGGTTGGTTCGGCCCAGCGGACGTAGCCCGACCCGCGCCATCCGCTTGCTCGCAAAGTGTCGAGGCCTCGGTGATACCCAACGCGATATGCGGCGTATCGCTCGATCGTGTCGCGGCCGAGATCTCCCAGTTCTGCCCAGCCAGCCAGGAATCTCGGCGAGGCTGCCACGACCGCAGCCACCGCCGCACGCCGTTCCTCGCCGTCGAGACGGAGTGCGGCATCGAGGCGTTCGGCGTCCGCTGCGTCGACCGCTGGGATCACGGTCGTCGGGATGCCGGATGAGAATTGAATCGGTTGGTCGCTCACACCGGCAGCGTACGCTGCCTCTGTGCTCGCCATCACGCTGTCAGAAGCCAAGAACATCGGGATCGGACTCGTCGTGCTGTTTCTGGTGGGGTCCGTGGCCTCGGCGTGGATCATGAAGACCATCGTTCAGAAGGTCGCCACCGCTGCGGTGCTCGCGATCTTGGCCTTCGCCGTGTTCTCGCAGCGGACTGCGCTCCAGGACTGTGCCGACAAGGTCAGAGACGTCTACGAACTCAGCGCCGACGCCATCGAGCCCGAGGACACCGAATGCTCGTTCTTCGGCACGTCGATTGGCATCCCGGACCCGCGCTCCACTGACGACAACGAGTGAGGCTCGCTCGCCTCACGGCGGCCAAGGCCGTCTCGAACACGGCGCTTCGCTGGGTTCCACCGTTTCTTCCGACGCTTGAACGGGCGTTCGGGGCCTCGACGGGGCAGATGACCACGATCCTCGGCATCGGCGAGATGGCCGGGCTCTCCACCGTCGGCGTCGGCCGATTCCTCGATCGCGGACGCGAGCGGTTGGTCATGTCGCTCGCGCTCGTCGTGGTCTCTCTGTCGTCGCTCGTCGCACTCGTCGGCACGACCTTCACGTTTGCGATCTCGTTCCTGCTGGTCGTGTTGGGTGTTGCGAACCTGACCGTGTCTGGACACTCGACGGTGAGCCGTGCGGTGCCCTACGCGGGGCGGGCGCGGGCGCTCGGTCTGTACGAGACCTCCTGGGCGTTTGCACTCCTCGTCGGGGCTCCGATCATCGCAATCCTCATCGGCTGGTTCGGATGGCGAGGCCCCTATGTGGTGCTTGCTGTCGCATGTGCCGCAATGGCGGCGTGGATCTGGACCACCTGGCCGACCGCAGCACCAGCAGCCGAGACTCCGACAAGCGGTCGCCTGAGCGTCCGTTCGCTCTCGCCACAGGCCTGGGCGGTCGTCGTCGGCTCGGCGCTGCTCGCGATGTCGGGCCTCTCCGTGTTCGCGATCTCAGGAAAGTGGCTCGACACCGCATTCGGGGTCTCGACCGGCGGTCTCGGACTCGTCGCGATGGGCTTCGGAGCCTTCGAGCTGCTCGCTTCGTCCGGATCTGCAGGGTTTGCCGACCGAATCGGAAAACTCCGTTCGACCCTGCTCGGCATCGCGCTCTTGATCCTCGGTCAGATCCTGATGGTCGCTGCCGATGAGACGCTCTGGCTCGGCGTGGTCGGGATCATCGCGTTGCTCGCCGGATTCGAATTCGCGTTCGTCACCTCGCTGTCGTTGGTCACCGAAGCCATGCCGGAGTCGCGAGGCACGACGATCGCAATCGCGAACGGCGTCGGAACGATCGCTCGCGGTTCAGGAACGATCGCGAGCGGCTACCTCTTCACGAGGTGGGGCATCGAAGGGCCCCTGTCTCTTTCGGCGGCTGCGGCGCTGATCGCGTCGGTGTGCTTTGTCGTCAGTCGACGCGCACCAGTCTGAGCACGTCGGTGGCCGTGATGTTCCGGTCGACGTCTGGCGCCCCCGCCAACACCAACACGATGTCGCCCGACTTGGCGACACCCATCTCGACGGCGGTTTTCACGGCGAACCACACCATTTCGTCGGTGGAGGCGTAGGTCTCCACTTCGACGGGCTCGACACCCCACGTCAGTGACATGTTGCGCACCATGCGCGGATCCGGTGACAACCCGATCATGCGGGCCTCGGGCCTGAAACGAGAGATGGCGCGAGCGGTCCGGCCGGTACGCGTGCAACAGAGGATCGCCGAGACATCGGCATCGGTCGCTGCCTGCCACGCCGCATGGGAGAGCGCCATGGTGATCTTCTCACCGGGTGTCACCGCCCGGTCTGTATCGAGTTGCATGCGTCCGAGCCGGTTCGCCCACTGGCGGTAGCTCGCCTCGGATTCCGCTCGCTCGGCGATGGCACTCATTGCCTGGACGACGCCGACGGGGTCCCGACCAATAGCGGTCTCGCCCGACAGCATCACTGCGTCCGTGCCGTCGAAGACAGCGTTGGCCACATCGCTGACTTCGGCACGGGTCGGCGTGGACGCCGAGATCATCGACTCGAGCATTTGCGTCGCGGTGATCACCGGCGTGCCGCTTGCGACGCACTCGCGGATGATCCGCTTCTGCAGATGCGGGACGTCTTCGATCGGGCAGTCGATGCCGAGGTCACCACGTGCGACCATGACCGCGTCGGACACCGTGATGATCGACTCGAGATTGTCGAGCGACGCCTGCGTCTCGATCTTCGCTACCAGTTGCGCTCGGTCTCCGACCACGTCACGAACTCGTTCGATGTCGACGGCCTCCCGCACGAACGACACCGCCATGTACTCCACCCCCGCTGTCGCCATGGCCTCGGCGAGCACGAGGTCTTCCTCGGTCGGCGTCGTCAGACGCAGCATGTCCGACTGCAGGTTGACACCTGGTTGCCCGTTCGCTCGGCCACCCGTCTCGATCCGAGCCGTGGCATGGTCGTCGGCCACTTCGGTGACCGTCATCGAGATCGCACCATCGCCGAGCACCACGCGCGCTCCGCTGCGCAAGTCATCGAGCAACGTGTCGTATTGCACGTACATCAGCTTCTCGTCGCTCGGCTCGTCGCCGGGGCGCAACTCGATCAGCGCACCGGGCTCCAGCAACGCACCACCTTCAGGGAAGCGTCCAGACCGGATCTTGGGACCGGGAAGATCGGCCAACACCGCAACCGGCCGGTTGCACTCCGCAGCGGCCGTGCGCACGTTGGCGAGCTTGCCCAGGTGCTCATCGAGTTCACCGTGACTCAGGTTCAGCCGGACGACGTCGAGACCGGCGTCGATGAGCTTGCGGAGCATCGGGACGGATTCACTCGCCGGTCCTACCGTCGCTACGATCTTTGTTCGGCGCGTCATGTCTGCTTGTCTATCAGCAGATGGAACTGCTGCTGATCAGACACGGACTACCAATTCGCCGCGAACTCGTCGAGGGCATCGCCGACCCGGAGCTCGCGCCGGACGGACATGCCCAGGCGGAGCTGCTCGGGGCCTACCTTGCGGGCGAACACCTCGACGCCGTCTACGCGAGTTCGTTGCGTCGGGCCCAGCAGACGGCCGAACCGGTCGTTGCCGGCCGTGATCTCGAGCTGCGCATCGAACCTGATGTCGCCGAGTTCGACAAGGACAGCCCCGAATACGTCCCCGTGGAGGAACTGAAGGCAAACAACGACCCCCGGTGGCAAGCCATGCTCGACGGCAACATGGAAGGCATGGAGGACCATGACGTCTTCGCAGCCCGTTCGATCGCCGGCGTCGAACGGATCATCGACACGCACCGCGGTCACCGCGTCGCTGTCGTGTGCCACGGTGGCGTCATCAACGCGTACCTGAGCCACATTCTCGACTTGGAGAGTGGCCAACGCGGCTTCTTCTACCCGAACTACACATCGATCCATCGCGTCGCAGCGGCGTCCACCGGGGAACGTTCCGTCGTGACCGTCAACGAGACATCGCACCTCCGAGGGAGTGGTCTCCCGATGGGCCTCTTCCAGAAAGGCTGACGATGCCGGCCACCGACCTTGCCGACCTCATCGACTTCCTCGACAGGTCCCCCTCGCCGTGGCACGCGGTCGAGTCCACGATCGCGCGTCTCGACGGGTTTGCCAAGCTCGACGAACGCGACGAGTGGAGCGAGATCCCCGCGAAGGGTCTCGTCGTCCGTGACGGCGCCCTCATCGCCTGGTCCATTCCCGACGGCGCTGAGACCTCAAGGGGGTTCCACATCGGTGGAGCCCACACCGATTCACCGTGTCTGCGCATCAAGCCCCGGCCGGACACGAGCGTGGCCGGCTGGAAACAGCTGGGCGTCGAGGTGTACGGCGGCATTTTGAACAATACGTGGCTCGACCGCGACCTCGGCATCGCCGGGCGCGTCGTCAGCTCGACGGGCGAACAGCGCCTCGTCGAGGTTGCCGAGCCCGTCGCTCGAGTCCCACAGCTCGCCGTTCACCTCGATCGCGGTGTGAACGACAACGGGCTCACCCTGGACCGCCAGCAGCATCTGAAGCCCATCTGGGGAATCGGCGCGTCGTCGCCGGGAGAGTTCGGCGACTGGATCGCAGAGCGCTCCGGACTCGGCTCCGCACCGGCGTTCTGGGACCTCTGTCTCTACGACGTACAGGGAGCAGCCGTCGTGGGTGCAGACGAGTCGATGCTGACTTCGGCGCGGCTGGACAATCAACTCTCGTGTTGGGCCGCAACCTGTGCGCTGGCAGCCAGCACGCCGAGCGACCACATCGCAGTGATCGTCCTGAATGACCACGAAGAAGTCGGCTCTGCCAGCAACACGGGAGCTCAGGGCCCGTTCTTGGAAACCGTGCTCCGCAGACTCGTCGACGGCCGCGGCGGCTCACTCGACGACTGGCATCGGGCGCTCGCGGCGTCCGCATGCATCTCGGCGGACAACGCTCACGCAGTCCACCCGAACTATCTGGAGCGCCACGACCCGGACCATCGCCCCCTGGTCAATGCAGGCCCGGCGATCAAGGTGAACGCCAACCAGCGTTACGCCACGTCGGCCTCGACCGCCGCACTGTTCCAGCGGGCCTGCGAAGACGCCGGCGTTCCGTGGCAAGTCTTCGTGTCACGCAACAACATGCCGTGTGGCTCCACGATCGGTCCGATCACTGCGACTCGCCTCGGCATCGAAACCGTTGACGTCGGCGTCCCCCAGCTCTCCATGCACTCGGCTCGCGAACTGTGTGGCGTGGACGACCCGCTCCACCTCGCAGCGGCGCTTGGAGCGTTCTTCAGCTGATGTGTTCCAGCGCTCGGTCATAGAGCGCTTGGATCTCCCGATGGAGCCGGTCCGTCGCCGCTGTGAGCTGCTCTCGACTGGCCCGGCCCTTGGCGTTGGTCTCGACCATGAACGGTTCCCCGACGATGACGTGAACCTTGCGCGGGTAGACGAACTTGGCCTTGCGCGGCATGGCGTTGTCTGACCCGGCGATGCCGACGGGAACTAGCGGCACGCCGGCCTTTGCAGCGAGAAAGGCAGCGCCGTCCATCAGCGGATGCACGGTCAATCCGTCCTTGCGTTCGCCTTCGGGGAAGAGCACCAGCGGCTGGTCCGTCGTGAGGACGTCGATGCAGCGCTTCAACGCCTCTCGGTCGATCGACCCTCGCGACACGGGAATCGCTCCCATCGCCGTGAACATCTTGCCCAGCGCTTCGAACTTCCACATCGAGTCCTTGCCGAGGTAGCGCATGCGACGTCGCTGCACCCAGGTGGAGATCGGTGTGTCGATATAGCTGCGGTGCACCGGAGCCAGCACGAACGCTCCTTCAGGCAGGTGATGCTGCCCCTCGACCGTTCCGCGCGTGTAGATCCGCAGCGGAACCGCGATCACGAGGCACCAGAACCGGTACAGAACGTGGTTCCAGCGTGTGTTGCCTCCCGGCTTGGTCGCGATCTTCGAACTCACAGCATTCCCAACACGTGCTCGACGACCTCTTCGATCGACAATCCTGTCGTGTCGACCAACGTCGAACCCGACGCCTCGACGAGCGGGCTGTCGTCGCGGCCGGAGTCCTTGCGGTCACGCTCGATGATCGATGCTTCGACATCGTCGACGTCGCCGCCGATTTCAGCGACGCGCCGTTCGGCTCGAACCCGAGGCGATGCCGTGACGTACAACTTGAGGTCCGCGTCCGGGAAGACGACGGAGCCGATGTCGCGCCCTTCGACCACGCCTCCGCTGTGCGCTGTGACCCAGGAACGTTGCCGCTCGACGAGCTCAGCTCGCACTGCACTGTTCGCTGCGACTGCGCTCACGGCGCCGGTGACTTCTCGTCCGCGAATCGCAACGGTCGCGTCTTCGCCATCGACCACGACACGCGTCGCCCCGTCGACGTCTCCGATGTCGAGGTCCATGGTCATCGCGACGTCTTCCACGGCCTGCTTGTCGTTCGGGTCGACGGCGCGCCGAAGCACTGCGAAGGTCACGGCGCGATACATCGCTCCCGTATCGAGGTAGTCCACGCCCAGTCGGGCGGCGACAGCTCTGCCGACGGTCGACTTCCCGGCGCCGGCGGGACCGTCGATCGCAATGATGCGCACTTCATCGGTCGATTCGCCGGTCACCAGGAGACTCCTTGCGGACGTCCTTCGTCATAGCCGGCGGCACCCTGCACTCCGACGACCGCTCGCTCACCGAACTCGGGAATCGATGCTGCACCGGCATACGTGCACGACGAACGGAGACCGGCGACGATCTGGTCGATGATGTCTTCGACCCCGGGGCGCTCCGGGTCGAGGTACATCCGCGAGGTGCTGATGCCCTCTTCGAAGAGTTCCTTGCGTGCACGTTCGAACTCGGAGTCCGTGCGGGTGCGATGTTTCACCGCCCGATTCGACGCCATCCCGAAGCTCTCCTTGTAGATCCGCCCGTCGGTATCCACGCGAACATCAGCGGCCGACTCGTGGGTCCCGGCCAACCAGGACCCAATCATGACGTTGGCGGCACC
>CALIOL010000087.1 GCA_938044705.1 uncultured Ilumatobacter sp. | reverse complement strand
GCATGACAGTTACTTCCAGCGTGACCCGAGCGACGGGAGCTACAGCAATCTGCTCGAGTCGTTCCAGGCGATCTCGTGTGCCGACGAACCTGATCGGTTGGAACCGGAAGAGTCCGATGCGCGTGCCGAAGAGCTCATCGGGATCGCCCCGCGGCTGTTTCCGTATACGACCAGTTCGTACACCTGCAACTTCTTCCCAGCGCCAGCAGACCCGCGAGCTGAGATCACCGGCGAACGCGCCGGACCGATCGTCGTGATCGGTACGACCGGTGATCCCAGCACGCCGCTGGCGTCGAGTGCAGCGATGGCCGATGCCCTCGAGGAAGGCACGCTGGTCACGGTCGAAGCGAACCGGCACACCGCCTATCGCTCCGGCGACTGCATCAACGACATCGTCCACCAGTATCTGATCTGGCTCGAAGTCCCTGAGCCTGACGCTCGCTGCAGCTGAGTTCTCGCCTCGTCACGTCGGCGGGCGCCTCAATAGCTTTGCCGGATGGGAACGACGGGGAACATTGCGGGAATCGAGATCGGGCTGCCTTCGGGAGTCGAGGAGGTCACGGCCTCGTGGATGACCGAAGTGCTGCGCATCAGCGGGGCCATCGACGCTGCGGCGACTGTGACCTCGCTGAACAACGAACCGTTCATCGCGGGCGGGTTGCTGAGCTTGCTGTATCGCTCGACCATCGAGTCGGATGATCCCGGCGCACCCAGCACGGTGATCGTCAAGTTCCCGACCGACGTCCCACAGTTGCGGTCCATGGCGGACGCCGTCGCGGTGTACGGGCGTGAGGTCGCGTTCTATCGCGATATCGCACCGCGCTCGACGATCTCGATGCCAAAGATCTATGCAGCGATGTCGGCTCCGGACGCAACCAATTCCTGCATCGTCATGGAGGACCTCGCAGGCATGCGGCAACCGGACCGCCAGGCGGGAATGACCTGGGAGGATGCGGTTCGTGGTGCACGCGCGCTTGCGGCCTTCCACGCCGGTTGGCAAGGCAGCTCGGAACTCGACGTGCTCTCCGAGACGTTCATGTCGATCGGGTCACCACTCAACCGGACGGTGCTGCCCGGTGTGGCCGAGGCTGGCTGGCCCGCCGCAAAGGCCCATCGTGAACACACGCTGTCGGCTGACGTGGTGGCTTTGGGCGACATGTGGGTCGACGCGCTGCCGAAGATGCTCGATCAGATGGAGCTGCGCCCGACGCTGTGTCACGAGGACTGGCGAGCCGACAACATGTTCTTCGACGCCGACGACAACGTCGTGATGATCGACCCGCAGCTCGTGGGTGTGTGCAACGGCGCGTTCGACCTGGCCTACTTCATCAGTCAGTCGACCGAGCGAGAGATGCTGGCCGGGCGTCAGCAAGAACTCGTCGACCAGTATCTGGCGGTCATGGCGGAACACGGTCACGATCTCGACCCCGACGTCTTCTTCTTCGACACGCGTGTCGCGGTCGGGTTGGTGCTGATGTACGGGTTCGCGTCGTACCCCGACTACGACGCACTGCCCGACGAAGGCAAGGCGATGGCAGACAAGCTGCTTCGCCGCGGTGCCGAAGCGATCGAAGACTTCGAGTCGCTCGCGGCGCTGCGCGAGCTGACCGGCTGACGGCTCGACCTCGTGTCGGCTCGATCGGACCCGAAAGTTCGCGCGCCAGAGCTCGAGGAACGCTGAGCCTCAGCGAGGTCGCGCACCAATGATCTGGGTGGGAGCGACGAGCGATGCATCGAGCGCGGCTCGGAGGTTGCCGAACATCGTTGGCCAGTCCACGCCCATGAGGTGCGACAGGTTGACCACCGGAGGATTCTCCGCTGTCGCACGCAACGTCGAGCGGACGAGTTCGAGACGGTCGACGGACTCGCCCGGCTCGAGGCCCGCGGCGAGCATGGCCGCTCGGTAGTCAGCCGGCGTTGCCAGATGACTCGTCGACGCGTCGCTCGACCATGGCACCGGATACGAGAGCTCACGGTTGCCGACGAGCATGATGTCGTACACGGCGACGTACCCGCCGGGTTTCGTGACTCGGGCCAGCTCGGCAAACAGGGCTTCCTTGTCGGCGATGTTCATGCCGACGTGCAGCATCACGACAGCGTCGAACTCGCTCTCGGCGAACGACAGGCTGAGTGCGTTGCCAGTCGAGAACGTGGTGTAGTCGTCGAGTCCAACGGTGACACTGAGATCGTTCGCCGTCTCGACGAACTCCTCGGTGAGATCGACGCCACTGACCGAACACCCGACGCTGCTGGCGATCGTGCGGGCTGCGCCGCCGATTCCACATCCGACATCGAGCACACGAGACCCTGGACCCAGGTCGAGTGACGAGAGGAGCGCGTCAGTAGCGGCGCGGCCACCGAGGTGGAACTCATCGACGCCGGCGAGGTCACCCGGCTGAAGACTCCCGAGATCGCGACCACCACGAACCAGCTCCTGCAAGATGCGCTCCGTCAAAGCCGTTTGTCGATAGTGCTCGTTCACGTCGCCCATGCACGAGTCTCACAGATCCGACGGGCCGGCCGTCGGCGATTGGCTCGGCAGGTGTAGCAGCGAGGCCGAGAAAACGACAACGGGCGTTCATGGAGATCCATGAACGCCCGTTGCGGTCTGGCGGAAGGCGTGGGATTCGAACCCACGGAAGCCCGAAGACTTCAACGGCTTTCGAGGCCGTCCCATTCGTCCGCTCTGGCAGCCTTCCGGAGTCGAGGTTAGCGACTAAACGCGTCAGCTCCGCCGAGGTGGTCCGCGCGTTATCTCTCAAGATTCCACGGAGTGTTACCGAAGGCACATGGTATGACAATGGTTGACGCTCGCACGGTTCCCGGCGACCGACGGAAGAACGCTGCTCGACCCACCATGACTTCGCATCAGGGCAACACGCCCAACACCCCCTCCTCCTGGACAGCGCCGGACTCCAGGTCTGCTCAACCGTGTGCGCCGCTTCCGCCACCTCCACCGTCGCCGGCGCCCGGCGTGGCCCACCGTGCGGTCCCCACGACCCCGACCGAAGCACTCGACGAGATGACCACGCTCATCGAAGGCGCTCGCGGCGCAGTCTTGGCATCGGTCGATGGATTCGCTCTGGCACAGAGCGAATCCATGCCGAACGACGCGGCACATGCCGCGATGCTCGCAGCAGCGAGCGGGCTCGCCCGGCAACTCGTCGAGATGGGCGGCGGCACTCAGCTTCGTCAGCTCGTGGTCGATCACGACAACGGGTTGTTGCTGCTCTGGCCGATCGGTGAGTTCCGCGTGCTCGCCATGCTGACCGACTCCAAGGTCGACCAAATGGGACTTCGCCGGTTCGTTCGGGCCCGCGCAGCCCTTCTGGCGGGAACGTCATGACCGCAACCAAGCACGCCTCCGCTGACCAGAACTCGGCAAGCCCGGCGAGCATCGTCGGCGCGGAGCCATCTGCCCGCCGGCCTCTGGTGGAGCCCACCGTCGATGATCACGTCGAACCAGCCACGTCGAAGCACGCGGCCAACGGCGATGACACGGACGCGTCCAACGACGCGTCAGCCAAGCCCACGCACACGTTCAAGATCCTGGTGACCGGACCGTTCGCGGCGGGGAAGACCTCTCTGATCCAGTCGGTCTCACAAACCGACGTGGTGTCGACGGATGTCGTCACGAGCGGCGAAGAGTCCGATGTCAAAGCGCAGACCACGGTCGCCATGGACTTCGGTACGTACGAACTCGAAGACGAAGGCATCAACCTGTTGCTCTTCGGCACACCCGGCCAGCCCCGCTTTCGCTTCATGACGAACATCTTGAAGGGCGAAGTCGACATCGTCGCGTTCGTGGTCGACGCAGACGCACGCCAGACGCACGCTGCAGCGGGAGTCGAACTCCGATCGTTGCTGGCGGACCTGCGCGTCCCGGCGGTGATCGCCGTGAATCGGTGCGACGATCAGGACAAGGCCGACCGGATCGCACGATCCCTCGGAGCGCTCGCGGGCGAATCGGTCGTGCCGTGTCAGCTGATCGATTCCGACTCGGGCCGTGAGGTCGTCGTCGAGGTGCTGCTCACCCTCCTCGACTCGTTGGAGGCAGCCAAGGCCGGGGACGATGACGACTGATCCGACATCGACGCAGCCGTTGCGCGCCCAAGACCACATCGCGCTCGCCGAGCGCTACGCGACGTTCACCGAGTACGCGACCTTCACCTCGTCGATTCCGCAGACGGCGGCCACGACGCTCGACGTCGCGCGATTTCATGCGTTCACCGGCGAGGTGACCTTCCTCATCGACCCGACCGTTCGGTTGTATCTCGATGGCGGGTCGGTGTACTTCGCGGAACGAAAGGGTGACCCGGCGGTCGCCGATTCACTGATCGCCGCTGGCGTTCTCGACTCGGTGCAGCTCAAGCACGGTGTCGTGCGGGTCGGTGAGCTGGACCATCTCGGCCGCCTCTTCGATCGGGCCCCGTCGGTCGACCGAGACGCCGCAATGGTGTTCGTCGAAGGACTCACCGAACGCCTCCTTCACGAGCTTGCGAACTCGGTGATCTCCGCGGTCAACGCAAGCGCGTACCGACATCATCCCTCGGGGATTCATCGCTGGTTCGTCGCTCCGGTCGAGACCATCGAGTCACATCGACCAGAAACGTCGGTGACGATCAACTGGAGCACCCCCGATCTGGCGCACGAAGCTTCGAGCGACCCTGATCAGGCGACGTTCGACGCGCCGGTCGACATCGACATCCAGGCCGAACTCGCACGCTTCGACGCCGACCAGGCTGACTGGGCAGCGACAATCGGCGGAAGCGATCCTGACGCATCCGAGGCGATCTCTTCCCCGCTGGGCGAGTTCTACATCGTGTGGCCAGACGGCACTCGGGAGCGGCCGATCGAGGTCGAGGTGCCGAAGCTAGTCGCCGCGGACCCCGACGAGCAGCCCCCGGCGTCGGGTCTCCTGCCACCTCCCGTCGGTCCTGCATTCGACCCCCTCCACGTCGACCGACTTCCCGAGCCCACGGCACCGGTTCCCGACGATGTCGCGATGGCGGTGCAGCGAGCACTCCGTGCAATCGAGGGAGCTCCGGCGCCACGCTCCATCGTGTCAGACCACCCGCCTCACGCGACGCCTGTCGTGATGCCTGAGACGCCCATGTCAGAGCTCCCGGCGCCGACGGGCTCGGAGCCGACGCCAGAGTTGCTCGGCGATTCGTCGCACCCCGGAGCCCGAGATGCTGGGGGATCGGCGAGTGCTTTGCTCGGTTTCGCCCCGCCGACCCCGGACATGCGCGCCGAAGCGCTGTTCGAACGTGACGACGCTGCCGAGTCCGCCGACATCGTCATCGAGCCGATCATCGCCGTCGACGACGACGAGTCGATCGCCGGACTCCCGGCGCCAGCCGCTCCAGAACCGGCCCAAGAGGCCGCTGATCGCCGTGGCGCACTTCGCCGGCTGATCGACAGCCTTCGTCCCAAGGACTGAGCGAGCGTTCGGTCGTCACGACCGGCGAGCTCGGAAGAAATCCCGCAGGATCTCGCCGCACGCGTCCGCGAGCACTCCATCGACGGTCGGCACCCGGTGGTTCAGCGGCGCTCCGTCGAGGAGATGGAAATGACTGTTCACCGCTCCGGCCTTCGGATCGGCGGCGCCGAACACCAGCGACCCGACGCGTGCGTTGACCATCGCTCCGGCGCACATCGCGCAGGGTTCGAGCGTCACGACGACGGTGCATTCATCGAGTCGCCAGTTGCCGATGTGCGCTGCAGCGTCGCGAAGCGCAAGCACCTCGGCATGAGCGACCGGGTCGCCCGTCAGTTCGCGCTCGTTGTGTCGCGCAGCGATGATCGTTCCGTCGTGGACGACGACGGCGCCGACCGGGACGTCATCGTGGGCAAGCGCTGCTCGGGCCTCGTCGAGCGCGAGCAGCATCCACGCTTCGTGGAGGTCGTCGGTCATCGGTGTCGAGTCTTGCATCGTGAGGAAAGGTGATCGGAAAACGACAGCGGCTCACCGGCCGAGCCGGTGAGCCACCAATCGATCTGGCGGAGAGGGTGGGATTCGAACCCACGGACCCGTGAAGGTCACACGCTTTCCAAGCGTGCCGATTCGGCCGCTCTCGCACCCCTCCAGATGTAGCGGAGAACACGCTATCGGTGAATGAAAGCCGGGCGGTTGACCATGTGACCTGCCGCCCGTTGCGGCGCGAGGAGCGGGGGAGAGGTCAAGCGCGCGGAAGAAATTCCTCAGGTTTTCGTGTAGCTGACCGAAAACCAAGTGTCCACCCGCCACATCGCCTCGAAAGAACCACCTATGTTCGGAAAATTCGGAGTCCAGACGAAACTGCAGCTCGCTGCGGTGCCCCTCGCGGTCGCACTCGGCATCGTCTCAGTTCTCGCCTTCACCACCGGCGGAGTCGCCGCTGGCGCCATCGCATTCCTCGTTTCCATCGTCGCAGTCGTCGCTGGCGCGGTCATGATCCGCTCGGTTGCTGCCTCGATCACGTCTCGCCTCGCTCGTCTCGGATCGCAGGCACACGACGTGTCCAGCGTCCAACTGCCGGCACTCGTCCGTGCATTGCAGAACCCTGATGCATCCGACGAGGTGCTCGAGATTCAGCCCATCGACGATGCCGGCGACGACGAAGTCGGCGATCTTGCTCGTGAACTCGCCATGGTGCAGACCTCGGTCGTCGGCATTGCCGGCGAACAGGTGAGCATCATGCGACAGGGTGTCTCCGACATCTTCGTCACGCTCGCTCGTCGGAGCAGCCGCCTCGTCGACCGCCAGCTCGCGTTGCTCGACTCGCTCGAGTCCGACGTCGAAGATCCCAAGCTGCTCGGCGAGTACTACCAACTCGATCACCTCGCGACCCGCATGCGGCGCAACGGGGAGAGCCTCCTCGTCCTGGCCCGTGCAGATTCACGTCGACGTCGCGGCAAGCCCGTCGACATCGGTGACATCGTGCAGGCAGGCATCTCCGAGATCGAGGACTTCGTCCGAGTCGATGCCGTGGGGTTCGATCCCGTGGCAGTCAAGGGCGCGGCGGGAGCCGACTTTGCGCACCTGCTCGCCGAACTCCTCGACAACGCCACGGCGTTCTCGCCACCCGAGACCCGTGTCCAGGTCAGCGGCCAGCTGACGGCCGATGGCTACCACGTCCAGGTCGTCGACAACGGTGTCGGCCTGAGCCGCGGCCGCATCGAGGACTTGAACGCACTGCTCAGCGATCCTCCGGCGCTCGGCCTTTCCGTCGAGCCGACACTCGGACTCTCCGTGGTGTCGATCCTCGCCGAGAAGCATGACATCACCGTTCGGATGAGCGCATCCGATCCGGGCCTGATCGTCGACATCCTCGTGCCGTCTGCGCTGTACGAGACCTCGATGTCGACCGACGGCCTTGCTCGGGCACCCCAGTCGGTCCTCGCTGCCGCACCCGTCGCGGTAGCCCCCGTGGAAGCAGAAGCTGAGGCTCTCGCAGCTGCTCAGCCGCTGCCGGCCCCCGAACCGGTGACTCAGGTTGCGAGCCCTCCGGCTCCGCCCGCACCAGCTGTTCAGCCTGCACCCGTGGCACAGCCCGCACCCGTGGCACAGCCTGCACCCGTGGCACAGCCTGCACCCGTTGCTCAGCCTGCACCCGTTGTGCAGCCCGCACCGGTCGCACAGCCCGCACCCGTGGCCGAGCCCGCACCCGTGGTTCAGCCCGAGCCGGCCCCGGTTGCCGCTGCCGAACCTGCGACGATGTCGCTGCCGAGCCGTGTTCCTGGCCAGCAGACGCCAGCGTTCAGCGACGACGACACTCGCAAGATCGCCGGCGAAGCCCCGCTGACCGTTGAAGCGCCAGCCGCTGCCGAATCGCCGGGACTGTCGTTGCCGAGCCGAGTGCCAGGTGAGCAGACTCCGCAGTTCAGCTCGGAGGAAACCCGCTCTGTCGCTGCTGCGTCACCGACGCAGCTCGGCGATGCACTCTCTCGCCTTGCGAGCAGCATTTCGACGGCGCCCAGCACCGAGGTGCTCGGCCCGAAGCCCCGAGTTGCTCCTCCAGCCGCCGAGGCTGTGGCCGTCGAGCGCACCGCAGCGCCCGCCGGCAAGATGACCTCGTTCGGTCTCCCCGCTCGGGTGCCCGGCACGACGTTCGTCGATGACGGCCCCAAGAACTCCGTCGTTGCCGACTCCGACCCCGGTGCGCTCCGTGACCGCCTCTCTGCCTTCACGCAGAGCTCCAAGCGGGCACGAGAGATGAGCCCCGAATCCGGTCCCGACACCGAATCGAATCCTGCAGTTGCCGATTTCGCGGCAGCAACCTCCGAAGGGAACCCATCATGAGTACTTCTGCCGACAACCTCAACTGGCTCGTCTCGCGCTTCGTCGAAGAGCTGCCCGCCGTCCAACAAGCTGTCGTCGTTTCTTCCGACGGCCTCTCGCTGGCGGTGTCTGCCGGAGTCGACCGTGAAACCGCAGAACGGCTGTCCGCAGTCGCCTCCGGAATGATCGGACTGTCGTACGGCTCGGCCGGACGCTTCGGCGCTGGCGCCGTGATGAACGTGATCGTCGAAATGGAGCGGGGCTGGCTGTTCATCACCGGCATCCGCGACGGATCGCTGATGTGCGTCGTCACCGATGGAAGTGCCGACATCGGCAACATCGGGTACGAGATGGCCATGTTCTCCGAGCGGGCTGGCGACGTTTTGACGCCCGAGGTTCGCGAAGAACTCAAGTCCGCCGTGCTCAGCCGCTCGTGACCGACGTGGACACATCCGACTTCGACGAAATCGTTGAAGATTTCGACGACGATGACGCGACGGGTCGCTTCGTGCGCCCGTACGCCATGACCGGTGGCCGCACAGGCGCCGACATCGACATCGACATCGCTCTCGAGACGCAGATCCAGGCAACGCTCAGCGACACCGAACGCAGCAGGTATCAGTGGGAGAAGGCGCAAGTGCTCGAACTCGCACAGCGTCCGATCGCACTGGTCGAACTCGCAGCGCGAGTCGGCGTACCGATCGGCGTGGCGCGAGTGATCGTTGCTGACCTCGTAGCAGACCGAGCGATGATCGCTCAGAAGTCCGCCACAACCAACCAAACCCAATACACGACTTTGCTCGAGAAGGTGCTCGATGGCGTACGAAACCTCTAATACCGACAACATCAACAAGACCCCGGTCAAGATCCTGGTTGCTGGCGGCTTCGGTGCTGGCAAGACCACGTTCGTCGGCACGATCTCCGAGATCGAGCCGCTCAAGAGCGAGGCGACCATGACTGCTGCGAGCAGCGAGGTCGACAACTTGATCCACACTGCGGACAAGAAGACGACCACGGTGGCGATGGACTTCGGTCGAATCAGCCTGACCGACGAGATCATCCTGTATCTCTTCGGTACCCCGGGCCAGGAGCGCTACCACTTCATGTGGAACGAGCTGTCCCGCGGCGCGATCGGAGCGGTCGTGCTGGCAGACACTCGCCGTCTGGACGACTGCTTCGCAGCGATCGACTACTTCGAAACGCGCGACATTCCGTTCATCGTGGCGGTCAACCCGTTCGACGGTCATCGCTCGCACCGGCTCGAGGACATCCGCGGCGCGCTGCAGATCTCCGATGACATCCCGATGCTCTACACGGACGCTCGCGACCGTGCTGAAGTGAAGACCGCCATGGTCTCCGTCGTCGAACACGCCCTCACTCGGGCGTCGATGGCCGCCAGCGTCTGACGTCGCAGTTCAACCTCGTGCCGTGAAACGGCACGAGGCGCCATCGAGGCGCTGACCGATTCGGCCGACATCGTGTGGGTCGACGACCCCGACGACGGGTCGGCCGGTCACGGTGACCTGGTTACAGAGTGCAACATGGAGCGAGCCGTCGTCCGCAAGGGTGACGGCTCCTTCGATCAACGGGAACCCCCACGCCGGCACCCACTCGGTTGCACCGAGCTCTCCGCCGGTCAGGACCACGAATTCTCGAGGTTGTTGGCGAGCGACGGTCCAGTGTTGCGAGACGATCGCCTGGTCGATGTCGCCGAGCTGACCAGCGTGCGGGCCCCGATGCAGATCGATCGGCGCGTCGTTCGATGCGTCCGGCGCCTCGGTGTGGTGCGAGGTCACGTCGCTGCCCGACGAGCTGCCGCCGAAGGTCAACGTCGCACCGTCGAGCACCGCAAGCGGTCCCATCGCACTGAGATGATCGCGACTGCGTGACCCGATCACCGTCGGGACGGAGAATCCTCCGCTCACTGCCAGGTACCCCCATCGCTGGCCAGCTGCTGGTTCCACCTCGATCGTTTCGCCGGCCTCGAGCTGCATCGGCTCCGGGCTCGAGGTCGTGGCAACGACGGTCGTGGAAGCTGCGGTGACGACCAAGCCGCCTGCGGTCTCGAGCACTGCGGCAGACGTGAAGTTCCCGACCAGTTCGTTGACCCGAACATTCGCGGCTCGGTCCACGACGCCGCTACGGGGAATACCCATCGCACGCGACGAGGGCCGGCCACTGTCCTGGAGGCTGGTGTGACGCCCTGCGCGATCGATGCGCAGCCGGCCGCTCGCCGCACTCATGCCGACACGAACCGCACGTACTCGCCTGCGTGAAGCGTTGCCATCGGCGTCGCGTCTTTCGACCACACCGGCTGGGTGACGCGTCCGATGGGGTGCCCATCGGTCACGGTGTCCACGGTCAGCACCGAGCACATGCCGTGTCGCAATTCCACCGTGCCAGCGGGCAAGATCGCGCCGCCGGACTCATTCGGGGGCAGCTGGAGTGAACGATCGAGTGGACCGAGGAACGGGCAGCCCGGCCGTTCACCGAGAAAGAGCACGCGGTACGTGACGGCGGTGTGGCGGAAGAGCACCCCGTCTGCGTCGAGGCCCGCGCGCTCGCCGACCGCTGCCAACTGTGCGGGGTCGTAGACGACAGCGAGTTCGGTCGGTCGCTGGCGGCCGCGGGCCGCCTCGGGTCGCGTCGAACGCAACCGGGCGCCCACCTGTTCGCTTCGGTCTCGGTGACAGTTGACGACCACGGAGTCTGCGCCGGGTTGGATCTCGGTGACGCCGGGAATGACCGACTGGCGTACGGCCGATGCCCACTCCCAGGGTTCGTCGAGGTTCGTCGCGACCCAGGCCTCAGGTCCGTACGTCACCAGGTCCATGTGATGGCTTGCTCCGTCGAAAGTGAATGTGTCCGTCCCGCCTGCCTGATCATAGCCGTGCGGCGTCGGGCCGTCCGTCCTTCGCGCGGCGCCTACACTTCGAAGCAATGCGTGTACACCTGGTCGACGGAACCTACGAGTTGTTCAGGCAGCACTTCGGTTCGGTCAAGCGCAACAACGACGTCCACCCGATGGCGGCAGCGGCCAGCGTGGTGGCGTCGACATTGGGTCTCGTGAGCGACGGTGCGACCCATGTCGCCATCGCGTCGGATCACACGATCGAGAGTTTCCGCAACGATCTGTACGACGGCTACAAGGACGGGGACGGTATGGATGAGGACATCCTCCGCCAGATCCCGGTGATGGAAGAAGCGTTGGTCGCTGCTGGATTCGTGGTGTGGCCCATGGTGACCCACGAAGCCGACGACGCACTCGGCGCGGCGGCTGCAGTTGCTGCGGCCGACGAGCGCGTCGAGCAGGTGCTGATCGTCACTCCCGACAAAGATCTCGGTCAGTGCGTCAGTGGTGACCGTGTCGTCCAGTTCGATCGGCGCAAGCGCGAGATTCTCGACGAGGCAGCGGTGATCGAGAAGTTCGGCATCGGCCCGTCGTCGATCCCTGACTACCTCGGTTTGGTCGGCGACTCCGCTGACGGGTTTCCCGGCCTCCCGGGGTGGGGTGCCAAGAGCGCCTCACGAGTACTTGCTCGATATGGCCACCTCGAGAACATTCCGCCCGCAGCGGGCCAATGGGATGTCGAAGGTCTCCGTGGTGCGGCGAAGCTCTCGGCGACCTTGCAGGACCAGTTCGATGACGCGTTGCTGTTTCGTCGGATCGCGACGATCGATACCGACGTCGAGGTCGGCGTGGTCGACGAGTGGCTGTGGACCGGGCCGGCGCCCGGTTTCGACGAGGTCGCCGCGTCGATCGGCTCACCCGGGCTGGTGGACGAAGCGCGGCGGTTGACGCCGTGATCGGCGCCGCTAGCATGGTCACCGGTGGTGACCGGGCCCTGCGCAACGGCCGCCCGTGAACCAGGTCAGGACCGGAAGGTAGCAGCCTTCATCGGCATCGACCGTGTGCCGCAGACCGTCTGGTCACCACCACTTGATCGCTTCCACTGGGGCCACGCTCGGTGATGTCGACCGGTGGCAAACCTTGACGGGATCCAGCCACGGCTGGCGCCAGAACGCCTACGCTGAGCGGCATGAAAAGCACGTCACGCCTTGTTCTCTCTCTCGCATCGTTGGGCCTGATCGCCGCTGCGTGCGGCGGAAGCGAAGCGGTGGAACGCCCGCCGATCACGGCAACCCCGACGACC
>CALIOL010000086.1 GCA_938044705.1 uncultured Ilumatobacter sp. | reverse complement strand
CGCTACGGGAACCTGGCGGCGAGCCAGTCTGCAACGTGCTGCATGGCTTCGGGCCGGTCGCCCTCGAGGTAGTGCAGCGCTCCCTTCATCTCGATGTACGTGACGTCATCGGCACCCGCTGCATCGACGATCGCGTTCGCTTGGTGCACCCGGATCTCGGTGTCGGCGGTGGGGTGGATCAGCAACGTCGGCACGTTCACCGACGGCATCGTGTCCGCGAGCTTGGCCCCGCTCGACAGTCCCGACCAGGTGCTCAACCAGCCGCGGGCCGTCATCGTGCGAGCCAGGCCACCGCGGCCGTAGTTGGCATCGAACGGGTCGGGGAACGCGAACAGCGACCCCATCGCACGATCGTCCGGGTCGATGGAGAGGTCGAGGTATGCGGGATCAGCCAGTGTTCGGTAGATGGTCAGATACTTCGTGAAGACTGCGCGCCGGCGCAGCTCGCGGTACGCGGCCGGATCCGCCGACGGGTCTACGGCCTTCAGCTCGGGAACGACGGCTTTCGACTCCTGGATCGACGCTGACGCCACAGCGTCGATGCGCGCGACGCGTTCGACCTGGGCAGCGCGGTAACGCTCGACCCACGCGGGGTCGTAGCTGCACGGCTCCGGCCACGGGCGCCATCCGTTGTCCGGGTGGTACATGTCCAGTTCCGGATCCGTTGCGAAGGGGTCGGCCTCGTCGACGACCGACGGATCGATCACCTGCAGCATGAACACGCCCTCGCCGGGGTGAGCGGCCACGCCGACCCAACCGTCCCCGATGCCGAGCTCTGCGTTCGCCATCGCCATCAGCGAGCCGCCCCCGGAGTTCCCGAGCAACACGACCGCTTCCGCGCCGCGCCGGATCATCTCGTCATGTGCTGTCTTGACGTCGGTGATGCACGCCTCGTGGAGGCAGTCGGTGTCGTTGTTCATGTACCGGGTGCCGAAGCCCAGGACCGCGTACCCAGCTGCTGCCAGGAGCGGGCACGCATAGTGCACGCTGAAATCGCCACGCGGATGGCTGAGGATGACGGCCGTCTTCCACGGGGTACCGACAGGTGGGGTCCACAACACGCCGCGCACAAGCGCTCCGTCCGGAGACACCAGCCGAACGGCCTCGCGCTGCACGGCGACGCCCGGGTCGTCTTCGGGGAGCGGCCAGTAGCCGAGTCCGAACGGTCGAGCCGCACCGCGCATGGCGTCATCGAGCATGCTCAACAGTACGCAGCGCGTGCTGGCAACAACGAGGCCCCGGTGCGACCGGTGAGGTCAGGTGGGGCGTGCGATGAGGGTGACGTCGAGTTCGAGTTGCTCGTCGCCGCGCACGAGCACGATCGTGACTGCGTCACCCGGTTGCTTGTCGCGAATCGCAGCGATCAGTGCCGACGACCCGTCGGTCGGGGCACCGTCGATCTCGACGATCAGGTCGCCGACGATCATGCCGACTTCAGCGGCGGGGGTTCCCTCTTCGACTCCGGTGACGATCACGCCTTGGCCTCCGTCACGGCGGTCTTCGAGGCCGACGCCGAAGAAGGCTTCTTCGCGGGGTACACCTTCGGCTTCGGAGCGGAGCGTTTCGATGATCGGCAGTGCTTCCCCGGCGGAGATCGCGAAGCCGACGTTGGTGGCGGTGAACACGGCGGTGTCGCGAGCGACGGCGGTGTTGACGCCGACCACTTCGCCGGCCGCATTGACCAGCGGGCCGCCGGAGTTCCCGGACGAAATCGCCGCGTCGGTCTGAATGAGACCGTCGAGGAAGACGTCGCCCTGACCAACGCTGCGATCGAGCGCCGACACGATGCCGAGCGTCACCGACGGATCTCCGTCGAGGCCGAGTGCGAATCCGACGGCCATGACATCGTCTCCGAGCCGAATGCTGTCCGGGTCGGCGAAGACTGCCGGCTGGAAGCCGTCGCCGTTGACCCGCAACAGAGCGAGGTCGTTGCCACGATCGGACGCGAGCACGGTTGCCTCACGCGGTTCGGTCTCGCCGGAGAAGCGAACTCGAACGGCGTCAGCGCCTTCGATCACGTGCGCGTTGGTGAGGATCTCGCCATCGCTGGTGATCACGATGCCGGTACCGAGCGAGACGCCAGCGCCCACGTCAGCCGAGATGGTCACGGTCGACGGCGCCACGAACTCCGCAACCTGCGCGACGTCGAGGCGGTTCTCGAACCCGGGCCGCGGGTTCGCCACGTCCACCGGCTCGGCCGATGGTTGGGTCGGCGGACGATCCATCCAGTCCGAGATTCGTTCTCCGGCAAGCGTTCCTCCGACCCCGCCGGCCCACGCGAGAGCGGCGACGAGCAGAAGCAGCGAGACGTAGCGACGCCGCGAACTCCCACGCGGGATCACCGGCGCAGGGGGCGGAGCGATCGGCGTCTGTCCGGGCGTGGGTGGCGGCAACGAAGCCATGCGTTGTTTCTACCTGGACGCGGCCTCGGAGTCGGTGAACGTCTGCACAAGATTCGTTGAGGAAACATGCGGCGAAGCCACGAGATGGCACGGCCTCGAGAAAGACCTCAAGGAACCCACACGAGATGCCGAAGCCCTCTCAGGGCCGTACCGATACTGGTACCCTCGCCCATTCGGGAGGAACGGGAAGTGACCGAAGAGCACGTCCCGGCGCAAGCTGCGCCGGTTCAAGAGTATTCGGCGCCGAGCCCGGCCCCTGCATACGAGTCGCCCGAGCACTCGGCCGCGTCCCCGAGCGCACCGTTCGGCGACCTCATCGTTCAGGCCAAGCTCGCGGTGGGTCCCGCCTCCGACCCGTACGAAGACGAAGCTGACGCAGTTGCTGATCAGGTCGTCAAATCGCTTCGAGTGCAACGCAAGACCGACGGCGCGTCAGTTGCGGGAGCGCAGGCTGCGCCCGCTCAGCGAATCGCCCGTCGACACATGATCGGAGGCGTCGCAACTCCGCCGCCGGCGATCGACGTGCAGCGCATCATGCGAGCGTCCACGAACCAGTCGTTGCCCGCCGCAATCGCTCGGCCAGTACCGACGTCTCGCATCCAACGTGCCGCCACGATCGGCGCTGAAGGTGGCGACGTCGACACCGACACCGAGCAAGCGATCCGACGCTCGAGCGGCCGCGTGATGCCCGCCCCTGCACGCACCGCGATGGAGGGGGCCTTCGGCGCCGACTTCAGCGGGGTCCGTGTACACACCGGGCCTGCGGCATCGGAACTGAGCACCCGGATTCAAGCCAAGGCGTTCACCACGGGCAACGACATCTTCTTCCGCGACGGGATGCCCGACACGTCCACCGCCAGCGGCCAGAACCTGCTCGCGCACGAACTCACGCACACGATCCAGCAGACCGGCCAGACCCAACGTTCCGCCGCGGTCATGCGCAAGTGGTGGGGCCTCGGCAAGAAGAAGCAGTCCGATCCTCCCGTCGTGACTCCACCGCTCGCAGCTGGCCCCGAGAGTCCCGACACCCAGGCGCTCTTGGCCAAGATGGGCTACTCGACGGTCGTGGCCGCTGGCGCAGGTGCGAAGGATCCCAACGCCGAGCCGGCGGCGGCGCCCGAACCAGCGGCAGCCGCACAGCCGGCCGATGACCGGCCCGAAGGCCAGGCGTATTCGGGCAAGGCAGCAAAGACCGCCGACGCCCGCATCGAGGCGGCGAAGCCCGCTGCCGCAGTCACCGTCGCCGGAACGGCAGGGGCCTCGGCTGCAGGAGCGGTGGGCAACGTCAACCTCGCAGGCGGAGTCGGCGGCGGCGTGCTCGGTCTCGCCGCAGCTGGCGATGCCGCCATGGGCCTCGCCAGCGCCAAGGCAATGAGCGACGAGGCCGAGCTTCACGGCGACGCCGCCATGGGCAAGCAGGCCGGACTCAAAGCCAAAGACCAAGGCGCCGCCCTCGGAATGGGCCTCGCCAACACCGGGCGCGGGGTCGCCGCGACCGTGGACGTCGCTCAAGGTTCGGCCGCAGCGGTCGCCGAAGGCGCCGCACCCGCCGCTGCCGGCGTTGCAGCAGGGGCGCTCGGCGTGATCGCTGGCAGCGCAATGGTCATCCAAGGCACGTGGCGTGGCGGCAAAGCAGCCGTCAAGCTGTTCAAGCTGACGCACGGCAGCGGCCAACAGATGCTGAGCGCCGACGGCGAGCGCTGGAAGAAGGTCATCGTGGCCGCCGAGAAATTCAAGGTGGCGATCAACGGGCTCAAGGTTGCTGCCGGTGCACTCGGCGTCGCTGCTGGAGCACTGATGATCGTCGGCAGTCCCATCGGTTGGGCGGTCGGACTTGCGGCAGCGATCGTCGGTGGCGCCTACGCGGCCAGCAAGCTCATCGGCAAGATCCGCAATGCTCGCGACAAGATGAACGCGCATGCGACCGCTGCGGGACTCCCGTTGATCGGCGAGCCGACCGACGTGACTCGGCACACGGGTGGTGGCGAACAAGAACCGGTATCGCTGCAGGACATGGGCTACGACATGTCGAAGGTGATCCAGGCGGGACCGCAGAACGCTCAGGACACTGGGTCCGGCTTCGAAGACGACGCTGCGGCGGACGGAGGCGAACGCGACGACAGTGCTGCTCGCGTTGCTGCGATCGAGGAAGCCGACCGGATCGCGACCGCTGCCAGCAAGAACGCCAAGACCGCCGCCGAACTTCGCGCAGCGCTTGCCGACGGCGACAAGGAGTACGTCATGGCGATGGTCGAAGCTGTACTGGGCAACCCGGACGATGACCTTGCCGGCATCATCACCGCTCCGGCCGATCAGCGGCTGCACGACTCGTTCAGCTTGCTGAGCGCGATCAACATCGACCCCGACCTCGCGCTGGCCGACTCCGGGCAAGCGCTCATCGAACAGAAGCTGTCCAAAGCCGAGGCGATGTGACCGACGATGTCGCCGAGGAGGATCTCGGCGAGGTGACCGAGCTGCAGCTGCTCTCGCTGCTCGCTGACGAGTTCCGCGACGGCGGACTCGCAATCGACGTCGTCGAAGCACGTGACGGAGCACCCGATCAGCTGATCCTCGCGATCACGATGCCCGAGGGTGAACCCCGCGCCGTGATCAACACGTACTTCATGCCGGGGATCGAACACCCCTCAGCGCTCCAGCACTTCGTCACGCTGCCCTACCCGGTCGCCGCCACATCGGAGTCACAGGTGGCACAGACCATCTGCTTCGTGAATTCGATGCTCCCCGTGACGGGGTTCGAGTTCAGCGCCACCGAACGTGTCCTCGTGTTTCGACACTCACATGCGATCAGCCTGCACCCGCTCGACCCAGGCGTCGTGGCATGGTCGCTGTCGATGGTGCACGCAGCCGTCGCCAATTTCGCGCCGCTACTCGGTCAGGTCGCGTCGGGCGGTGACGCGGCCGTTGCTGTCGAATCCGCCCAGCAGATCTTCGACGACCTCACCGACTGAGCCGGAACGCGAAACGGGCGGGCCCGAAGGCCCGCCCGTTCACAGATTCGTTGGCTGTTGATCAGCTCTGGATCTTGATTTCGATGTCGACGCCGGCCGGCAGCTCGATGCGCTGCAGGGAGTCGATGGTCTTGTTGTTCGGGTTCACGATGTCGATGAGGCGCTTGTGGACGCGCATCTCGAAGTGCTCGCGGCTGTCCTTGTCGACGTGCGGCCCACGGATGACCGTGTAGCGGTGCTTGTCGGTCGGCAGCGGGATCGGGCCGCGCACGGTGGCGTCGGTCCGGGTGACCGTCTCGACGATCTTCTTCGTCGACTGGTCGATGATCTCGTGATCGAACGCCTTGAGGCGGATACGAATGCTCTGTGCCATGTGTTTGTCCTTTACCGTTCTGATTTCTTGGACGCAGGGGTCACTTGTTGATCTTGGTGACGCGTCCGGCGCCGACGGTGCGGCCACCCTCGCGGATAGCGAAACGCAGACCCTCGTCCATCGCGATCGGCTTGCCGAGCTCGACGGTCATCTCGACGTTGTCACCAGGCATCACCATCTCGGTGCCCGACGGCAACTCGATCGTGCCCGTGACGTCGGTGGTCCGGAAGAAGAACTGCGGACGGTAGTTGTTGAAGAACGGCTTGTGACG
>CALIOL010000085.1 GCA_938044705.1 uncultured Ilumatobacter sp. | reverse complement strand
CCCGGCGCAGCGCTGAGCGAAGGCATCTCCTGGAACTGGGAGAGCTTCCCCGAATACCTCGACGAGCTCGATCGCGGCGAGTACGCGGCCGATGTCGCCGCGATGATCGCTCACGGACCGTTGCGGGCGTACGTGATGGGCACACGCGGCGCTGACAACGAATCAGCGACGTCCGATGACATCGCGGAAATGGCTCGTCTCGTCCAAGAAGCCGTGGAAGCCGGTGCGATGGGCTTTTCCACGAGCCGTACCATCGGTCACCGGGCCATGAACGGAGAGCCCGTTCCGGGAACTTTCGCCGCGGAGGACGAGCTGTTCTCGATCGGGCGGGCGATGGCCCGCGCCGGGCGCGGCGTGTTCGAGGTGGCACCCGCCGGTCTCGCTGGAGAGGACTTGGTCGCACCGAAGAAGGAAGTCGACTGGATGGTTCGTCTCGCCGACGAGATCGAGCGGCCGGTCACGTGGCTGATGTTGCAGAACATCGTCGAGCCCGACGAGTGGCAGGAGCTGATGCGGCGCAGCCAGGAGGCCCAGGACGCCGGCAAGCAGGTCATCCCGCAGGTCGCTGGGCGACCGTTCGGCATTCTGATCGGCCTGTCGACCAAGCACCGCTTCCGCGACCTTCCGTCGTGGAAACCGTTGGCCGGGATGTCGTTTGCTGAGCAGGCCGATGCAATGGGCGACGCAGACCTGAAGCAGCGCTTGCTCATCGAGGCGCGCGCGATGGAAGACATGCTGCGTGAAGTCGAGCCGATGGCGTATCAGGTGGTCACCGGGTACGACCGCCAGTACCTCCTCGGTGATCCGGTCGACTACGAGCCGACGCCGGACCGCTCGATCGCGGTTCTCGCCGAGACCAAGGGCGTCGACCCACTCGACGAGTTCTATGAGCAACTCCGAGAGCGCAACGGTGACGCGATGCTGATGATGCCGTTCCTCGGCTATGCCCACGGCAACGGTGACGCACTCCACGAGATGCTGACCCATCCGGCGGCGATCCTCGGTCTCGCCGATGGCGGCGCCCACGCCAACTTCATCTGCGATGCGTCCACCCCGACCTGGATGCTGACCCACTGGGTGCGCGACCGCTCGCGAGGCCCGAAGCTCGAGCTCGTCGACGTGATCAAGAAGATGACCGCCGACACCGCAGCGCTGTTCGACCTGAGCGACCGCGGTGTGCTCGAGGTCGGCAAGCGGGCCGACGTCAACGTGATCGACCATGAGAATCTGACGCTCCGCGAACCCCGTCTGGTTCGCGACCTTCCGGCCGGCGGCACCCGACTGCTGCAGCCTGCCGAGGGCTACGTGGCAACCGTCGTGCGCGGCGTCGTCACGCGCGAGCACGACGAGTTCACCGGCGAGCGTCCGGGTCGCCTCGTGCGTTCCTGACCGGCTCGTGCGCTCGTGAACCAGTCGTCGAGCTCGTCGAAGGGCGAGCGACTGCTGACGTTCACGACGCTGCCCTTCTTCCTCGGCGGCTTCCTGGGCCCCGTCGGAACGCTCAGTGTCATCTCGATCTACCCGGAGCTCCGCGACACCTTCGGCGTCTCCACCGGTGCGGTGAGCTGGTCGTTGAGTGGCTACTTCTTCCCGATGGCCGCGCTGATGCTGGTGTCCGGCACCATCGGAGAACGATTCGGACGCCGACGGGTCACCCGCATCGCCTTCGTGCTCTATGCGGTTGCGTCGCTGGCGTGCGTGCTCGCACCCAACTTCTCGCTGTTCCTCGCGGCGCGTGTGATGCAGGGCGTCTGCAATGCATTCGTGACGCCGTTGCTGATCGCTGGCCTCGCCGAGGTCATCCACTCCGAGCGGCTGGGCAAGGCGGTCGGGATCTATGCGGGCTTTCAGGCAGTGGGTGGAGCGACGGCGCCGTTCATCAGTGGCCTTGCCGCCGAGATCAACTGGCGGTGGACGTTTGTCGTGATCGGCATCGTCGCGCTCGGGCTGGCAACCCGACCGCCGGCTGGCGAACCACGACCGGCAGCGGCGGCGCCTCCCATCAGACCGCTGCTGACCGTGAGGATGTCGTCGTTGTGGTTGGCTGCGCTGTCGGCAGCGGCCGGACCGATCGGCATCGGCGTCCTGGTCGGTGTGTACCTGCGCGACGGCCTCGACGTCGACTCGTCGACCGCCGGAGCAATCCTGCTGATCTCGGGTCTCAGCACGATGGCAATGAGTCCGACGTGGGGAAAGCTGATCGACCTGTGGGGCACGCGTCGCGCCGCGGTCATCTCGGCCACCGTGGTCACAGCGGCCACCATGCCACTGGGATTGATCGACAAGGCTTGGCTCCTCGCAGTGGTCTGGATCGTGTCGGCAGCGCTGGTCGGGTTCGTCCCCGTCAACCTCCAGCATCTGGCCGCCATCGCGGTGCCGGACAATCGCGGAGGAGCGCTGTCGTCGGTGCTCTCCTTCCGGTTCCTCGGCCATGCGATCGGACCGATCGTCTGGGTGCCCTTGCTCGATGACTCACCCGTCGTAGCGTTCGGCGGAGCAGGCGCATTGGGGCTGATCACGTTGGCAGCATTCTTCGTAGCAACCAGCAGGACATGACACTCACGTTCCGCGTCGCGCTCGTCGCCGTCGCGGTGTTCTCGAGCTCCTGCGGGGATGCGGTCCGTGATGTCCAGGTTCCGGGTGCGATGCCGCCCGACGTCGCCACAGACGAGCCCGTGCAGTCTGGCGACGAGGAGCTCTTCACGCGCAACACCGTGACGACGACGCTTGCGGTAGCTCCCACGACCACGCTTGCGCCACCGTTGCCAGAGCCGCCGGAAGCTGGAGTCCCCGCAGTGGTGGTGCCGGCGGTCACCGGGTGGGCGGCGTTCGACCTGCACCTGATGACGCTGCTCCAGGCCGGATCGCCCGCGGTGTCGGCAACGGTCATGCGCGATGGCGAGGTCGTTCACCAAGTCGCGCTCGGCGACCGAACGGCCGCCGGTGACCGCGTCCAGGTCGGTGATCGCTATCGAGTCGCGAGCATTAGCAAGGTGATCACCGCCATCACCACACTCCGGCTGGTCGAGCAGGGCCTGGTCGGTCTGGACGAACCCGTCGGGGTGCGTCTCGCCGATCGTGTCGGGGTCGCGCCCGCCGCGGGCGTCGATCAGATCACCGTGCGCCAGTTGCTGACGCATCGGTCGGGTCTTGGACAGTACGAGAACCTGATGTTCCGTCGGCAGGTCGAGTCGTGCGCCGAAGCCGGAGCGACCGGGCTCAGCAGCGACCTCGAACGAGCACCGGGAACGACGTTTCGTTACAGCAACCTCAACTTCTGTCTGCTGGGACTGTTGACCGAGGAGGTGACGGCCCGTCCGTACGAGGATGTCGTGCGGTCGGAACTCCTCGAACCGCTCGACATCGGAGGCATGCGCCTGGCAGGAACGTTCGACGTGCTCGACGGCGAGGTCGAACATCGTTCCGACGAAGGACGCAACTACATGGAAGTCCTCGACGCCGCGGGCTCGTGGATCGCGGCGCCGACCGAGGTGGTCGCGATCGTCAACTCGCTCGATCTGTCGACGCCGGGTTGGAAGCCGCTCGCACCCGAGTCGGTTGCCGAGATGCGAACGATCACGGAGGATCCTGAGCCCCCGAACGTTCCGCCGACGCGTGGCTACGGGATGGGTCTGATGATCTTCGACTCGGACTCGTTCGGGCACACGGGAACGCTCGAGAGCACTCACGCAATGACGGCGCGTCAAGCGAACGGCATCACGTGGGCGATCACGGTGAGCGGCGACCACCCGTCATCGAGCCGGGATCTCGCCGACGTCATCGCCGCGGCGCTGCGCTACGCGTCGATCACGTGAGCTGGTCCGGGGACGTCCGGTTCTCGAGGTCGTCTTGGAAGGCTGCGGTTGCCCATGCGAGCGAACCAACGAGGCCGAGCGTCGCGGCGATCACACCGGTTCGGTGACGAAGCGCCGACAGAAATCCGATCGTTGCGCCCAGCGTGCTGAGTGCGGGTGCGGCGAGGGTGAGCGTCCGACGGTCGATGTTCATGAACGCGATCGTAGAACCCGACGAGGGGCTCAGTGAGCTGGGCGCCGGTCCAAGTGAATTCCGGCCAGCATGCATCGCACGGAACCGCCGGCGAGCTCGATGGTCGAGATGTCGACCGACACGATCTCGCACGATGCTTCGATCGTGCGGATCTGTTGAGCGGTGAGCGAGCGGTGGGCCCGAGCGGACATCGCCAACAGTCGGCCGTTGCTTCCGGTCAGCTCGAACGCGTTGCCGGCAAAGTCGCGAAGCTGGTCGTGAGTGAGGTCGACCACCGTGCGTCCGGTCTCGGTGAGCCGGCTGACGACTTCGGCCCGCCGCTGCACGTCGGGGAGTGCATCGAGACAGATCAGCGCGACGTCGGTTCCCACGCACATCAGAACGTTCGTGTGATAGATCGCCGCGCCGTTGTCGTCGCACGCGTCGAACACCATCGGCTCGTAGCCGTTGTGGGTGCAGAATCGTTCGAGGATCACCGGGTCGGCACGATGGGAGCGGGCGACGTAGGCGATGCGACCGATGTGATCGAGCACCATCGCACCGGTGCCTTCGAGGAAGAGACCGTCGTGTTCGAGACCGGAGTAGTCGATGACGTCTTGCACTCGGTACTGCTCCTTGAGCAGTTCGACGATGTCAGCGCGACGTTCGAGCCGGCGGTTCGGTGTAAACATCGGGTAGGTCACGATGCGGCCACCGCGATGCGTCGAGAACCAGTTGTTCGGAAAGACACTGTCGGGCCGCTCGTTCGACTCGTCTTCGAACAGGTGGACGCGCACGCCCTTGGCAACGAGCGCATCGACGAGAGCGGTGGACTCTGCGGTCGCCGCCGACGCGATGTCCGCGGGGGTGCGTTCGCCGACAACGTCGTCCGGGCGAGTCTGGAACACGTTGTCCGCTGCGGTCTGCGGATTCACCGAGAAGTGGTGAGGCCGAATCATGAGCACCGTGGTCGGTGCCTGAAGCGAGTGGCGTCGAGCGACGACCGTGGTGACGTGGTGGCCTGCGCTCACAGCGCGGCCGTGTGGGCGACGTCGACGAGCGCGAACAGGTTCTTCGGGTCGGTCGGTTCGGCGACCAGGTCGATCGTTTCGTAGTAGTCGCGGCCATGCTCGTCGTCGGACAGGGCGTCGTAGAGGAACTTCAGGGCGCAGAAGTCCTCGACGGCAAAGCCGACCGAGTCGAACAGGGTCAACTCGTCGTCAGAGGTGCGGCCGTCGGCTTCACCCGTCAACACCTGCCACAGCTCGGTGAGGGGCCAGTCCCGAGGAAGGAACTGGATTTCGCCTTCGATGAACGACTGTTCGGGGTACTCCACGAAGATCGAGGACCGCTTCGTCAGCTCGAGGTCGAGTTCGGTCTTGCCGGGGCAGTCCCCGCCGATCGCATTGAGGTGCACGCCGGTCGTTCGGCTGATCATGTCGTCGGTCAGTACGGTCGCATTGCGCTTGTCGGCGGTGCAGGTGGTGATGATTTGGGCGCCGCGGACCGCCTCGTCGGCGTCGCGGCAGAGCGTCACGTCGAAGCCGAGTGCGGTGGCGTTGCGCTCGAACTTCGCCATGGCCTCGGGGTCGACGTCGAACACCCGCAGCGTGTCGATGCCGAGGTTCGCTCGGAACGCAAGGGCTTGGAACTCGGACTGCGCGCCGCTGCCGATCATCGCCATGGTGGTGGCGCCTGCTGGTGCGAGCACCTTGGCGGCCATGGCTGACGTCGCTGCTGTTCGCAGCGCGGTGAGCACGGTCATCTCCGAGATCATCAGCGGGTAGCCGGTGTCGACGTCGGCGAGGGCACCGAACGCGGTGACGGTCTGGAGACCACGTGTCGAGTTGATCGGATGCCCGTTCACGAACTTGAAGCCGTAGGTCGTCCCGTCACTCGTTGGCATCAGTTCGATGACGCCGTGCTCGGAGTGGCTCGCAAGGCGGGGCGTCTTGTCGAACACCGGCCAACGGCGGAAGTCGGCTTCGAGCGCTGCGACCAGGTCGACCAGCAGCGCTTCCAACCCGTTGTCTGCGACCCAACGGGCCAGGTGGTGAACGTTGACGAATCGGACCATCATGGTCTCCAACGTACGGTTGACCGATGTGCATCCTCAATCGGCAAATGGGAGAGAGTTTGAGCAGTAGCTCTACAGATTGCTGTACATGAACATACGATGTGCTTCATGTCCGATGTCGACGATCTCGACCGCAAGCTGATCTCGCTGCTGCGTTCCGACGGTCGCGCACCGGTGACGACGCTCGCCCGCCAGCTCGGCGTGACGC
>CALIOL010000084.1 GCA_938044705.1 uncultured Ilumatobacter sp. | reverse complement strand
TTCACCGGGGCCTGGTGATACCCCGCAGGCACTCCCCCGTCGACCGGCCGGACCTCGAGCACGTCCGCCGAGAGGTGCAGCGCCGACTTGTCGCCGTGCCACAGTGCCGTCCCGACCCGCAGTCGGTAGCGATGCGTGTCCGGGAGCTGCGAGAACGCGTCGACGGAGACGTGGCTGACCCACACGGGAATCGACGGGTCCGTCCCGGGGAGCACGGCGACGATCTCGGCGACGTGGTCGTCGTCGGTTCCTGCGATCGGCGGGTGCACCGACACACCGACGACCTCGAGGCCGCTGGCGCGCGCCATCTCGACCAGGTCGACATCTCCGCCGAAGCGACGCATCTTCGATGCGAGCTTCACGGTGACGCGGCCGCGCCACCCCGCGTCCGCCAGCGTCGCGATGTGCTCGGGCGATCCCACCGTCAGGATGGGGTCGTAGTGCCCGAGCAGCGCCGCGACCTCGCCCGTGTCGAGCGCGCCCACGCCCACGGGAGTCAATACGACGATGTCTGGTCCTTCGGGCAGCTGCGCCAGTTCGTGCACGTTGCCGACCGCGAGCGTGTCGGCGAGCTCAGCAGCGAGCTCGGCGAGCCGGAGGCGGCCGAAGCCGTAACCGTTGCCTTTGACAACCGGGACCAACCCGTCGACCTTCGTCGCCATCTGCGCGATCTGGCTGCGCCACACCGCTGTCCGCACCGAGAGCCTGACCGTCACCGCCCCGACCGTATCGGGAGCGAGCATCCCAGTCGGGGCAGCGCGCTCACGCTGGACTCAGAGGTTGAACGGGTCGGAGAAGGTGTCGCATCGGTTGGGGTTGCCAGTCTCGAACCCGACGTTGAACCACCGCACGCGCTGTTCGGAGGATCCATGCGTCCAGCTCTCGGGGTCGACGCGCCCTTGGGTTGCCTGCTGGATCGCATCGTCGCCAACCGCCGCAGCCGCATTGAGCGCCTCTTGGATCTCGCCACTGTTGTCGAACTGGTTGCGAGCATTCGCATCGTTCGCCCAGGCGCCAGCGAGGCAGTCCGCCTGCAACTCGAGCGCCACCGAGTAGGCGTTCGCGTTCTGTGGGTCGCCTTGCTGTAGCCGGTGCATCTCTGCATTGATGCCGAGCGCGTTCTGGATGTGATGGCCGTACTCGTGCGCAACGATGTACTGCGCTGCCAGGTCACCTTCCGCGTTGAAGTTCGACTGCAACGTCGCGAGGAAGTCCAGATCGAAATAGATCAGGTTGTCCGCTGGGCAATAGAACGGACCGGTCTGCGACGAAGCCTGTCCGCAGCCGGTGTTGGTGAACCCCGAGAAGAAGACGGTCTGGGTCACCGGGTACTCGAGACCGTTGAACGACGCCGGGTACTGATCGATCCAGTACTCCTGCACGTCGATCGTTGCACCGCACAGAATCTGCTCTGCCTCGCTGCTGCAGGTTTCGTCGTCGCCGCCAGTGCTCTGCTCCGTCGGCGCTGCCGAGCTTCCCAGGCCGAGCGTCGAACTCGATCCGCCACCGAGGAGCTTGGGGAGCAGCATGGTCGCCATCAAGATCACGAGGCCGACAACACCGCCCTTCACGAGCCCGCCACCCGAAGAGCGTCCACCGGACGAGCGCCCGCGGGAGGCGCCGCCGAGCGCACCACCGAGGATGTCTCCGAGGCCACCCCCACCACCGCCGCTCCCGCCGCCAAGCGCGCCGCCGAGCAGGTCGCCAAGGCCGCCGCCGCTGCTTCGCGAGTTGCCACCACCGCTACCGCGGCGGTCCTGAATCATCGAGGAATCACGCGACCGGATCTTCGTCATCCCGCCATCATTCCAAACTCAGGACCCTCCGACCGCCCTCGCTGCAGATCCGAGTCAGCTGGCGCCGCGACGAGCTCGCCGGAGCCCCCGCCAACCAACGGCGCCGGCGCCGATCAGCGGGCCGGATTCTGCAAGCCGCGACGGGGTGATCCGCGCACCCCGGCTGTAGGGCAACTTGGCGTGCTCGTCGAGCGTGGCCTGGGCGGAATGAAAGAACGTCGCCGCGAAGCCCAGCGCGACGCTGCCGCCGACGACGACGAGCGACAGGTCCAACGCGTTGCACACCGACGCTGCGGCGAGGCCGACGAGGCGGCCGGTGCGCTGCATGATCTCGTAGGTCGGCTCGGTCGGCGGGCGGCCGGTAATCGCCTCGATCGCCATGCCGGATGCCTCCGCTTCGAGGCAGCCTTGCGCACCACAGCCGCATCGGCGCCCACCCGGTTCGACGATCATGTGGCCGATGTGGCCCGCATTGCCCGTCGCGCCGTCGAGCAATTCACCGTCGAGGACGACGCCGCCACCGACCCCCGTGGAAACCGTCAGCGCGCAGAAGTTCGGATGGCCCTGAGCCGCACCCAACCATCCTTCGGCGAGCGCCAGTGCTTTGGCGTCGAGGTCACCGAAGACCGGCAGCCTGGTCGTGTCCTGAAGACGGGCACGAAGCGGAAAGTTCCGCCAGGCGGGGATGTTGACAGGCGACACGGTCTCGAAGCCTCGCGACACGGGCCCGGCCGCACCGACACCGACCGCCCGCACCTTCGCGCCATGCTGTTCGCGGGCGCGCTCCACGAGTTCGTCGATCATGCCCGCGAGCGACGTGTAGTGCGTTTCGGGCACGACGTCGCGTTCGACCTCGACGCGGGCTCGATCGATCAGCTCGCCGCGGGCCGTCACCAGGCCAGCTGCGAACTTGGTTCCGCCGATGTCCACCGCCAATACGACATCTGGACTCTGGCGCTGCTGGACAGGCTCAGCTTCGGGAGCGTCGTCGGCCAGATCGTCGTCCGCCGGCAAGTCCGGGCGGCTCGTGGAGACCGTCGGATCGTCCGGCGACATCGGGGCTGCGGCGGGTTCGTTCCCGACCTCATCCGGCGTGCCGCTCGCGCTCATCTGGGGTGACGGTATCGGTCGTCGGACGCCGCGAGCAGATCAACCCGCCCGATCAGCTTCGCACGATGGCGAAGTCGCCGAATTTCCTGCTCTACTTGGAAGGTTCGCGCGCCGATACACCTGTAGATCGTCATGACCGCCATCCGCCCACTCACGCAACCTCACGACCGCGCCGCGCGTCCTGCGTCGCCCGACTCCGGGTCGCGTCGACGGATCGCAGCGGTTCTGCTGGGCGCGCTCGTCGCAACGGCACTTCCCGCCGTCGTGTCAGCACAGGCTCCGACCGACCCCGCACCGACGACGACGGTCGCAGCTCCCACGACGACGTCGACGACCACCACGACGGTGCCTGCGACCACCACGACGACGAGCACCACCACCACGACCACTGCGCCGACCACCACGACGACAACAACGCCGGCCACCACCACGACCGTGGCAGCCGATACCGAGCCGACCGTTGTCGTGCCCTCGGCCGACGAACGGGTCCCGCCGAGCACGACGACGACCAGCACGACGACCACGACAACGGTGCCAGCGCCTCCGGAACGCAACATCACGGCGTACCCGGAACAGATGCAGTACATCCTCGCCACGATCCGATACCTCGAATCGCGCGGCATCTACACGCTTCCCCCGAACAAGGGCAACGCATCCGGCGCCTACCAGTTCGTGGAGTCGACCTGGCAGAACTACGGCGGGTACCAACACGCCTACCTCGCTCCACCGCACATCCAAGATGAGCGCGCCGCGGCCGACGTCACCCTGTTCCTCGAACAGTTCAACAACGACGTGTCGATGGTCCCGGTCATGTGGTACTACCCGATCGCCGCACGCGAGACCTGGCGCATGGACGTGATCCCGAAGCCCGAACACGGCAACAAGCTCACGATCCGCGAGTATCAGACACGCTGGCTCGGTGTGTTCGCTTCCATCTCCGGCGAGCCGCTCGTGCTTCCCAACGTCGGCCCGATCGATCTGTCCGCGATCGCCGGATTCGCTCCCGAGGTCCCGGAGTCGTCGGTCGACGCTCCGTCCATCTCGTATCCGGTCCTCGGGCCGTCGCGAGTCGCGATCCCCGAGTGCGACGACGCGGAGCAGATCGAGGTCGCAGACAACGCCGACGGGTCCGCCTCGGCGGACGGACCGAGCCGCGCCGACAACGAAGCCGCCGGCCTCTGCACCCCTCAGGCTCCCGGCATCGTCTTCGGTGTCAAGCTGCAACCGGTCCTCGCCGTTGCCGATGGCGTCGTCACCGACGTTCGCAACGAGGCCGGAAGTCCGATCGCCGTGACCGTCACCGCGCCCGACGGCGTGAGCGTCGTGTACTCCGGGTTCAACGACGACAACCCCGGCACCGACGACGGGCAGGCACCCGATCACCTGCGGCTGTCAGCGCTCGCCGAGATCGGCACGGTCGTACGGGCCGGCCAGGTCTTGGGATTCATGGGCGACACGGACCCGCTTCCCCTGGGCATCCGAGCCGACGTCCCCACCGACGCCACCATCGAACTCGACCCGAACGCCATCGCTCCGCACATCCGCATCACGATGTTCGACATCGACGGTCACCCGGTCGACGCGTTCGGCCCGATGATCGACTCACTGTTCCGCCAGTCGTGTCGCGTGATGATCGGCGAATGGACGGTCCCCGCCAACGGGTCCGACCACGAGCCGGTCACGATCGAGACGACCGACAACGACAACACGATCGACTCGGAATGGGTCATCACCGAGGACGGACAAGTGACAGCAAGCGGTTGGGCCGCTCTCGTCAACCCATCCGAGCAGTGCGGCTACGCCCCCGACACCGCCTTCGGACCGGGAGGCGGCGGCTCCGATCGCGGTCTCGAACACTGGGACACGCCGATCGACCTCGGCACCGACATCTGGATTGCGCTCGCCCTTCAGGACGAGACTGCGGTTCCCGGCTTCGTCACCCGCTGATCAACCGACGCGGCGTGCCGTTTCGACCAGGTTGATCTCGTAGAGCACCTCGTCGAGCGCGTCAGCCGCCGAGATCGCGCTGAACCGCTGCGGCGTTTCCGGAGTGCAACACGTGGAGACCGGGTTGAGGATCGTCCAAGGTCGCGGGTGGCAGAACTGCACCACGCTGTACCGCTCACCTTCGTAGCCAGGCGCGGCGACGACGCGATGCCAGCCGCTCGGGATCGTCCCGTTGGTGAGGCGCTCCAACATGATTCCGGTGTTCACGATCACTCCACCGTCCGGCGGTACCGCGTCCTGCCACTCGCCGTTGACTTCCACCTGCAGCCCGGGCGCGGTGGATCGTGGCAGCGCGGTGATCAGGTTGATGTCGGCGTGAGCGCCTGCCCACACGTGACCGGGTTCGCCGTCTTCGCCGAGCGCGACATCGAGTTCGCTCATCGCCGGGTACCGAATCGCCCGCGTCAGGGTCGGGCCGTCCTTCACCATGTCGTCGAAGAACGTCTCGTGGCAGCCGATGCCCTCCGCGATGACACGCAGGAAGCGCCGCTGCAGGTCCGCGATCGTGTCGTGGAACGTGTACAGCACCTCGGTGATCCCCGGCACGATCGCCTCGGGAAGCACCTGGTCGGGGTACGAGGCAGCGAAGTTCCGCTTCAGCGGGTGACCTTCGACGATCGGCGTCGACCAGTTGAGCATCTCTTTCCAGTCCGGCTTGTCACTCGATGCCGCTGTCTCGACCAGCAGCCCCGTGTATCCGGTCTGCCCGCTCGCACCTTCGACGGTGGCGGTCTGCTTCTCCTCGGGCGACTTCTCGAAGAACTCACGCAACATCGCGTACGCCGTGTCCAGCAGGTCGTCGGAAACGTCGTGGCTGGTGTACACGAAGCCTGTCGCCAGGCTCCGCGTCACGCCGTCGACGACGGCACGTCGCTGTGCTCCCGAGCCGTTCTCGAAGGCCAAGAGGTCGACGTCGAGGATCTCGTCAGTCATACCTCAAGCCTACAAAGCGGGGCGCGGACCGCTGTTCAGGCAAAGAGAGCGGGCCAGCCGCCGGTGTGGATGAACACGACGTTGTGCGACGAGTTCCACCGGCCTTCGTCGATCAGGCCGAGCAGGCCCGACAGACCCTTCCCCGAGTAGACCGGATCACACAACCATCCGCCGGTCGTCGCTGCCCAGTCGATCGCTGCGTCGGCTGCGTCGGTCCGTGCGGCGTAGTCATCGCCGATCCATCGGGCGTCGACAACGACGTCGGCCGGGTCGACCCGGTCCGCGATGCCCATCAGGTCGAGGGTCGCGTCCGCAAACTCGGCGATGTCCGGCATGCCCAGGTTCACACCTTTGGCGACACCGATCGCGATGATCGCTGGTGCATCAGCAGCGCTCAGTTGCCCGGACGCGATCATCGCTTGTCGCCCTGCGAGCAGGCCCGCATGCGTCCCGCCACTCGACGACGTGAACACGAGCGCATCGGGACGCGATCCATGCGCTTCGAACTGTTCCATCAGCTCGACGAAACCCACGGCGTAGCCGACCGCTCCGACAGCGGTGCTGCCGCCTATCGGGACCGAGTAGGGCACAAGGCCTTGCGCTGCGAGGTCGTCCGTGAGGGCCTCTCGGGCGATCTCGAGTTCGCCCCAGTGGCTGGCAGCGGAGCCCGTGTAGTGCATCTGCGCCCCGAACATCGTCGACAGCAGCTGGTTCCCCTTCGCTGGTCGGCGTTCGTCGGGAGCATCGCCGGAGAGCACCAAGTGAGCTTCGAGCCCGAGCCGAGCCGCCGCAGCCCCAGTCATTCGGCAGTGGTTCGATTGCGCTGCGCCGACGGTCACCAGCGAGCGGGCACCCGCCGCGACGGCATCGCCGCACAGGAACTCGAGCTTGCGCGCCTTGTTGCCTCCGCCGCCGAGACCGGTGAGATCGTCGCGCTTGATCCAGAGATGTGGACCGTCGGCAAACGGATGAGCGATGTCCTCGAGCGGGGTGGGCAACGTGGCGAGGCGAGCTCGTTCGAGGTGGTCGAACACACGCTCATCGTAGGAGACGCGTTGCCATGTTCGTGACGGGAGCGTGGCAGGCTGTCGAACGATGACCACGACCGATTGGAATCCGGTCCTACGCAGCGAGTTCGACGAGCCGTACTGGAAGGACCTGCAGGCGTTCGTTGCTGACGAGCGCAGCCGACATACCGTTTATCCGCCGCACGACGAGGTCTTCGCCGCGCTGCATCTGACTCCGCTTCGCGACGTTCGAGCGGTCGTTCTCGGCCAGGATCCGTATCACGGCGCACGCCAAGCCCACGGCCTCGCCTTCTCGGTGCAACACGGTGTTCGGATCCCGCCGTCGTTGCGCAACATCCACCAGGAGCTGCACGACGATGTCGGCGTCGAGATTCCCAACCACGGCAACCTCGAAGCGTGGGCGCAACAGGGTGTACTCCTGTTGAACACCTCACTGACCGTTCGGGCGGGCCAGGCTGCTTCGCACTCGGGCAAGGGCTGGGAGACCTTCACCGACCGCGTGATCGAAGCGGTTGCCCGCCAGCCCGTCCCGACCGTCTTCATCCTGTGGGGCAACCACGCCCGCAAGAAGCGGACACTGATCGTGGACGCGTCCGCAGATGGCGCCGATCACACGATTCTCGAGTCGCCTCATCCCTCACCGTTCGCAGCGCGAAACGGTTTCTTCGGCAGCCGCCCATTCAGCCGTGCCAACGACGCGTTGGTCGCAGCCGGTCGCGAGCCGATCGACTGGGGCCTCGAACCGTCACCAGTCGGGACATAAATCCCGAAGTCCGGTGGCGAGACCCCTCCCCCATCGGATACACACTTGGACCATGGCGTGGACAACGAGCGACAAAGTGATGGAGCTGCGCGAGAAGTCGCGCCCGTTCGACATCTTCGCTGAGATGATGGACGGCTGGCGACGCCACCTGTCCGGCCGCAACGCATCGCTGGTCGCGTTCTTCGGGTTCCTCTCGATCTTCCCGATGATGCTCGCCGCGGTGTCGATCCTCGGCTTCGTATTGAGCGACAACGAGAAACTGCAAGAACGGATCATCGACGGCGCCGCTTCCGAGATCCCCGTACTCGGCGAGACGCTCGCCGAGAACCCCGAGGCCATCGACGGCAGCGTGATCGCCATCGTGATCGGCTTGGCAATCGCGCTGTTCTCGGCCACGAAGGTGTTCATCGCGTTGCACGGCGCGCTCGACGATGCGTGGGAAGTCCCCGTGGACGACCGGGCGAAGACCCCAGTGCTGCGCGGCAAGGCACTCGTCGGCCTCATCGTGCTGGCACTGCCTCAGCTCGCCAACCTCGTGCTGGCCTCACTCGTCCAGACGCTCAAACTGCCGGCGATCGGCAACGTCGGCATCATCGCCGCCACCGTGCTCATCAACATCGGCGTGATCGCAGTCATGTATCGATTCATGAAGTCCTTCACGACCTCGTGGCGCGACGTGTGGCCTGGGGCGATCGTCGCCGGCATCATCTTCACCGCATTGCAGAGCCTCGGCCCGTGGTTCGTCAAACGCCAAGCGGCAGGCGACGGACCAGAGTCGATCGAGATGATCAACACCATCCTCGGTCTGCTCGGCTGGCTGAGCCTCGTCGGCATCACGATCATCATGTGCGCCGAACTCAATGCGGCGATCAAGCGACTCGGCGATGGCAAGCACGTTCAGCGCGGCGCCGAGATGAGCCTCTCGCTGCGCAACTAGGCCTGCCGGCCTCGCTCAGGCGAGGCGAGTGGTGATCGAGCTCGCGTTCTCCAGGGTCCGGTGGACCGGGCACTTGTCGGCGATGATCAGGAGCTTCTTGCGGTCCTCATCGGTGAGGTCGTCACCTTCGATCGTGATGACTCGCTCGAACTGATCGATCATGCCGGTGCGACCCTCGAGCAGTTCGTTCTCGGCGCACGCCTCACAGTCGTCCGCATGCACTTTGTCGTGGTGGACACCGACGGTCACACGGTCGAGCGGGAGCTTCTTGCGGTCCGCGTACATCCGTAGCGTCATCGATGTGCAGGCACCGAGCGCCGCCCCGAGGAGGTCATAGGGCGCGGGACCGGCGTCGAAGCCACCGATCGATTCGGGCTCGTCGGCGAGGAATCGATGCTGACCAACCACGACGTGGTTCAGGAACGGACCCTGCGTCGTCTCGGAGACGACGACCGGAGCCGATGGCCCCGGCGCCGGAAGCGCACCGCTCTCGTCCTCGACGTAGCGCGAGGC